>CAYTYD010000445.1:0-1518 GCA_964441555.1 uncultured Phycisphaeraceae bacterium | reverse complement strand
AGTTGATGGGCCTGTGCAAATATAAACGTATCCTCTCTCGAATCGTCCCGCTCGGGTTCTCTGTCTTTTCCTTCCCTGGTGCCTGATGCCCGGCACCTGATGCCTGATCCCTGATGCTTGGCTTTAGTACGCCATGCACTGCTGAATCGCCTCGGCGATCCGCTTGGCATCCGGCAGGTAATCCAGCTCGAGCTTGTAGTATGGCATCACCGTGTCAAAGCCGGTGACGCGCTGCACCGGTGCCTGCAGATGCAGGAAACAGTGCTCCTGGATGAGGGTTGCGATCTCTGCACCCATGCCCGCCGTCTTGGGGGCCTCGTGCACGATCACCACGCGGCCCGTCTTCTCGACGCTCTGCATGATGATGTCGATATCCAATGGATAGATCGAACGCAGGTCGATCAACTCCGCCGAGATATCTTCGGGCAATTGGTCCAGAGCTTCGAGGCACTGGAAGACTGATGCGCCCCACGATACGACTGTGATGTTGTCACCTTCGGTCACGACCTTGCCCTTGCCGATGGGGATCAGGTATTCCTCATCCGGGACTTCTTCGCGGTAAGACCGGTACACGCGCTTGGGCTCAAAGAAGATCACGGGATCGGGATCGCGGATCGCCGACAAGAGCAGCCCCTTGGCGTCGTATGGCGTGCAAGGCATGACCACTTTCAGGCCCGGCTGGTGGGCGTAGATCGCCTCGGGGGAATCTGAGTGCAATTCCGGGGCGTGAATGCCGCCGCCGACGGGGACGCGGACGGTCATAGGGATCGTTACTGCGCCGCGGGTGCGGGTGCGGAATCTCGCGGCATGGTTGCACAACTGGTCATACGCCGGGCCGAGGAATCCTTCGAACTGGATCTCGGGGATGGGTCGCATGCCGCCCATCGCCAGCCCGATCGAAACACCCATGATGCCGGACTCGGCCAGTGGAGTATCCACCACCCGGTCCGCGCCGTGCTTTTTCTGCAGGCCTTCGGTGACGCGGAAGACGCCGCCGTTATTGCCGACATCTTCACCCAGGCACATGACCCGCTTGTCGCGCGCCATCTCCTGATCGAGTGTCGAAGTGATTGCCTGAACCAGTGTCAGTTGTGCCATGTTGAGTCACCCAAGTGTGTCGAGTTGTGATGCGATTGATGTGATGAACGCGGGAACCCGTCTCAGCGGCCAAGACCGGCTTGACTTGGATTCTGTCCAAGCGAAGTCGTCCGCAGCGTGTCGCGCTGAGTCAGCAAATCGCTGGGAAGTTCAGCAAACGTGTAATCAAAGATGTCGTTGATCGAGGGCTTCTCGATCCCCTCGGCGTTCTTCACGACCTGTGCCACCGTCGCCTTGGCCTTCTCTTCGCTTGCGGCCTGCTTGGCATCATCCCACAGGCCCTTGGAGGAGAGGTACTTGCGCAAACGGATCATCGGGTCTTTCCCCACCCACGCCTCGACCTCTGCCGGGTCGCGATAGCGCCGCGCATCATCCGCCGTCGTGTGGTCCGCCAGGCGATACGTCACCATCTCAATGAAA
>CAYTYD010000444.1:0-1526 GCA_964441555.1 uncultured Phycisphaeraceae bacterium | reverse complement strand
ACTTCGCCACCGGCACGCTCTCTGCCGTTCTGGATAACGCGCCCACGTATCTCAATTTCCTCCAGATCGCCATGGTCATCGAAGGGCACCCCGAGTTCACCAAGCAGGTGGTTCTGGATTTCGTCGCCAGCCCTCGAGGCGATCAGTTGCTTCACGCAATCTCCGCCTCCGCCGTCTTCTTCGGGGCCCTCACCTACATCGGCAACGGGCCAAACTTCATGGTCAAGGCCGTCGCCGAAGGGGAATCCATCAAGATGCCCTCTTTCTTCGGCTATGTCGGTCTGTCGTGCATGTTCCTGCTCCCACTGCTGGTCATCAACTGGCTGGTCTTTGTTTCGGGGCTGATTCTGCCCCTGCGCTAAGCAATACCAACTGCTTTCACCCGCTCATGCCTGGCCTGCCGATAAGGGGTGACGCGTGCCAGAACCTTCACCCACACCTCAAACACCTTCTTCCGCCGAGCGCGATATGGGTGGCTTGTTGGCTGCTGCGATCCGCATCGTCAGCGGCTTCACGCTCCTTTCGCGTTTCTTCGGACTGGCCCGCGACATCCTCACGGCTCACCTCTTTGGCAATTCACTGATCGGCTCGGCCTTTGCGAGCGCCTTTGCCATCCCCAACATCTTCCGCCGCTTGTTTGGTGAGGGCGCTCTCTCTGCCGCCTTCATCCCCGAATACGTCAAGGCCCGTAAGAGCGATCCCGCCGTCGCCGATCGCTTTGCCCAGCACGTCGTCTCACTCCTCTTCCTGGTCTCCGGCGCGATCACGCTGATCGCCGAAGTCATCCTCCTGATTCTCCTCTTGACGGGTGCAGGTCAAGACCCCGAGCGCCGTCTCTCCTTCCAACTCCTCATCCTCATGCTTCCCATGATGCCGTTGGTGTGCCTGACCGCCATCCTCGGCGGCATGCTGCAAGTGCAAGGCAAGTTCGGGCCACCTGCCGCCGCGCCCATCATCCTCAACCTCTTTCAGATTCTCGCCGGTGGTTACTTCCTCTTCATCCATAAGCAACACGACGGCCCCATCGCGGCATATGCCGTCGGCGCTGCCGCGCTGCTGGCCAGCATCGCCCAAGTCATCTGGTGTATGGCCGCGCTGAGTCGTCGCCCCTCGCTCCTGCCGACGCGGCTGACCACCACACCCGATGACCCCATCACGCCGCACACCCGCGTGATGTTCAGTCGCTTTGTCCCCGCGCTCATTGGTCTTGGCACCATCCAGATCAACACCATGCTCGATCAACTCTGGGCCATGTGGCCCATCTGGATCGGCGACACGATGCTGGGGCATAAGTATCCCCTCGACGAGACCTCCAACTCCGTTCTCTCCTACGCGATGCGGCTGTACCAGTTTCCCCTCGGCGTCTTTGGCATCGCCGTTGCCACCGCCATCCTGCCACTGCTTTCTCGCAGTGCGGACAACACCGCCGATTTCCAAGCCGTCTTGAAACGCGGCTTGCGCCTCTCCCTCTTCATCGGGCTCCCCGCCTCCATCGGCCTGGTCCTCATCCGTGAGCCCATCATCAC
>CAYTYD010000443.1:0-1560 GCA_964441555.1 uncultured Phycisphaeraceae bacterium | reverse complement strand
CTGAAATGAGCGATGTTCGTGGGTGGCGGATGAGGAAGATCCCTGCCGGCCGGAAGAGCCGCGCAGGTTCTCTGGGGTTGGGTGTGAGCCGGAGCAGCGGGTATAATGTCCCCACGCTTCGGCGGCATGGTTTTCGGGCCAACCCAAACCAATTCCGCACGACGCAATCGTGTTTCTTAATTCCATTGACAGGCCCATCTGGGGTCATTCGTTCGGGAGGTCGATCGTGAACGAGCAGCAGATCGAAGCCAAGGTCATCGAGATCGTCGCTGAGCAGATGGGCACTGATAAGGCCAAGATCAGCCGCGGCACGCGCTTTGTGGAAGATCTGAACGCCGATTCGCTTGATCAGGTCGAACTGGTCATGGAATTCGAAGACGAGTTTGAAACCAACATTCCCGACGACCAGGCCGAGAAGATCAAGTCTGTCGGAGACGCGATCACGTTTATCATGGCCAATCGCGGCGGCGAGTAAGACTGTCGGGAGGGGGAATCTCTCTCGCAGTCCCGTTGTGACAATTAGGTCATGACGCCTTGGGATAAAGCAATCGCATGGCACCTGCCTCTCGATCCACACGTGTGGTGATCACCGGTTTCGGTGCTGTCACCAATCTGGGCACCAATGCCGCGGAGACTTGGTCTGCCATGCGCGAAGGGCGCAGCGGAATCGGGCCGTTGGAAGGTGAGGAGTTCCAGAAGCACTGGGACAAATACGTCGTCAAATTTGGTGGCCAGGTGAAGAACTGGACACCTTCGAGCGTTGAGCACCGTGAAGCCAAGCGGCTCGACCGTTGCTCGGTTTTGGGATTGGAAGCGGCAGCCGAGGCCTTCAGGCACTCTGGGCTGGATTTGACCAAAGTCGATCACGAACGCTGCGGCATCATCATTGGTTCTGGCATCGGCGGAATCCGCACCATCGAAGAGGGCATGACGACCCTGGTTGAACGTGGACCGGACCGGCTGTCGCCTTTCACTGTGCCGCGCTTGATGCCCAACGCGACGGCAGGAAATATCTCGATCAAATACGGCCTGAAGGGGCCTTCGAGCACACACGCCACGGCGTGTGCTTCTTCCGGGCATGCGATGGTGGATGCGTATCACACCATGCAGCGTGGCGAAGCGGATGTGATGGTGGTGGGCGGGTCTGAATCAGCGGTGAGCCCGTTGTGCGTGGGCGCGTTCATGACGATGAAGGCGCTGAGCAGCCGCAACGACGCGCCGACCAAGGCCAGCCGTCCCTTTGATGTCGATCGTGATGGATTCGTGCTTTCTGAAGGCGCGGCGATGTTCATCCTGGAAACCGAAGAGCACGCCAAAAAGCGCGGCGCGACGATTTATGCGGAGTTTCTGGGTGGCGGCATCTCAACCGATGCCGGTCACATCACCGCTCCGGACCCCGAGGGTGGCGGAGCCGCGCGTTCGATGACGATTGCGCTCAAGGGCACGGGCCTGAACACGACCGATATCGATTACATCAACGCTCACGGCACCAGCACACCATTGGGTGATAAGGCGGAGGTTGCCGCGGTGACGCGGATTTTCGGCGATCACGCACGGAAG
>CAYTYD010000442.1:0-1572 GCA_964441555.1 uncultured Phycisphaeraceae bacterium | reverse complement strand
GTGGCAACATCGGCGGCTCACTCCTGGACCAGATGGGGCAGGATCAACTCGGCCAGATCACCCGCGACAGTTGCGTCGTGCTCGAACTCTCCAGCGCCATGCTGCACTGGCTGCACGGTTGGTCACCACGCATTGCCGTCGTCACCAACCTCGCCGAAAATCACATCGATTGGCACGGCACCTTCGATCACTATCGCGAGAGCAAACGCGCCATCATCGCCAATCAGCGGCACGGTGATGCCGCGATTCTCGGCCCCGGCATGCATGGCTGGGCCACCAGTCCCGGCGTGTGCCGCATCGAGATGCGTGATGTGCATCAAGTTGCCGACATCGCCCTCCCCGGCGTGCATAACCGCCGCAACGCAGCAGTTGCCGTCGCCGCCGCGATTGCTCTGGATCCCAAACTGGATCACCCCACCGCCGAAGCCGCCGTACGAAAATTCGCCGGCCTCCCCCACCGCCTCGAACGCGTCGGCACGTGGCAGGGCAAAACCTTCTTCAACGACAGCAAGAGCACCACGCCTGCCTCAACACTCCTCGCCCTCGATGCTGTTGGTGAAAGTGGCTTGGACAAGATTCATCTCATCGCAGGCGGATATGACAAAGGCAGCGACCTCACTCCCATCGGCGCACTCGCCCCGAAACTCGCAGGCATCTACACCATCGGTGCCACAGGCCCAGCCATCGCCGCTGTCGCCACCTCCACTCCCGAGGGTGCGGCACGTCACACCGCGTGCGAAACCCTCAACCGCGCCGTTCACGCCGCGATCGCCAACATGAAAGACGGCGACATTCTGCTGCTTTCAACCGCTTGCGCATCGTGGGGTCAATTCACCAATTACGAAGCCCGTGGCAAGCTCTTTTGCGAACTCGTCCGCACCCACTTCGGAGCCCAACCGGGAGAGCTGTGATGCGCTGCTGGTTGCCAGTCATCCCACTCCTGTTGCTCAGCAGCTGCCAACAGCACGCGGGGCAGCCCATCGCTCCCTCAGTTGCATCTCAAGCACCGCTGCATTTCGAACCTGTCAAGATTGCCGATGCCGCTCCCCTATCAGGTTGGGTGGAGGTGCGTCCCGGTGTGCAAGTCAATGTGGATCAGCAGTGCGTCCGCATCGCCGCCGAAATCTGCCTTGATCCCGCGACCGGCGAACCGGGTCGCGGCGTGCCTTTAGAAGCCATACTCGTCTCACCCGTCAGTGGCAAAGAGCACGAAGCCATCGCCGTGACCAAGGCCAAGGCGTCCGATGTCCACTTCGCCCTCCTCTTGCTGCGGCTGGAGAATGGCACACCGGGTCGATGGACATTTGACAAATCGACTCGCAAACTCATCTCGCATCCGCCCACCGGACCTCTTGTGCACGCCAAGCTGATCCACGGTGCCAAGACCACAAGTCTGTCGGATTTCGTTGGCGTGCTCGATGAAGATGGAAAGGCGACACGGCCATTCACCGCCGCGGCCAAGACCGGCCCATCCAACTGGATGTTTGCCGGCTCGTTCTTTGGTAAGTTCCAGGGACGCGAGGTGTATGACGCGGACTACACCGGCATCATCATCGGACTTTGCACATTTGG
>CAYTYD010000441.1:0-1596 GCA_964441555.1 uncultured Phycisphaeraceae bacterium | reverse complement strand
TGCGCAGCCCTTGAACTCCTCCCCCAATCCATGGCCACCGCCGCCATCATTCCGCTCCAAATGAAAATGGTCTACGAGATCGGCAAGCGTCACGGCGTGAATCTCGACAAAGGCCACATCAAGGACTTCCTCCTCACCGTCGGCGTCGGCGCCACGTCACAGTTGATCGAGGGTTACGCCCGCAAGCTGCTCACCGGCGCGATCAAGTCCGCCGCTGGCTCCCTCTTCGGCTCCACCATGGCCGGTATCGCCGGAACCGTCGTCAACAAGGCCACCGGCCCCGCCCTCACTTTCGGCACTACCTATGCCCTTGGCCAGGTGGCCAAGCAGTATTACGCTGGTGGCCGCAAGCTCAGTTCCATCGACTTGCAGGCCCTCTTCCGCGCTGAGACTGGTAAGGCCGAGTCCCTCTACGAACGACTGGCCCCCCAGGTCCGCGAGCAGGCCGCCAAGCTCAATCCCGCTCAGTTGCTCACGCTGGTTCGGTGATGGTTGCGGATAACGCGGCATCGATGGCTGCCCAACTATCCTGATCCGCCATGACTACTCGAACTCTGCCTCGCCCATCCGCGCTCGCATCTCACTGGGCTCTGGAACCCCAGACCGTGTATCTGAATCACGGCAGTTTCGGTGCGTGCCCTCTTTCAGTGCTCAAAGCACAGAATGAGCATCGGGCCCGGCTGGAGCGCGAGTTGGTGCGCTGGTTCGTCACCGAGTTGGATGCCGAATATGACCGGGCTCGTGCGCCAGTCGCACAATTGATCAATGCGCGGCCACAGGATGTGGTCTTTGTTCCCAATGCCACGCATGGCGTCGAGGCGGTGTTGCTCAGTGTGTGTCTTGCGGGGCAGCTTGGCATCGGTGATGAAGTGCTGGTGACCAGCCATGAGTATCAGGCGTGCATGAACAACCTGCGCCGCCTGGCGGGTGTGTGGGGATTCACCATCGTCACAGCCGCGTTGCCGCCATTTCCCGTGCAATCGACCGAAGAAATCGCCGCTTGCGTGACCAAGTTGATCTCACCTCGCACCAAGCTCGCCATGATCAGCCATGTCACCAGTCCCAGCGGCTTGGTACTGCCGATTGAGCTGATGCTGCCGGCCTTTCAGAAAGCTGGAGTGCGTGTGCTGTTGGATGGCGCCCACGGCGCGGGCTTTGTGCCGCTGGACATGCGCACATGGGAAGCGATGGGGGTGTCGTGGTACACGACCAATGCGCATAAGTGGTTGTGCGCACCCAAGGGAAGCGCGATTCTCTGGACGACAGAGCGCGAGCAGGGTGTGACGCGCCCGGCGACGCTGTCGAACTTCGCCGAGAGTGGTAAGGCCAGTCGCAGCCGCTATGTGACCGAGTTTGATTATGTCGGGACGACAGACCCCACCGCGTTCTTGACGGTGGGGGATGCGCTGGCCGAGATGCCGCGTATCGCGGCAGAGGAACTCGGCAAATCCTGCACCTGGAATGATGTGATGGAGCGGAACCGGAAGTTGGTGATCAAGGGGCGCGATCTGGTGTGCGATGCGCTGGGTGTGAAGCCACCTGCGCCGGATGCGATGATCGGATGTCTGGCCTCGGTGGTCTTGCCGGATCATCCGG
>CAYTYD010000440.1:0-1599 GCA_964441555.1 uncultured Phycisphaeraceae bacterium | reverse complement strand
ACTACGGCAAAATCCCAGCCGAAGAATACAAGGTTCTCGCGACGGATTTCAATCCGGTGAAATTCAACGGTGCCGAGTGGGCGCGAATTGCCGCAGATGCCGGGTGCAAATACATGGTGATCACCAGCAAGCACCACGATGGCTTCTCGATGTTCGATACCAAGCTCTCTGATTTCGACATCGTCGATGGCTCGCCGTTCAAGAAGGATCCGATGAAGGATCTGGCCAAAGGATGCAAAGACAACAACGTCCAATTCTGCTTTTACCACTCGATTCTGGATTGGAAGCGAGCGCCCAAGGGTGAGACATGGCCTCCATACGTTGATTTCATGAAAGGACAACTGAAGGAACTCCTCACCAATTACGGCCCCTTGGGCGTGATGTGGTTTGATGGTGAGTGGGACCCGAATTGGACGGAGGAGCAGGGCAAGGAGTTGTACGCCTATTGCCGCTCTTTGCAGCCCTCGTTGATCATCAACAACCGCGTCGGCAAAGCGCGTGATGACATGGCGGGAATTTCCCTTTACAAGGGCGCAGGTGACTACGACACACCCGAGCAGGAAGTGCCCGGCCGCGGCTTGCCTGGCGTCGATTGGGAAACCTGCATGACGATGAATGACACGTGGGGATACAAAGTCCACGATGTCAATTGGAAATCGACGGACACCCTGCTGCGCACGCTGGCGGATGTGGCAAGCAAGGGTGGCAACTTTCTGCTCAACGTCGGCCCCACTGCCGAGGGACTGATTCCGCCTGAGTCGGTGGAACGCCTGGCCGAGATGGGGCAGTGGATGAAAGTGAACGGCGAGGCCATTTATGGCACCACGGCCAGCCCCTTCATTTCACTCCCCTGGGGACGCTGCACGACTAAAGGGAACGACCTGTATCTCGTCGTTTTGGATTGGCCAGAGGCGGAGAAAGACAAGCCCGCGACACTGATCCTGCCCGGCCTTGCCTCCAAACCCGCCTCGCTCTCGTTCCTCGGCGATTCAACACCGCTTGCAGCCAATGTCGATCCTCGCGGCACGATCATCACGCTTCCTGCCTCCAAGCCCTCGCTGCGATTCCCGGTCATCAAACTTTCATTTAACGCCAAACCCAGCATCACGCCCGTCACCACGCACAAATCTAATGGTGGTCAGATCGTTCTCGATGCGCCCGATGCGGCACTGTCGGGGCCAACACTTGAATCCAAAGGGCGCCGTCCCAACATCGGGCACTGGACCAGCGGCAACGGCTCGGCATCGTGGACACTCGCCGCGACCAAGGCAGGTCGGTACAAAGTCTCGATCAACTACGCCCGTGATCCGGGAAATCCGGTGACGCCCGCTCCGTTGCTGTATCTTTACACATCGACCAATCCTGCCGCAGCACCGATTGATGCCGCGATGTCGGCGGCGGTCCCGGCCACGAAGTCTTGGGATGATTTTGAGAACTTGTACTGCGGCATGATTGATCTGGCTGCGGACACGCCGGTGACGCTGTCGGTGCGCTCGGCGCCGGGATACTCGCCTCCGGCGGGTTGTGGGTTCATCAACATCCGCTGTGTGTCGCTGACGCCGGTGGATTAGTATTCCACGCGAGATGGCAGTCAGCAAT
>CAYTYD010000439.1:0-1604 GCA_964441555.1 uncultured Phycisphaeraceae bacterium | reverse complement strand
AGATGGTGTCGAAGGCGAGGGAAGACTTGCCACTTCCCGAAAGGCCGGTGATGACAACGAGTTGATCGCGGGGAATATCGACGGAGATGTTTTTGAGGTTGTGCTCGCGCGCGCCACGGACGCGAATGGAACGAAGAGAGTGCTGAGTGCTGAGTGCGGAAGCCGAGTTCTGAGTGCTGAGTGCTGAGTGCTGCGGTAAGGCAGAGTGCGGAGGGGAATCGGTGGATTCGACCTCGACGGGCGCGGCGGGTTTGGCGGATTTGGAGCCGGATTTGGTGGGTGCTTTGGGCATGTGGAGATGGCCGAAGGGAGGTGCGAGAAAGTGGGCAGGAATGGTAGTGATTCGCCGGTGAGGATCAGGGCGATTCGTGCGTGATCGATGTCAGAAAGGTCAGCGATTCACCCCTGCGGCTTGCCGCATTCCGGGCACTTGAGCCCCGCCAGCGACTGTCCGCAGGAACAGCGATTGGGGCGGCGGGCGAGGATGTGGTGCAGCACTTCGAGTGTGAGCCAGATGAGAGAGGCGACGACTGCCAGTGTCACACTGGAGTAGATGTCCGCATCGCCGTATCCGGGATAGAACGTGAAGTTGATGCGGATGAAGACAAAGCCGAAGAACAACGCCGCAGCTGCGGCGATGAGGAAGAAATGGCGGTATTGCATGGGCCGAACTCCGAAGTGTCTTACCGGGGAGGGGTGGGAGTGGTTGTGGAGGGTGTGGTCGTTGGCTGTGACGCGGCTGTCGGCGAGGGTGAGGGTGCTGGATCGGTGGGTGGATTGGGGGGTGGATTGGGGGCCATTTGCCAATCGATCTGGGGTGCCGCTTGCTGGGCTGCGCGCTGGCGGGCTTTGATGCCTTGCACGACCATGAGGATCGAGATACCCATGAGGACGCCGATGAGGTAGATGGCCAGGCGGCGGCCAAAGCCCTGTTTCCAATCTGAAGTTGGCGATGCTGGGGGCGGAGTGGCCATGGTCAAAACCTTAGCCGCGGACTGCGGAGAGGAGTGAGCGGGGTGAGCGTTTGCCAAGTGCGAGGGCAGCGGGGATCGCCGCGGCGAGGGTGATGGTGATGACGAACGCCCAAGCGGTGGCAGTGGGAATCAGGGGCGGGGCAGAGGTGAGGACGATGCCAAAAAGTTTGGCATCGATCTGGCGACCGGCGTAAATGGCTTGCATGCCCAGCAGGGTGCCGACGACGCAGGCGGTGAGGCCGATGAGGAGCGCTTCGCCCAGGACGAGGCGCACGAGCGTGGAGTGATGTGCGCCGACAGCGCGAAGCACGCCGAACTCAAATTGGCGGGCGTGAATGCCGGCGATGACGAGGTTGGCGACGCCGAAACAGGCGACGATCATGGAGAGGACGGCGACGGCGGAGGAGACGACGAGAGCGCGTTGAATGAACCCAATCAGGTCGTTGATGATGCGGCGGCCACTGCCGGCCTGAATCGCGCCGTAGGGAATCGTCTCCATGCGGATGCGTTCGAGTGCCTTTCGCTCATCGGCCTTTTCGGCGATCGCGATGTTGATGAGCTGCGTCGGAGGTTCGTTGCCCTCCATCAGATGCGTGCGCAGATCATCGCGCGAGCCAAAGACAGTGTGGA
>CAYTYD010000438.1:0-1652 GCA_964441555.1 uncultured Phycisphaeraceae bacterium | reverse complement strand
CACGACCCCCGTCTATTCACCTCCACCGCTTCGCGGTGAAGAGTGGAACGCGATGGCCAGAGGTTGCGCGATGCTGCGCATCGCTCCACTCTCTGGCAACCAACATGCGCCCGTTTCATGGGCGAGGAAGTGTGAAGAGGAATTTCAGATTTGAGATTTCAGATTTCAGATTTGAGAGGCGTTGAGCATCGGGAAACAGTGACGCACCTTTGGTGCATGGAGATGCAATTGAACTTGCGTCCCGGGTCTGACGGGCTCGTGACGGCCGTCGCGTTACGGCGAATGAAACACGGCCTTGCAAAGCCAAGACCGTGCCACGAAAGACACGCCACCCGGACAGGCGGGCCACGTTCAGGTCACCCGTGCAGCATGGCGCGGAGGCGTTCTTTGAGGGTGAACTCGCTGAGGTCTTTGAGTTCGCCGGCATCGAGGAAGATGCCGTGGCAACTGGTGCAGCGATCGATCAGGATGTGGAGTTGTTGTTTGTGTTCGGTGGGGACGAGGATGGTGCTATCGCGTGGGCAGTGCCGCGGCGCGGCGGAGCTTGTGCGAGCGCGGCGGGCGGTGGTGCTATCGGTTTTGGTGGCCTCGGCCCGGACTTCGGGATCGTGCTGGGTGAGCTTGTCGAGCTCGCCGGAATCGAGCCAGATGCCGCCGCAAGTGGTGCAGCGGTCGAGGGTGACTTCGAGTGGTGTGCCGACGCCGAGGCGGACGGCTTCCATGACGCCGGAGTCGGCGGGGCAAGTGAGTTTCCAGCGATCTTGACGAGAGACGAAGGCCATGTTGTTTTCTCAGCCCCCGACGATGCCGACGTTGGCAGGGATGATGATTTCTGCGGCGGTCTTGGCTTTCACTTCATCAACGGCGACGCCGGGGGCGACTTGCTTCAGGACAAAGCGGCGCTTGGTCGGGTCCATTTCCAAGACGCAGAGCTCGGTGATGATCATGTCGACGCAGCGTTTGCCGGTGAGTGGGAGCGTGCAGGCGGGGACGACCTTGCTGGAGCCGTTCTTACTCGTGTGCTCCATGGTGACGACGACGCGTTTGACACCGGCGACCAGGTCCATCGCGCCGCCCATGCCCTTGACCATTTTGCCGGGGACCATCCAGTTGGCCAGGTCCCCCTCCTGGCTGACTTCCATGGCGCCGAGGATGCAGAGATCGATGTGCCCGCCGCGAATCATGCCGAATGAATCGGAAGAGGAGAAGAAGCTGGCGCCGGGGCGGGCGGTGATGGTCTGCTTGCCAGCGTTGATGAGTTCGGCATCGACAGCGGCGTCTTCGGGGAAGGGGCCCATGCCCAGGAGGCCGTTTTCACTTTGCAGCCAGACATCCATGCCTGCGGGGACGTAGTTGGCGACGAGCGTGGGCATGCCGATGCCGAGGTTGACGATGAAACCGTCTTTGAGTTCCTGGGCAGCGCGCTGGCAGATTTGTTCGCGGGTGAGGGGCATGGGGGCAGTATAAGAGGCATCAGGCATCAGTTGGTACCGGCGGGCGAATGGTCAGAAATTCCAGACGACGAGGGCGAAGTAGGTGAAGTCGTTGCGTTTGGAGTCGTTGCGTGCCGCGGCGTCATAGCGATTTTCGAGTCCGAGGCGGAGGGAGAGGCCGGTGGTGGCATCGATGAGGATTTCGTAGCCAGCTTTGGA
>CAYTYD010000437.1:0-1655 GCA_964441555.1 uncultured Phycisphaeraceae bacterium | reverse complement strand
TGCCGGTGGCGAAGTAGAAGTGTGTCGGACTGTTGATGCCCAGCGAAGCGCCATTGGCAGAGAGATAACCCAGCGCTGGCACCATGGTGGCAAAGATGCCGGTGAAGAGCATGCCGACTTCTTTGACCGGTTCGAAGTTGAAGCGGTTGGCCTCGCGATACTTGGGGTGCGAAATGAAGTAGCAAGCGACTGCGACGATGATCTGGAATGTGGCACCGACGGGAATGTGGTGCAGGTTGATGTACTTGGACAGGATCGGGTCGAGAAAGACGCCAACAAGCATCAGACCAAGGCAGATCAGACCTGTCGTTCCTTCGATCTTGACGGTTGGTGCGCGATCAAGTTCGGTGGTGCTGTACTCAGTGGCTGGCTCCCCCAGAGTCTCTGGTGCGGCAGGAATACGCCGGTCCACGAAATAGAAGATGGCCAGCAGAGAGCCGTTGACGAGCAGCCAGTCCTTGAACAGATGCTCCAAAGTCCAAATAAAGGGAACACCCTTGAGAAAGCCAAGATACAACGGGGGGTCGCCGATAGGGGTGAGCGATCCACCGCAATTGCTGACGATGAAGATGAAGAAGACGATGTGAATGGCGCGGATGCGGCCGTGATTGAGGCGGATGAAAGGGCGAATCAGGAGCATCGATGCGCCGGTGGTGCCGACCAGATTGGCGATCACTGCGCCCGCGGCAAGAATCACAGTGTTCTTGAGCGGGCTGGCGGGCGCCTTGATGCGCACCAGCACGTTGCCACTGACCACATACATGCCTCCGACGAGGGCGATGAAGGAGTAAAACTCGGCGAGGGCGTGCAGCATCTGCGTGCTGCCGTAGGAGAGAGTGCCACTGATGCCGGGAAATGAGAACGTCTTGAGGTAGTACGCCGCGACGAGCCCGCCCAGCAGCAGCGCGATGTCTGGGTATCGCTGATGCCAGAAGTGCGGTGCCAGCAATGGGCCCAGCGCGATCGACAGCAGCAACGCGGCGAAGGGGATGATGAGCCAGATGGGGATGGTGGGCGCGATGCCAGCACTGGAGGCGATGGGCGCGATGAGGGAAAGCCCGATGCCAAGCGCAACGCCGATGACAGCGCTGACGATCCACGACTTGGGGCCGACAAATCCGGCGTGTGTGTGGTTGCTCATGATGACAATACAGAATCAGGTTGAACCAACAGGAGGCGCGGTGCGCACGGGAACGGAAATTTCCGGGACTGGCCGACCCAAGGCCTGATCCCATTCGCGGATCAGGACATCACCCAGAATCTTGTAATCCAAGCCGCCGGTCGCTTCCGGCGCGTATTCAAAGATCGTCTTGCCGAAGGAAGGGCACTCGGCCAATTTGATATTTCGGCGCACTGCCGGGCGGAAGACTCTGGAGTAACGCCACGGCACATCCTGATCGCGGGCAGATTCGAAGAACTGGTCGAGATCCGCCACGACTTCGCGGGTGTGGGTACTGGAAGGGTCGTACATGCACACGATGACGCCGAGGACGCGCAGACGGCTGTTGAGCTGTTGCCCAACGAGCTGAACGGTCTCCAGCAGCTTGCCCACGCCTTGCAAGGCAAGGAAGTGTGCCTGCATGGGAATGAGGACTTCGCGCGCGGCAGTTAGGCCATTCAGCGTGAGAAGGCCCAGTGAAGGAGGGCAATCCAGA
>CAYTYD010000436.1:0-1695 GCA_964441555.1 uncultured Phycisphaeraceae bacterium | reverse complement strand
TCATTTCAAACTGCGTGCGATATGCCGCGACTGCGGCGATCTTCTTGGCACTCGTCGAGGAAGTATCAAAGATCATGGTGGGGTCCGGTACGCGCCGCAGATGCGAGCAGTAGTAATACATCAACCACTTGGGATAGATCGGCGGCCCGATGCTCGAAAACCCCGGCGGCACCGGCATCTCAATCTTCGTCAACTTCGCATCAAACCGCGCATCCTCCACAATCCGCGTCACCGCGCGATGATCGGGGTGAGCATCCTCTTCGTGAGGGAGAAACACGACCTGGGCCTGATGGGCTCGAATCAGCCCGGCGACGCGGTGCCGCGCCTCCAACGTGTGCTCGACGCGGCGGTTGGGAAACTCCATCAACACTCGACGCAGAGGAATCGTTCCCGGGCGAGTCGGTTGCAGGCACGCCAGCGCGGCATCGGCCTCGGCCAGACGCGTTGGGCGATCACCGATGGGCGTCGGACAACCATCGGTCATATCGCAGATGAGGAGGTTGTGGCCTTGCTCAGCAAGCGCGGCGATGGTGCCGCCCATACCGATTTCCTGATCGTCTGGATGGGGGCCGATGATGAGGATGTTCATGGCAGGAGTTTAGAAGGCGCGGCGGGATGCGAGCCGTCGAACAATCCGGAATTCGAGATGTTCCACCACTCACGCCGCACGGAACAACTCCCGAATCATCATCACGACAATCCAAGCACCCGCGGCCAAGATCGGCGACCATCCACTCAGATAGCACCAAAACGCAACGCGAATTCTGGATTGCAAACCTCGCTCATCGCTGCTCGCGCGATAAATCTGAGCGATTCTCTTGCGAATGTACCACCAAGATGCAAAGTAGATCGCTGGACAACCAACGACGAACCACACGCCTTGCACATACTGACTGGCGCGTGCCGTGCCCCTATTGCCGAGTGAGTTGTTCATCAGAAAAACGATGAAGATTATGGAAAGAGAAATGAACAGCGCAAACGCGAACACCCCAAGCCCAAACTTGAAGAGTTGCCAACGCGATGGGCTCGAATCAGCCACGCACTCTCCACGATTCCGCCTTCAACGCTCCGTCCCTCTCGCGGCGAAATCTCACTCCTCTGCACGCACCGTGATAAACCCCGTCAGCGTCCGCGCATCACCTTCACCAGTCTCCAACTGCGTCAGGTACAGCACTTCAGGATTCTCTTTGGCCCAGAACCCTCCGCGCCGGAAGGAGTCGTTCCACTGATCCTTAAACTCAATCAACGTGTACCGCACCGTCGCACCACTCGGCACTGCCTCGATCACCTTGGCATATCGCCCATTCAACCACAACGTGCCAGGGCCCAGCGTGCGTTCCGAGGTATTCGTAAATTCAATCTCCGTCGGATACTTGATGACGTGAATGTTCAGCACTTCGCGCTGCGTCAATTCCACCGGATACCCCGAGTTCTCCACAATCGCCAAGGAGCTCGATCGTGAACAACCTCCAACCCCTACAACCATTGCGCTCAACGTAATCATCGCCGAGAGAACACGGGCACCAAACCAGCCGGATTTCAAGGTCAGGGCGTCGCTCATCATTCCCTACTATCTGCCAGATGTCTTGCCAGAGCAACAGCAACACCCACGGAAACAACGCCACCGCACCCTCCCCCGCGATTGCGCCGGGGGCGGAGGTGATCGATGTTGCCGCGTACGCCCGGATGCTGGGG
>CAYTYD010000435.1:0-1708 GCA_964441555.1 uncultured Phycisphaeraceae bacterium | reverse complement strand
ACCTCCACGCCCCGGCTACTTTCTTTCAGCCCTGCGGGCTGTAAGGCACTTTGTCACCGGACGGTGCTCTGGGCAGGCATTTCCGACTTCATCGCCTCCAGCACCCTGCGATAGAACTCTGCTTTGGTGTTGCCGCCTTTGTGCCAGCGCCAGACGATGACGAGGTCGTGTTCAGGATCGATCCAGATGCTGTTGTCGCCTGCGCCCTGAGCGGAGTAGGAGGACTTGGGGGCGGCGGGCCAGTGCGTCTGCGCGGCGGTGTTCAGCCACCAGAGCATGTTGTAATCGGGGCGTGCGCCGGGGCACGTGGGTGAGGTGTTGGGAGTGGTGGCTTGCGCGACCCAATCGGAGGAGAGAAGCTGCTTGCCATTCCAATTGCCTTGGCGGAGCATGAGAAGGCCGAAGCGGGCGTGATCCTGAGCGGAGATCCACAGGCCGCCGCCCCAGCGCGTGCCGCCACTGACGCTGGGCATGGGTGTGCCATCGATGTCGACTGTGGCGTTGTCGTAGGGAATCCAGCGCCAGGTGGATGATGCGCCGATGGGGTCCATGATTTCGGACTTGAGGACTTGGGGGAGAGGGCGCTTCCAGAGGCGGAGCAGTGAGAGGGCAAAGCGATTGATGCGGACATCGTTGTATTCGTAGTAGGTGCCGGGTTGTTTGAGGTCGCGCGGCTTTGCGGCGGCGGTGCCGTATTCGCGCTCGCCAAGGAAGCTGTGGTCTTTGCCAAAGAGTTCGCCCTGCCATTCGCTGGTCTGGGTGAGATGGTGCCGCCATGTGATTTTAGAGTTGTGGGGGGAGTCGTAGCCGCCATCGTGGATGAGGGCGGCGCAGGGTTGATCGAGTGAGGGGATCATGCGCCGATCGAGGGTGAGGCCGGCGATGGTGGAGAGGTAGCTCTTGGCGACGCTGTACGTGGGGTCGGCGGCGGTTGTGTCGCCGAATTCGGCGACGATGTAGCCATGGCGGATGATGAGGCCGTTGGTGGAGGCGCGGCTAGAGGGGATGGGGCCGAGGCGGCGGCCGAAGATTTTCTCTTGCGTGGAGAAATCTTTGGGCCAATCGGTCTCTTGGGTTTGGGCCCAGGCGACTGCGCTGGCGAGAAGGGTGGGATCGAAGCCGAGGGTGGCGGGATCGCGGCGTTCCCAGCTTTGCGAGGAGGGGAAGTAGGTGGGACGGCCGCAGGAATCAGCGTGCCGTGACGGACCTGAGGCGCAGCCGGAAAGGAAGATAGCGCAGATGATCAAGGCCGAGAAGTAGCGGAGCAGGGAGGCGGGCATGTGCAGAGTGTACGGGAAGGAGAATGCTGTCAAGATGGGTAAATGGCGGGCGTTCTCTTTCTAATCGTGGCATAGATCATGAAGATCAACTTGCAAGCACACGCAACATTCAGGTAAACTACCTCTGTTCCGGTGCGGGCTGTGGTTCGCACATGTTCCGAGCAGACACCACATTGAGCAGATCGAGTCATTTCATTGGCTTGGTTTGCACGCGTGCATTCTGCTAATCAGTGAAAGAGAGAGCAAGATGCGATTGAACAGTGTGTCGTGCGCAGTGTTGTGTGCGCATTTCGCGTTCAGCATGGTGGCGAGTGCCGCACCGTGGGTGAATGGTTTCTACACCACGACTAGTTACCGGGCGGGTGTCTCGGTTGCGGACGATGGTACTGTCTTGGTTCAAGGCGGGATAGTTGCAGACAGATTGTGGC
>CAYTYD010000434.1:0-1736 GCA_964441555.1 uncultured Phycisphaeraceae bacterium | reverse complement strand
GAAGTACTCGGTGATGGCTGCGGCGTGAATATGGGTGTACTGCGGTCCGATCGGCGAAGTGTCCAGCGTGAACATGCCCATCCGAGGCACGACTTGTCCTCCGGGCCCCACACCAGTCTGTGGCAGGAGTGGCTGGCTGGTGTTGCCGCGGCTCATGACGAACCAGAAGGCACGCCCACCAGCGGCCACTGGCAACCCAGCGTGTCGATAATCAGAAAAGGGAATGACAACTTGCAGCGGCGGCGAATTTGACGTCGAGCCCGGACAGTAGAAGTTCGTCATTTCCCAGCCGGTCTGGCGCGATCTCCCCACATCGCGCGGGTCGGCGGTATCTGTGAAGTACCGGATCCAGGTTGCGCCGAGGTCTGTGCTGTAGAGGATGCCGCTGCCGGAGATCAGCCATTCCCCTGAAACCTGCTTGATGTAGACGCGGCAGAGCAGGACCAGTGTGCCATGCACGACCAATCCGTTCGACAGCTCAAACGCTTCTGCGCCCGCCGGTGATTGGGCAGAGGCCTGTCCCATCAGGTCTCCGGATGCAAGGCCGGGGAACGCGACGATGGAAGTCGATCGAAGGAGCGTGAAAGAGCCGCTGGAGGCCGACGTTTCGCGATAGATGCGCAAATTCCGCCGCGGCCCGTCATACAGCATGATGACGTGGCGCTGCCCATCCAGATCAAAGCCGGCATGCAGCAACTGTGACCCGATGGAAAGGCCGCTGTCGATGAGTTGTTCCGGTTCGGGGAGCCCCGAGAGAGTCTGAGGCGGGCCGAAGCGTGGCTGGTGGGGGGCGACGGGCAGTCCGCCCGGCTCGACGGTTTCGATGCCGCGTGAAAAGGACCACCGAGCCCCATCAGCAAACAGTGGTGAACCGCGTTGGAGTCCGAACACAGTCGACATGCAGGGAAGAGTATCGACCGTTGCAAGTGGTCAAGTCAGTGACGAAAAACCTGCAAAAACACATCGCCCGTGGCACGAGACCACGGGCGACGGACGGTGTGGCAATGTGTGATGCAGATCTCAGGCAGCCATCGAGAGGACGCCTTCGATTGCTTCGACGACCTGGCGAACCTGGAAGGGCTTCTTGAGGAAGCCGTCAAAGCCGCCGTTGGACTGGGAACGTAATGCAGTCGCCTGGCCGTCGGTGAGCTTGCTGCTCATGGCGATAATGCGGGTGTATTGGAGACTGTCGTTGCGGCGGACCATGTCGGCCACAGCCTTGGCATCGGCATTGATGCCGCCAGTGCCAGTTTCGCCAAGGTGAATATCCATGAGGATGACACCGGGCTTGAAACGCTCGCATTCCATGCCCGCCGCAAAAGCGGTGGGTGCGGTGCGAATGTCGTAATTGGTCTGCTCACCCAGCACGCGGGCCAGGGTGTCGAGAACTTCTTTCTCATCGTCAACGATCAGCAGGCGGGTGCGGCCGTTGGCCGCGCCCTCGAGCGGAATGTTGTGGGCCTTCATGAATTTCACAAGTTCAGATGCCGGAATGCGGCGATCGCGAGAGCCCGGAATCCGGTACCCCTTGAGGGAACCCGAATCGAACCACTTGGACACGGTGCGCGGCGCGACGTTACAGATCTTCGCGACTTCGCCCGTGGTCAGAACTTCCTTGTCAAGCAGGGCCATTCACTCACCTCTTCCGACGTGTCGTGCAACGGACATGGGTGTGGAATACGCACACACCCGTTGCGGCAGGTGACTCCCACCTGGCCGACTGACCGTTTCACACC
>CAYTYD010000433.1:0-1753 GCA_964441555.1 uncultured Phycisphaeraceae bacterium | reverse complement strand
GGGAATCATCCGGCCGCACGTTCTGGACGCAGATGGACGCGGTCGTCGACATGCTTGATGGGCTGGTGGGCGAAGCGGGCGAGGTGGTCGATGGGTGAGCTGAAGGCAGGGTGGAAGCGGGTGAAGTTTGGGGAGATCGCAGAGTGCGTGAACGACCGCGTCGACGATCCCGCGAAGGCCGGAGTCGAACGCTACGTTGGCCTGGAACACCTGGACCCCGAGAGTCTGACCATTCGGCGCTGGGGCACACCGGATGAAGTTGAGTCCACCAAGCTGCGTTTCAAGACTGGAGACATCATCTTCGGCAAGCGCCGCGCGTATCAACGCAAGCTCGCCGTTGCAGACTTCGAGGGCATCTGTTCTGCCCACGCGATGGTTCTGCGGGCCAAGCCCGGCCGCGTGATTCCAGAGTTCCTGCCCTTCTTCATGCAGAGCGACCTGTTCATGGAGCGTGCGGTCGCCATCTCCGTCGGCTCGCTATCGCCCACAATCAATTGGAGGACCCTTGCCACAGAAGAGTTCGTGCTGCCGCCGTTGGAGGAGCAGAGGCGGATGTCCATGGCCTTGAACTCCTTACGAGCCGCAGCGGATGAGATCGCCAATCTGCGTGCGTCAGGTGACGCGCTCCTACAGGCCCTTAGTATCTCTTTGATGCGTGATGCCTGCTCAGGCGTCAGCTATCGACCGCTTGGTGACCTGTGCATTCGCCTGCCGCAAAGTGGCATCTACAAGCCTTCGGAATACCTCGGCGCTGGAGTACCGCTCGTGCAGATGGGCGAGCTTTTCGGGAATGACACCGTCTCACCTGATGTGTGTACGACCCGCCTTCAGGTTGATGCAGACGAGTTGGCCAAGTTCTCGCTGGGAAGCGGTGACCTCCTCTTTGGGCGGCGGAGCATCGTGCTTTCCGGTGCAGGGCGCTGCGTACTGGTCGATCGTGTGAACGAGCCCGCGGTGTTTGAATCATCCATTCTGCGCATCCGCGTTGATTCGAGCCGAATTCTTCCGCAGTTTTTGTTTGAATGGTTCCGGTCGCCGATCGGAACGGGGGCCATCACGAGAATCGTGACGTTCACGACGGTGGCAGGCATAAAGGGCTCCGACCTCCAGAAAGTCTTGATCCCGAGCCTCCCGCCAAGCAGACAGAGTGAAATCTGCGAAGCAATGGCTGACGCCCGCGCGAACCTGAGTCGCACTAGGTTCCGGGCCGAAACAACTGCTTCGCTCGCGCGTGCGGCGGTGCAGGCGATGCTGGAGACGGCACCATGACCTTCACCGAAAGCTCCACCGTCGAAACCCTCATCCGCGATCTGCTCTGCGGCGGCATCACGCATCACACCGCGGTTGGCCCCGGCTTCGCGCGGCGGCATGGCAAGCTGTCGGGGCTCGGTTGGCACTATCTCTCCTCCGCCAACATCCCGCGTCAGCCGCATGAAGTGTTTGTCGAGGACTGGGTGCGCGAGGCGCTGATGCGCCTGAATCCAGAGATCGCGGCGGTTCCCGATCGCGCGGATGAAGTCCTCTACAAGCTGCGCGCGATTGTGCTGGCGGTGCGATCCGACGGGCTGTTGAAGGCCAATGAAGAGCTGACGGCGTGGCTGCGCGGCGATCGGTCGATGCCATTCGGGGAAAACAACGACCATGCGACGGTGAAGCTGATCGACTTTGAGCAGCCGCAGAACAACCACTACGTCGTCGCCAATCAGTTCACGTTTCGCGCGGGGCCTGCGGAACGGCGCGCGGATCTGGTGCT
>CAYTYD010000432.1:0-1760 GCA_964441555.1 uncultured Phycisphaeraceae bacterium | reverse complement strand
CGCTGTCGGAACTGGTGAACGGCAAACGGGGCATTTCACCGGAAATGGCCGTGCGGCTGGCCAAGGCATTTGGCGGGACCGAGGACGGGTGGCTCGTGCAACAAGCGCACTATGAGCTGGCGCAGGTCCGACGCGATCAGATCAAAGTCCGACGCCTTCACGTCGCGTAGATCATCAGCCGCTTGTTCTCATACAGGGATATTCGTTTGATTTCAGCGCCGAAGGCGTATGAACCTGAATGGGGAGATCCCGATGAAACGCTATCAACAGAACCAAAAAACACTTCGCCCACTGACCCCAGCAGAGGCGCGGCGGCTAGAGACGGCACCACTTGATTACTCGGACATTCCACCGCTCGGTGATGAGTTCTTTACCAAGGCCACCGAAGCCTGGCCGCCGACAAAACAACAACTCACCATCCGCCTTGATACCGATGTGCTGACGTGGTTGAAGGCCTCTGGGAGAGGCTATCAGACGCGCATCAACCGGATTTTGCGGGCTGCCATGGAGAGTCGCCCGCCGCGTGGATCGCGCACCCGTCGAAAATCCCATGCACGCACCGAACACGCGGCATGACGACCGCTTCTGGCCACATCGTACCTCACATCACAATCCGATCCACTCCATCCAACGATACCTGAAGCGGTGCACCGATCAGAGAGTCCCGTCGTTCTAGCGCTTTCATGATTCGCCATTTGTTGCGCGACTTCCAGCTTCCCGCCATTCCGTAGATATTCTGTGATGCCCGCGGCGCGAAAGGAGTGATTGCCGATCTTGGTGCGAATGTCCACCGCCGCTGCGCGACAGCGAATCATGCGGTAGGCGTCCGGTTGGGTCATCGACTTCCTTGAAGGGTGAGGGATCTCGTACACCCGTTTCATTCGTGAAACCCTTGAGCATGCGATAGCCGTGCCGAGTCCACGATGACAGGACGTCCACACGGTTCCAAACAATGTCCCCATGCGGATCTATAAGTTCAGCTATACCCCCAGCCCTACCACTGGAGCTCAGCTGTTAACGCAGGTACAGCAGTTTGACCGCAACGCGACGATCAATCCCACCACGTTTGATGTGACGGGGTTGGCGTTGCCGCCGGTGACGATGACCTATGCGACGTCGGCGTCGACCGTGACGCCATCGGCAACGCCCTGGCTCACGGGCTGGTGCAGTGGGGGCAGCGGGATCACCCCGGCGGACTTCAATGGAGATGGACGCGCCGATCTCTGGTGCACGAATACGGCCAACGGATTCTCGACCGCGGTGGGATCGGGACCCGCCTCGTTCACGGGGGGGAGCGATGTGTTTTCTGCCTGTACCCAACGGGTGAGCGCCGATTTTGATGGTGATGGGCGATCAGACCTGGGGTGTGTGTCGCTCCAGAATGTTCCGGCCGGGCAACAGTTCAAACTCTCCGTTGCGTACTCGACTGGCGCGGGATCCTTTTCGGCGCCGGGTCCGCAATGGATCATCTGTACCGTCACCTCGGGCAGCACGATTGGGGCCAGTGACCTGAACGGGGATGGCAAAACCGATCTCTGGTGCAGCGGGACGGTCAGCACGACCTTCGTGACCACCGGGATCTTCTCGCTGGGCACCACCTTCACACAAAATCCGCCCACGTGGCTCACGGGATGGTGCTCGGGCGGTGCAGTTTCAAGTAGCGATTTTAATGGGGATGGCAAAGCGGATTTGGTCTGCCATCAAAGCAGTGGGACCACGACGCTCCAATATTCGACGTCGCAAGGAACCACCACCGGCAC
>CAYTYD010000431.1:0-1793 GCA_964441555.1 uncultured Phycisphaeraceae bacterium | reverse complement strand
AGAATGGCCACACCAACATCACCAACGTGAGCGTGTGCAGCCGCAGCCAATCCAGCCAGAACAAAAAGTGATGCTTTCATACAACTCCTCTCTTAAACTCCGCGAGCACGCAGCACGAACAGACTTGCTGCGTTAAAGTGACACTTATTCGCATCCTTGCGAGAATGCGGCGACAAAATCGAGATAGTCAAAGAAATCGATGACACCGTCGGAATTGAAATCCGCAGTGGATTCTCCAGCGCTGAATCCGGCGACAAAGTCGAGGTAGTCAAAGAAATCCACCGTGCCGTCGGCGTTGAAATCCGCCGCGCACAGAAGATGAGATGCGACCCAGGCGATGGCATCCTGGTGTTCCTGGCTGGAGCGATTCTGATTGAAGACCAGCCAGAACGGCTGCGAAGTCTGCACTCCGGGCTGATTGCTGAAGAGCTCAACTTCATAGAGATAGACCCCGTCGGCAGGCGAGGAGTTCCCCGGCGCAGCAAGCAAGGTGTAGCCGAGGTGGTGGTGGTACTTGCCCGACGAATTTGCCGCAAGCGAGAATCCTGTCAGCGGAATGTCAGTGGTAGGTGTGAGCGTGGGACCAAGCGGGCCGAGACGGACCTGGATTCTCTCCCCGGGAATCACGTTTGAAGGGAAAGAAGAACCATCCCACGCGCGGATCGCGCGACGAATCGTGAATCCCACCTGGCTGAGCGGAGCAAAGGTGCCATCAGCGCAATCGAATCCTGGATCATTGGTGAAGTTTGGTGCTTCACCAAATGCCGCGCCGAAGACGCGAAGAGGAACGATTTGACTTTGATCATTGATCGCGTTGGTTTGAATCGCGCCGGAAGATGAAATGGAAAGCACGATGTCGCCCGCGTGGATTTGAGCGAGGCAGGAAGATGCGAGAAGCAGTGGGGCAGCGAGAAGGTATTGCATATTCAATCTCAATAAGACGGGACACGAGAAACTAGCGGCACCTGTCGCGATCAGTTTGCGACGGGCGGATAAAAACGATTGGTTTCAAAGTCCTTGAACATCACTTCAAACTTGTGTGTGGCAGCGTGGCCATCTAGGAATCCGTAATTGGAAAGAGAGGCGTTGCCGCGCTTGAGTTTGCCGTGGGCATCGATCTGGGCTTCCCCCGCCGCGATGCTTGGTGCTGAGTTTGCAGGGCCATCTCCCCAACCCTCCACATGCACATGGTCAGAGCGGGCGAATTCGCTTCCATCATCGCCAAACGTCATCATCAGAAACTGACACGTCGCCGAAGGGTTGTTGATCTTGGCCAGGCGATCAAATGGCTCACGCTCTGGAAAGAAACCCGGATTCACACTGCGGCTCAGCCAGTTGTTCAGGCCATAACTTGTCCATCGCGCAATCGAGGTGAGGTTGGCAGGCGTGCCGCTGGCTTCAGCTTCCAACGCCTGTGCGAGCGTGAGGCCGCTGAACGTTCCCCCTTCGCTCGTGGACCAGAAACGACTCTTGTCCACCGGTGAACGCAGCCCCAAAGGCGCGGCGGAGAACTCAGCCAGCTGGATCGGCCACGCGTGCTTGAGATCGGATTGAGTCGTCACTCCACCGTGGGCAATGCCGGCATCAATGAGAGCTTCTTTGTAGGTGTTGGCGTACAGAGCTTGGGCGGTTTGCAAGGATCGGAGATTCGTGAGGCAGGAGACCGTGCGAGCCGTGGCGCGGGCACCAGCGAGGGATGGGATCAGGATCGCGATGAGGAGCGCGATGATGGCAATAACGACCAGAAGCTCGATGAGGGTGAAGGCACGGAAGCGGTATTGAGAACGCGTTCT
>CAYTYD010000430.1:0-1805 GCA_964441555.1 uncultured Phycisphaeraceae bacterium | reverse complement strand
GCCGCGAGAATCAGCGGCCCGCGTTTGTCGATCTCAAGACGTACCGGTACCTCGGGCACTCGATGTCGGACCCGCAGAAGTACCGCACCAAGGACGAGGTCGATCAGTACAAGAACAACGACTCGATCGATCGCATGGCTTCGTACCTGATGAACGAGCGGAAGACGAATGGAAAGCCCACGCTCTCGGAAGCGGATTTCCACGGGATGCAGACGGAACTGAAGGACATCTGCATGAAGTCTCTGGAGTTTGCCGAGAACTCACCGGTTCCGGATGCTTCTGAGTTGTACACGGATGTGCTGTATAACCCGCAGCCGAATATGAGCCCGATGCGGGATTACACGCATGGGGCGAAGAATCCGTTGTTGTAAAGGCAGGGCATCGGGCATCAGTACAACACAATCAAGAGCAGCAAAAACCCCGAGTGCGAGCTCGGGGTTTTTCGTTTCGCTGTGAAATCCTCTTCAACGCAGAGCCGCAGAGGGCACAGAGGAACGCAGAGGCCGAGTGGAGGGACATGAAAGATGTACAGCACGGCGACCTACAGCGCGCCACCAACAGTTATGATCAAGGCGATGAGGCCGCGCCCCAAACTCCGCACCTTCTGCCGCTGGATGCTGACGATCCTGACGGTGATGCTTGTGGTGGTGTGGATTGGGAGCCGCAGATACGACTTGCTCTTCTCGCGGTACTGGAATTCCGATGGCCGCAGAATGACGCTCACAGCGAACATTGTTTTTGGTGGTTTTCATTTCTCGATTGATCGGGCATTACACGAAGGAGAGGGACCCTCGGGTATTGATTGGGAAGTTGGTAGAGACAAACTGTTTTTCAGATATCTTGCTATTTCGTTTCCGGAACGTGTTCACTCGGTGATCAACATGAGGATTCCTCTTTGGATTCCCGTGGTCCTCGTCGCCATCCCGACGGCGCTGATGTGGCGAACGCACATCATCGACCGTCGTCGCAAGCCGGGCATGTGCATCAAGTGCGGCTATGAAATCAGCGGTCTGATGGGTAAAGAGGCGTGTCCGGAGTGCGGTATTAGGTTCGAGATTGCGAAATCACAAACCAGTGCGTCGTGAGACCGTGTAGAGGTGAGGGGGTTGGAGTCCGGGGGTGTCGCTCCGCGACGACCCCCGTCTATTCACCTTGAGCCCTGCGGGCTGAGAAGCAGAAGCCGTGTGTGCAGCAGCTTTCCTCGACGATTGGTTGCCCCCGACCACTGCCAGTTATGATGATGGCGATGAGGCCGCGCCCCAAACTCCGCACCTTGTGCCGCTGGATGCTGACAATACTGACGGTGGTGCTTGTGGTGGTGTGGATTGGGAGTGGGTGGTTTAGCGTTCACTATTTGCGGTATGCGTCGTTACTCGACACAAAGCTCATGTTGGTATCCAATCTCGACAGAGGGCTTATCCATGTCGACTTCACCTTTGATCTCAGCCGAATCCTAAGCATTGACTACATAGGTGACGGTTGGAAACTACTCAGACGCGATGCTTTTGACATTGAACTTTGGAAGTGGGTTGGGGTCATCAACAAGCCGTTGAATGCGGTGTCGCTCCCACTCTGGCTTCCCGCTCTCCTTCTCGCCATCGCCAATGCCCTGATGTGGCGAACGCACATCATCGCCCGTCGTCGCAAGCCGGGCATGTGCAAGAAGTGTGGCTATGACATCAGCGGTCTGGTGGGCAAAGAGGCGTGTCCGGAATGTGGGATGTCGTTCAAGATCGAAGGGGCACAGTCAAGTGCATCGTGAGACCGTGTAGAGGTGAGGGGATTGGAGTCCGGGGGTGTCGCTC
>CAYTYD010000429.1:0-1808 GCA_964441555.1 uncultured Phycisphaeraceae bacterium | reverse complement strand
AATCCTCTGTGGTCCGCACGATCCCCGCACCAAAGAAAAGTTCCCAATAGCGATTCACCGTCACTCGCGCCAAGAGCGGATTCTCCGCACTCACCAGCCACTTGGCCAAGCCGCGGCGATCAGTCGGCGCATCAGCGGGAAGGGTGCCCAGCGCGGCGGGGATGTTGCGGGTGACCGGCCGCGCTTTATCCGGATGGTCATATTGACCACGCGACAGCACAAATGTCTCGCGCGGCTTCTCAAGTTCCTTCATGATCATCGTGCGCGGAATGCGTGCGTTCAGTTCGTTCTCACTCTTGGTCGCAGCGGCGATGTCATCCTGAATCTGGCGATAACGCGGCGAGTTCTGCCTGAGCCACTGCTCACCTGCCGCGGCAAATTGCTCCGCTGTTCGCGCTCCATCCGGCAGGAGTGCAACCAACCCCAGCGAGCCCAGTTCGCTGGATGGCGGCAAGGGCTTGAAGTAGGAAGCCCCCGGTCCACCGGTGTTGATGATCTTGTAGACGATGGTGTTCTTGCCGCGCTTCAGGGGGATGACCGCGCGATCCTGATCCGGCATCACGCCGCGTTCGATCTTGCGAGAGATGATGTCTTGACCATTGACAAACAGACGCATCGCATCATCGCTGCCCAGTGAAACCTGCAATTCGCGGTCATCGGGGGAGTAGATTTCCCGCGCCAAGTAAGACGCACACACCACATCAGTGATGTTGGTGGGCTCGCCATCGTTGGAATTTTCACGCGGCTTCCAACCCAGGCGTGAAGGGCCAAACGTCGCGTGCATGTCAAAGGGCGCTTTCTCAGGGCCAAAGGCGGTCTCAAAGTTCTTGTCCGAAGAGAGCCCAAAGGGTGTGGCGACATACCACCCGCCCATCGCCACCGGCAACACGCCAGCCGCCGCGGCATTCAACGGCGATGTCTGAATCCGCACACGCCCGATCACGTGCTGAGCGTGCTCAGAGCGATATTGCAGAGAAATGTGCAGCTCGGTGCCGCCTTCATAGCCAAACGGTTCCTCGGCCAGCAGCACCGCTGTGCGCGGCACATCCGCCGCAGATTTAGCCTCGTGCGCCCCCAGCCCCCACCCCGTCAGATCACTGTCGTCGAGAAGGTTGGTCACCGCCAGGTGCGTGTGCGGTTGCTGGTAATTGGCCCACGCCCAGCGAAAGGTGACGGTCTTGGTCTGAGCCGGATCACGCACCGACACCGCCTCCACAGTGAGCCCCGTCAGCACGGCATTGCCATGACCTGTACGCCCGGCTCGCCCCTTGGCCAGTGACGGATCACCCAGGGCCTCAATCAAGAGTGCCGAGATATTCGTGTCATCCGTGCGCAGCGTCAGCAGATGATCGTCGTTGGCAGGATTGGCACCGCCTGCGAGAATCGAATCATCCGGCTGAATGGTCAGCGTCGCCCCATTCACGCTCGTCGCGGCAGTCGGTTTGGCGATGTGCCAATCCAACCCGATCGCTGCTTTCGCATCCGCGAAAAACTTCTGCCGCGTGGCATCGTCCTCAGGAATGGGTGAAGAGAGTTTCTCGGTCAGAGATTCCTTGCGTGCCTTGAGTTCATCAAGCAGCGCGCGATCTTCAGCACTCGGAAGCATCATGAATGGCTCGAGGGCGCGATTGGCATCGGGGCGCTGGTCATAAATCCCCGGCTCTTCTACGGAATTGAAATAGGCATAGAGGGAATAGAAATCGTTGGCGGAGATCGGGTCGTACTTGTGATCGTGGCAGCGGGCGCAGCCGACGGTGAGGCCGAGGAAGACGCTCCCGGTGGTGGCGACGCGGTCGACGGCGTATTCG
>CAYTYD010000428.1:0-1823 GCA_964441555.1 uncultured Phycisphaeraceae bacterium | reverse complement strand
TTGGTGCGTTGGGGGCGGGGGGCTTGGCTGGCGTGGTGCCCGGCGTCGTGGGGGGGGTTGGGGGGGTCGGGGGGTTTGTTGTGGGGGCAGCCCCCGAGCCCTCACGCTCGCGCGTCGTGTTGGTCGACTTGGTCGTGGGGTTCAGCGCCGGCGGACGATTGAGAAAGTCAGAGAAGAAGGCGCCAGCCAACGCACCGACCACCAGGCCCAGGATCAGGCCAGGGACAAAGGCCTTGGCAAAAGATGACTGCGATCCACCAGAACCTTGCTCGCTCATGACTCCACTCCGATCAACGTGAAAAACCGGGCAATGAAAACCGGGCCATCCAGCGCATCCAGTGTAGCCGAACAGCGGTTCGGCATGGGCGCGCCGAGGCATCTTCACAATTGCTTTGTTACGTGCGTCGCCCCAGCCGTTTCATACGGTGAATCCAGCGGCCATACTCCAAAGTTGCGTGAATCAACTCGCCTTTGGTCGCTGGATATCCCCGGCCAAAGGCGGTGTGCAGCCGCCATTGCCAATAGTCCCCTTTGAAGCGAAAACCGGACATGAGGCCGAGGCGAAAGAGCTGCCAAAGGCCGCCGATGGTGTCGCACATCCAGATCACGGGCCAGGTCATCGGCTTCCTTCCGCTGGCTCGATCCGAGGCGGAGCAAAGCCGGGCTCGCTGCCGACCGGTTCGGCGGACTTGCTGTCGGGAGTAGTTTCTGCCGGGCTTGCCCCGGTTGCGGATTGAGGCGCGGGCTCTCTCACGGATGAACTTGGTGCAACCGAAGACGCCGCGGGGTTTGCAGCGCGCTGCTGGATAGCAGCGAGGAGCCGCGATTCCAATGCCGGGTCACGGCCCAAGGACTCAGAGGAGAGTGGAGCGATGCCACGACTGACAAGTTCGGGATCTTCAAAGTTCTGTGTGCGGCGAATGGTCTTGGTGCTGAGCAAGCGACCCGGACGGTGCAAGCGATCGACAGAGACAATCACGCGGCACTGCAGATCCTGCGACGCATTTCGCAAGTCGAGAAGGTCGCCCGCAGATTGATCGGCGGGAGTCAATGTGGCTTTTCGCGCGTTGATGACGGGATCACTCTCGGGCAAACCGGAAGGGATGAACTCGACGCGGACGGTGCGGACTTCCTGATTGATGAGCTCTTCGAGTTCCTGCTTCGTCGTCGATTGTTCCTTATCCCACGGCGTGATGAGTCCGGCGGTGGGCTTAGCGCGGGTGGTGATGACACCGGCGCGGGCATCCACGCGTTCGATCACAAAGCGGTAGTCGCGGAGCGTGGCCTTGGCGGCTTCAAACGTGTTGGCGTAGTTGGAAGCGGGGACCGATGTCGAGACATCCTGAGGCACAGATGCGCAGCCACCGAGCATGATGATGAAGAGCGAGGTCAGGATCGCGGCGGATCGATGCATGGGGGCAGTTTATGGGGTCTGCGTGACCAATGCGCCCGCTGCGGCGGAAATGACAGACCAGGCCTCCTGCACATCGGGCAGGGTGGTGTGCGTGCCGCCAATCGCCATGCGCAGGACGCACGGGTGCCCACCCATGGATGGGGGCAGCGCGGTGTGGGTGAGGTAGATGCGTCCGCCAGCGTTGATAACGGTGAGCAGATCTTTGTTTCGGTCAGGAAGATTGGAAGGGTTTTTCAGACGAAAGCACACCAGATTCAGAGTGCGCGGAGCGACAAGTTCGAAGCGATGATCCGCGCGGACCCAAGATTCAAATTGAGTGGCCAGATCGATGTGATGACGAATGAAGCTCTGCAGGCCGGAGACGCCGTAATGGCGAATCACGAACCAGAGTTTCAGGGCGCGGAAGCGG
>CAYTYD010000427.1:0-1834 GCA_964441555.1 uncultured Phycisphaeraceae bacterium | reverse complement strand
GCTGTGGCTGGGGTTATCGAGACGGAGCTCGAGGGCGAAGGGCTCTTTCACCACGCCACCATCAAGAATGCGGCCGACAAAGCGAGTGACGCCGCTGCGTTCCTTGCCGGGCTCGTTGAATGGATTGATGAAAACCGGTCCCGCAGCAGAAGCGAGTTTGCGCGTCTGCACGCCACCCACCAGGGCTGGATCACCGATCTGAAGATCTGTCGTCCACAGGCGGCCACCGTCCAGTGAAGAGGCGTTCAATGCTGTGACCGCGACATCGAACGTCGCGCCCGCCGGCAGGCCCGGGGGGATTGCGGCTTGCACCAATACCACGGCAACGTTCTTGTCTCGCAGCAATTGAGCCGGAGAGATGCCGCTGGTGGCAAAGTCGTCGTTGCGTTCGGCGCGGCCGATGCCATTGAGTCCGATGACACGCTCCATGCTGGAGCGGATGCGGTCGGGGAGTGGCCCACCACCCGTGCCGTTGAGGCCGACAACCAATCCATAGCCAGAAACAAGAACCGGTTCGACGCCGGTGATGGTCACATTGCTGCCGACGATGCCGCGAAGCGGTGCGGGAACATCACGCACGACCGTGGGGCGAACGGGCACGGGCTTGGCAGGCGGTGTGGATTGGCAAGCAGAGAGGAGCAGGCCTGCGGTGAGAAATAGTGCGGCAACTGCGGACGCGGTGCATCGATGAGCCATGTGGGCAAGTTCCTGGAAGAAATCGCGTGGCGTGGGCCACGAGGAGTTGCGGCGAGTGCGTGTGTGCAACGTCAAGCCACTGGTTGACAGTGTATCTGTACCGATCAAGGCGTTTGCGGATGACGTAGTTCGTCTGCCAGAAAGCGTTTGCGTGTGGCCCGCGCCAGTTGGCGATGATGGAGTCAGAGTTTTCCACATTTTGAGATCCTCCTGTCGGTGTTGGGGGTCGCTGAAGGAAGGTGAAGATTTCAAAAACGCTGCTAACTCATGGTTGGAACAAGGTTTGCGCTATTGAGAATATGGGCGAAGTACGATATTTAGGGGGTGTGGGCAGTTGACCACACAATCCGTAGTGGTAATCTGTGTATCGCGAGGTGAGCGGGAGTTGTGTGCCGCAAACTTTGCCATCGCCATTCTTGGTGATTTGATCGGTTCATGATAGAATGTTGTACGGTTTCTGAATGGACAGGTTGCTCAGTCCGTTCGGTTTTCTGTCGGATATCTGAGAAATGTTGGCGGAGAAGTTGTCGGGGGGTGTCGTGTGCCGACGTGGGCGCGGCAAGGTGGGCAAAGTTGGAGTCTCTGAAATGGGTCAGGGGGCGTGTCTGGGTTGGTGACCCAGGCGTGTGAATGAGGTGAGAGAGCCGGCACTGCCGGCAGGAATCGGGAGGCGGTGGTGGGAGTACTTGCAGATATTCAGATCCGGCGGCTGGCGATCAAGCCGTTTGAAGAAGCTGTGAAGCGTCCGGGGAAGATCAGCTACGGCGTGTCGTCATATGGGTATGACGTGCGCGTCGGGCCGCGATTCCGGGTGTTTACGCCGACGCCCAAGACCGGCGGCATCATGGTGGTGGACCCGAAGGATTTTTCCGACGAGTTGATGGTCGATATCGACTGTGAGAAATTGGGCTTGGACTACGTGATCATTCCGCCGAATTCGTTTGCGTTATGCGAGACGGTGGAGTGGTTTGATATTCCGCGTGATGTGCTGGTGATCTGTGTGGGCAAGAGCACATATGCGCGGTGTGGGTTGATTGTGAACGTGACGCCATTGGAACCCGAATGGCGTGGCAAGGTGACGTTGGAAATTTCCAACACAACACCACTGCCGGCGAAGATCTACGCGAACGAGGGGGTT
>CAYTYD010000426.1:0-1849 GCA_964441555.1 uncultured Phycisphaeraceae bacterium | reverse complement strand
CGACTCCACCGCGAAGGCCTTGTCGAGGATGTCGTTCTCCTCGTCCTCCATCTCGGTGAGGAGCGGGAGCCCCTTGCGCACGTAGACGTGGCAGGTGGAGCAGGCGCAGACGCCGCCGCACGCATGCTCGATGTTGATGCCGACATCCATGGCTGCTTCGAGGATGGAATCACCTTTGCCGACCATGATGGTGCGGACAGGTTCTGAGGCACCCAGGCCGTCCGGATCTTCCATGTGAATGGTGAGGGAGACGGTGGGCGGGGCCTTGGGTTTATTGGGGTCGCGATGCATGAGTTTGGATCCAATGTGTGACGGGCAACAGTGTAGGGGGCACCGGTTTGGTCCCCCCTGACTTGTCCCCCGGTTTGGTCACCCCCGCTTAGCTACCCTCTGCCAATGGCGCATGGTTTGGTATCTGACAAGGTGGGAAACGAACCCGGAAGCGGTGTTCCGGGTACGGAACTTTCCGTGGTTGCTCCTGCTCACAACGAAGAGGCAAATGTCGAACCACTGGTGAATGAGGTGGGTGCGGCACTGAGCGGCTTGGGTAACGGGTTTGAATTCATTATCGTGGATGACGGCTCGACAGATCGGACTAGAGAGCGCGTGAAGGCCATGATGGCAACGCGCCCATGGCTGCGGTGTGTGGCGATGAACAACACACCACCGGGAAAGGGAAACGGACAGTCGGCGGCGTTTCACGCCGGATTCCGGGCAGCGCGGGGACGATTGGTGGCATCCTTGGATGCGGACCTGCAGAATGATCCGGCGGACCTCCCCAAGATGCTGGTTCGTTTGCGCGAAACGGATGCGGACATGGTGCAGGGGGATCGGTCGCTGGCACGGCGTGACAATGTGGTGCGGCGGATCACGAGTCGCATCGGGCGGTTCTTTCGGGGATTGATTCTGGGAGACACGATCCGGGACACCGGGTGTTCGCTCCGGGTGATGAAGCGCGAGATCGCGGTGGCACTCCCATTGGAATTCAGGGGGATGCACAGGTTCATTCCGGTGACGGCGCGGCACTTGGGATTCAAGGTGGTGGAGATGCCGGTGAACCATCGGGCTCGGGTGGCGGGTGAAACCAAGTACGGATTCGGAATCGTGCAACGCGGCATCCCGGGATTGATCGATTGCTTTGCCGTGCGGTATATGCGGAATCGGCGTCGACCCACGAGCAATATCGAATTGAAATCGGTGATGACAGAGGCGCACGTCGCACGATCGCCTGACGCCAAGTTGGCGGAGGCGCGGCCATGAAATGGGAACCCGCAGCACTGATGGTGATCTTGCTTGGGCTGGGCGTGTGGCTGTGCAAGGGGCCGTGGAATCATGAGATCAAGCCCCGCGAGGGGACGCGACTGGTTGATCTGCAGATTGGACCATCAAAGGGGTATCTGGAAATTGATGAGAAGGTGGCGGTGACGGTGCCGGAGACGCCGCGATTCAGAGCACTGATGCGCGATGGTTTTGAATCGCAGCCATTGACGTCGGAACAGGTGAAAGGGATGATCGGGCCGGAGCAGTTTGACGCGATGATGGCCGCGGGGTCGAACTGGCTGTTCCGATTGCTCAAGATCACATCGTGGGTGGGCGTGTCGTGGGTGCTGTTGGGTTTCGCCGGTCAATTTGCGTTTGCGGGGCGGATGATCGTGCAATGGTTTGTGAGTGAGAGAGAGAAACAAAGCGTGGTGCCGGCCTCGTTCTGGTGGATGAGCCTTTTCGGCGGAATGGCTGTGTTTGCCTACTTTGTGTGGCGTCAGGACATCGTGGGCGTGCTGGGTCAATGCTCGGGCGTGGTGATCTATGCCCGGAATCTGAAACTGATCGCCAAGAACAAGAAACGGGC
>CAYTYD010000425.1:0-1902 GCA_964441555.1 uncultured Phycisphaeraceae bacterium | reverse complement strand
GGAGGCGAGCCAACTGATCCGGAGTCAGGAGGTTGCGCTGCTCATTCGTCATGCGACACCTCCTTTCCCCATAGGAGATTGATGCGAGATACCCGCGCCCGCGGCAGGAGAACCCCTCTCCTGGTCGTGGCTCGCATCCGATAGCAATTCGCGCAGACGGGAGAGCCCCCGCCGGATGCGCCCCTTCACCGTTCCCAACGGGATTGAAGTGGCCTGCGCGATACTTTCATGCGAAAGTCCCTGTTGGATCGCCAATTGCAGTACTTGACGCTCAGTTTCATCAAGCTGATTGAACGCCCGTGCCGCCTGTGCCGCCTCATCCCGCAATCCGGCGATCGCCACGGTGCTCGATTTGCCACTGCCGATGTACTCGACCTCGGACGATACCGGTCGACCGCGGTCCGACTTGCGGCGGCGATTGATCAGTCGACGGTGTGCGATGGTGGCGATGAACGCGGCTTCAGTCCCCTTGCTGGCGTCATAGCGATGAGCGGACTTCCACACTTCGACGAAAATCTCCTGCACGGCATCTTCAACATCATCACCGACGGGGGCGAGGTAGCGATTGGCGATCGACCACACCGTGTCACCATACTCATCAAGGCATGCGCGGACCGCGTCTGCGTGTCCTTCTGCGATGCGTTGGAGAAGCTGCGTGCCCATGTGGTGGAAATCAAGAATAGCGAATCGCGGGCCACTCAGGGGCCATGAAATGACTCCGATTCATAAATAAGGAAAAGACACCAAGCCAGGTGGCTTGGTGTCTAGAGTGTTCATCCAGAAAAACTCTTGGGGTCTTTACACCCTCTTGGCCGTCATCGTCTTGGGATCGTACTCGAACGCGCCACCTTCCCAGATGGAGCGAGTGGCCAGATCGATGATCACCATGACCTTGGTGCCCTGGTTGATATCGCTGTCTGGCTGCTCGCGGGTGCGGATGCACTTGAACCACTTCATGCGGTGCAAATCCTGATCGTTGCCGATGTCGGGGCACTCGATCTTCTTGCTCTCGATTTCTTCGGCGAAGGGTGGCTCGGGGCGGATCTCACAGTGACGCGAGCCGAGGTAGATATTGGCCTTGCTGCCGCGGATCAGAGGCTCGAGACCGAGCTGATTGCAGGTGGAGCCGGCGATGAGCATCTGGTGGCCGGATTCAAACTGCACGGCGATGTGCACGTTGTCGTGGTTCTCCATCTCCTTATCGACCAGGTGCGAGCCGGTGGCGACGACGCGCGTCGGCCAGCCGACGGCCGCGCCGAGAGAGACGAAGAGAGGCGTGATGACGTGGGGGAGAAGATCGCCAAGGATGCCCGTGGAGGTCTTGCGGTAGCGGCGCCAACGCGAATACAGCTTGGGATCCCAGGCCTGCTTACCCAGAGGGCCGCACCAGGCGTCCCAATCCAGATTCTCGCCGGGCTTCCACTCAGAATTGGGGAATTCCTTCTGGTCGGGCTTGAGAACGTAGTAATTCCACTCGCCCTTGGGGGAGTTGCGGCAGTAGCTGGTCTGGCTGAACGTGGGCACACCAATCGCCTGCGCATCGATCAGCTTCTTGGCTTCGTGATACTTGGGGAGATTCGTCATCTGCGTGCCCACCTGCAAACGCAGATCGGGGTTGGCGGTGACGACCTTGTGCAGCGCGAGCGCATCGACCAGATTCAGGGTCATGGGCTTTTCGAGGTACACATCCTTACCGGCAAGGATGGCATCGATGCCCATCTGGGCGTGCCAGTGCTCGGGAGTGGCGATCAGAATGCCGTGGAGGTCTTCACGAGCCAGCATCTTGCGGTAATCGGTGTAGGTGTCGGGCTTGTCCTGCTGGCCCCACTCGGCCAGGTGCCGCGTCACGTAGTCCATGTTGAACTGGTTGACATCGCAGATGGCGGCGATGATGACCTTTTC
>CAYTYD010000424.1:0-1903 GCA_964441555.1 uncultured Phycisphaeraceae bacterium | reverse complement strand
ATGCCGCACTCTTCAGCTTTCCGCCAGCCACCACAGCCGGCTCGGCGCCTTCTGAATGATGTCGCGAGAGCGATCCACAGACTCCTGAATCACGCGGCACGCCTCATCATGTGAGTCTGTCACGGTCAAAAGGTCCATATCTTCAGCACTGATCGTCCCTTGCGCCACCATCTTCTCACGCAAGAATTCGATCATCGGCTTCCAGAACTCCGTCCCCATCAGGATGATTGGGAAACTCTCAATCTTCTTTGTCTGCACCAGGGTCAGTGTCTCAAACGCTTCATCCATCGTTCCAAACCCGCCCGGAAAAATCACAAACGCGTATGAGTATTTCACCAGCATCACTTTGCGGACAAAGAAATAGCGAAACTCCAGAAACTTGTCAACGTATTTGTTCGGCTCCTGCTCCATCGGCAGCACAATGTTGCAGCCGATGCTTCGGCCTCCACCCTCACGAGCCCCGCGATTCGCAGCTTCCATGATTCCCGGCCCGCCGCCAGTCATCGTGGTCAAACCCATTTTTGCCAACCGCCGCCCCATCTCTCGCGCCGAGGCGTAATGCGCGTGCCCCTCCGGAAATCGCGCCGAACCGAATACCGTCACGCACGGTCCCACAAAGTGCAAGCCGCGAAACCCTCTGAGCATCTCCAGGAAAACACGAAACGCACGAGCCAATTCCGTGCGACGCCAATCAGGACCACGCAAGAGGTTTGCTGAGTCCGGGCTCGCACCCGTTGCGTGTGGCCAAGAGGGCAAACGACTCGAACTGGGGGGCGCAAACTGGTTCTCGGACATCTCTCCACTATCGGATCGATTGCGACGAAAACCCAACTACCAAGTAATCCACAAAATGATTATTGGACTTAGGTATTCCACCTAAAAATCGGCATTCCTACTGATTCCCCCAAAGGGGGGCGTTTACCCTATGTATCCTCTCTATTCCCAGCGCAAGTTTCACACTTGCCTAGGGGAATTTCGATACGCTTTCAAGTGGCGGCTTGGTGTGAAGTCGCTGAATGAAGGCCACAACTCGTACACTGGGCTCAGGGATTTCTCTGAGTCGAGTGCAGGATGCCCGGACGGCGTCCAAGGATGGTCCCATGGTTGAAACCCTTTCTAGGGGCACCGCGCAAGGAGTCGCTTCAAACCCAGTCTCTTCAGGCGGGTTTGGAGGTTCCGGTGCCGCTCCGGCTTCTGTATCCGATCACGCGGCGGTCTGGCAGTGTCTTGCCTCCGACTCCAACGTCGCGCTAATGATTCAAGATTCCGATGGCCTCATCGCGTTTGCCAACGACCTGGCTTCCAAAATGTTCCCCGCCGCTGGCAAACTGGAGAACCGTCGCCTGCACGACTTTTCTCCCGCAGAGTTTGCTGATGAGCGTGTGTCGCTGATCCGCGAAGCCATCGCCTCCGCACGCACAATCACTGTCGATGGCATGCTCGCAGGTCTTTGGCGCCGCACGACTTACCGCCCCATGATTGGTGAGCCGGGTCAGCGTCAACGCGTCCTCGTCGTCATGCGCCCTGTCAGCGGATTCTTCGATCAAACTCGCCCTGCTGGCATTGTCCGCGCCAAGTACGACGATCCTGGCGCCTTGGCCTCCCTCACTTCACGCGAAATGGAAATCCTCTGCCTCATCGGCGAAGGCCTCCCCACTGCTGAGATCGCCAAGCGCCTCCATCGCAGCGTGAAGACCATCGAGTGGCACCGTGTTTCCTTGGGTAACAAGCTCGGAATCGCCAATCGCGTCGAGCTCGCTCGCATCGCCATTCGAGCTGGTCTGGTGAATCTGGAGAATCCCTCCGTTCCCACCGCCTGAATTCCTGATGCCCCATTCTCTCAAAGGGTCGCCTGACGGCGGCCCTTTGTCTTTTTCACAATCGTGCCCTTGACACACGACTA
>CAYTYD010000423.1:0-1904 GCA_964441555.1 uncultured Phycisphaeraceae bacterium | reverse complement strand
AGAATCCCAAACATCACGACGCCAGATGGCACATTCAGAGCATTTCGCATGACATGACTCCCAAGAGAAGGGCCGAAGCAGAAACCATGAGAATACCATGGAATATACGTGCAATGTGTGCGACATACAAGTACTTGCACAAGTCTTGCAGGCGCAGCAACTTGCGTTACGCCAGTGAGGAAAGAACCCTATTCAGGGTTTTTGATTGTGATGTTCAATGAGTGAAAACGCACCCGGCTATCGCAAGAACAGCTCTCTCATCCACGCAGCATCATTCTGGCTCATCGGCTCATCCGTCGCCGCCCGCAGGTTGCACGTCGCCTGACGCTGGTTTCTGAACCCAGGAATCGCCGACAGAATGTGTTCATGACTCAGCACCCACCGCGTGGCGGCACTGCTCAGCATCTCAATCTCACTCACGCCGCTGCGTGCAAACCGCTTCTTCACTTCAGCCAACTTGGTTCTCACCCCGCGCAATGTCTCTGCATTGAAATCCTTGCGTCCGCCTCGGTAATCCCCTTCTTCAAACTTCGGCGGATTCTCCGGATCAAACTTGTCGAGCAGAATGCCCTGATCCAGCGGCCCGAACGCAACAAACCCGCACCCGTGCTGCGCCATCAACACCTGCATCGGGCTTCCCGGCCGGATGAATTCGTCATACCGCAGGTTCGCCTTATTCTGCACCACTTTGGGCTTCAGCACAGGAATAGCCCGCGCGAAATCCTCAACGGTGTACGCCGATTGCCCGATCACGCGCACCTTGCCCTCTTTCACCAGCGCGTGCATGGTCGCTGCCGCCTCTGGCAGATAGTCGTGATCCGACTTCAGATTGCCATTGCGGTCGTACCCATGCCCCACATAGCCGCCATGGTGAAAGTAGTAGATGTCGATGTAGTCCGTCCGCAGATTTCGCAGACTCTGCTCGCACTGATTGCGAATGTGCCGCGGCTCATACGCGTGAATAGCCGTACCCTTGAAATGGCCCACTTTGGTCGCGATCACCTGGCTCTCACGCTTCACACCCAACGTGCGAAACGACTCCGCCAGAGTACGTTCTGCACGGCCGTTGCCATAAATGTCCGCGTTGTCCCAGTGGTTCACACCACCATCCAGCCCCGCCTTGATCCCGGCGAGAATTTCATCGTCGTTGACATCCGCCCAGCCGATCGATGCACCCGTGCTGGTATTCCAGTTTGGGCCCCCCATCGTCCAGCAGCCAAAGCCGACTTCTGAAATCTGGATCTGCGTCCCGGGAATCGTGCGTGTTCTCATGTCTGCTCCGATGCCGCGGCGTCGACGTCGGTCACACGTCAACCACGCTGCCGTCACTGAGGCAACAAGCGACGCGCGATTGCTCATTACTTTTCGATGGCCCTCTTATTCGACTTGGCCTTTTTCTCAGCAGTTGGCTTGGTGGTATCCGCGTTTTCCTTGGTCGCCTTTGCCTTGCCCTTGGATGACTTTCGCGCTTCACCATCCTGCTTGCTCGCGCCGCTGGCATCCTGCTCGGCCTTGGCACTCGCGCTGGTATCCGACCAATGCTGCAAGATATCCACCAGGCCATCGCTGTCGGCGACCGGCACGTGATGTTCGAGCCAGCGCCCCGCCTCGGCGGAAGATAACGCTGGCTCCACCACCTTTTCCGCCACCAGCAGCCGCAGCAGGCGATCATCGACAGCAAAAGCATGAACGCCCATCGAGACACCCGCAACCCGTGCTGCGGCAAAGGGGGGCATACCTTCCAGGGAATCGAGATAAGTCCGCGCATCACGTTTGCTGGCGCCAGACACGCGGCTCATGTGCAGGCCATTTTCACGCTTAAAAACATCAAACAACACCGCGCGAAGCCGTGATGCACGCTCCAGTGCTTTGGGATAACGCTCGCCCAGCGCTGCCGCGATCTC
>CAYTYD010000422.1:0-1919 GCA_964441555.1 uncultured Phycisphaeraceae bacterium | reverse complement strand
GGTCCTTCACACCCGAATCGCGCAAGGCCAGAATCAGATGCTCGGGGATGCCGCAGAGTCCAAAGCCGCCGACCATCACGGTGATCCCATCTCGGAGCACGCCCTTGAACTTGAGGTCACTGAACGCATCCATCGCCGTCTTGTAGAGCTTGTTTGGCATGGGGCGATAGTACCGAGGGATCACTCCCCAACCAAATCCACTGGCGGCTTCTCCGTATTCGCCGGGGTCGCCAGGATCGGCAGTGGTCCGGTTCCACCCACACCCACTGTCTCCAGAAAAACCTGCCATTGGCCATCCACCATCCGCTGATACGCGCCCCGGCCAATCACCACCCGCGCAGCAGGAATTCCCGCCTGTTTCAGCAATTCGCGCTGGCCACTGATCACCGCGGCGTCGTAGGCATCTTTGAGTGAGTTTCCGGTTCCCGAAGCCGGGACAATCGTCTGATCCCCCTTCACGACCTTTCCGGCTGTAATCCAATCCGGCGCCTTCAAGCTGGGCACCAGTTCCGTCATCCGCGCCAGATTCGCCACCCGCTCCACCTCGCGCTTGGCACGCCGCGATTCCTCATCCGCGAGCGAGGGAAGCGTGGCCCCGCCACTCTTCTCATTGGTTGTCGCACTTCCTGTCGCACCAGTCACCGCCGTACTGCCGCCTCGCGAGCTCTTCACATCTCCATACGCATCATCCACACCGCCAGACCCCACACGTCCCGACATGCCACTTCCCGCCGCGGCATTCCCGCTCTGACCGCCGCAACCCGTAGCGCACAACGAAGCAAAGCACACTCCGGCGATTGCAATTCGACTCGCATGCATCTTCATCACATCCACCCTTTTTCAAATCAGAACAGTTTCCCCTGCTGCTTGCTCTCGGGAACCCGCGCCGCGATCTCATCAATCACGCGACGCAGATCATCAATGTGGTCAAACTGGTGATATTCACTTGCAAAGCGCACGAACGCCACCTGATCCACATCGATCAGGTGCCGCAAAACCGTCTCACCCACGCGCAAGCTCGGCACTTCCTTCTCACCGGTCTTGGCCAGATCCTCTTCCACCGCATCCAAGAGTGCCTCGATCCGCGGCCGGGCCACATTCCGCTTTCCCACCGCCGCGAGCACACCATGCAGCAGCTTCTCGCGGCTGAATCCCTCGCGCCGCCCATCCCGCTTCACCACCGTCAGTCGCGAAGTCTGCTCCACCCGCTCATAAGTCGTAAACCGCTTCCCACACGCCAGACATTCGCGGCGTCGCCGAATGATCGCCCCGCCGTCCGTGGTGCGGCTGTCGATCACCTTGTCCTGGTCTTTTTCGCAAAAGGGGCATTGCACAGCCCCCCAGCGTATCGAAGCTCTGGCCACAACGAAAATCCAACCACACCCCCCACCCCTCGCCCCCAATCCCGCGCCCAACCCCATACCCAGCAGCAAAACCTGCGGCAAGATGCCCATTCTGCCCGATAACCCACCATCCTTTTAGGAGATTCCCCCCATGCTCAACGCCGCGATCACTCTGGCTCAATCCTCTTCCGGTGGCGATGGCGCGATCGCCACGATCGTGCTCCTCATCCAGATCGCCGTCATCGTGCTGATGATCGCCGGGCTGTGGAAGGTCTTTACCAAGGCCGGCCACCCGGGCTGGGCCGCCATCATTCCCTTCTACAACATCTATATTCTGACACAGATTGTCGGCCGCCCCTGGTGGTGGCTCATCCTTCTCGTCATCCCCTTCATCAACATCATCTTCTCCATCATCCTGTGCAACGATCTCTCCAAGGCCTTCGGTCGTGGCCTTGGCACAACTCTGGGCCTCATCTTCCTGGGCTTCATCTTCATCCCCATCTTGGGCTTCGGCTCTGCCCAATACCAAGGACCGGCACGCACCTGAATTCTCCCGACGCGTCTTCCCAATAGTTT
>CAYTYD010000421.1:0-1952 GCA_964441555.1 uncultured Phycisphaeraceae bacterium | reverse complement strand
CGGGATGGTCCAATAAGACGTTTTCGTGTACCACCGGCGCGCGCGCGCCGGCGTCGTTCTTAACAATCGCCGAAGGCGATTGAGAGGTGTTCAGGTGTCGAGGTGTCGAGGTGTCGAGGTGTCGAGGTGTCAAGGTGTCGAGGGGGTAAGGCAGGAAGAGGTGATTTCATATGCCGCGATGCTCGCGGCACAATATTGAGGAAGTGGCAAGAGACTGGCCGAGTAGAGGTTTGTCGTGAGGCTTACCGGTGGTGTCGCTGTCGCTGCGCGACGCTCCACGCACCGGCTACGAACGATCACGCCTTCGGCGGGCAAGGTGAATACGGCCCTGATGCAGAATGAAGTGATTTCGTATGCCGCGGGGTGTGATCGTTGTGGGGCGGCACCATGTGAAGGAAGTGTGTGAGGGGAGGCGGAAGGGCGAGAATGGTTTTGTTTCGCCACTCTTTTGTTTCGCATGTGCATCAGGGGTGCATCAGGGGTGCATCAGGGGTGCATCAGGCTTTGAGCACTTGGCGATCCAAGCGGAGGAGCTCACCCATCGACCAGGCCTGAAAGAGGCAGCCGCGAGATGTGTGGGGTGCTTCGGCATCGGCGATTTCAGCGAGGTGGCCGAGGCCAGCTATTTGTGTGGCGGCGAGGAGTGGGCGCAGGAATTTTTCTCTGGCCTGATTCTTCAGCGTTATGATGCGTGCGGGATTGGATTCACCAGCGGTGTGGACGCGGAGCCACGCCTCGATAAATGCGCCGGCGAGCCACGGCCAGACCGTGCCCTGGTGGTAGGCGACATCGCGGGATTCGAGATTGCCTTGGTAGCGAGGGCGATAAGAAGGATGCGAAGGCGCAAGCGAACGCGGCCCCATCGGGGTCCAGAGTTCGCGCTGCACAGCATCGACGACAGAGCGGGCGCGGTCGACAGGCAGAATTGCCAAGGGCAGGCCACCGATGGCAAAGAGCTGATTGGGACGCAGGGCATCATCCGCAGCGCCATCGACAAAGTTGTGATCGACGACATCAAAGAGGCAATTGGCGGAAGGGTTCCAGAAGCGAGCGTTGAAGGAATCGACAGCGCGCTGACGCCAGGTGCCCCACTGCTGCTCGATGGTTTCGGCGATGGCGAGGGCGTTGATCCAGAGGGCTTGGATCTCAACGGGCTTGCCGATGCGAGGCGTGATGCACCAGGTGCCGATGCGTGCATCCATCCACGTGAGGGCGTAACCCGCCTCACCGGCGCGGATGAGGCCATCACGCGTATCCATGCCGATGTTGAATCGGGTGCCATCGCGATAGCCACGCACGATGCTGAGAATCGCCGACTCGAGGGTGGTGCGTTCGAGAGGTGTGCACAAGCGAGCATCGGCCTTGACGCGAGCGAGGAACTCTCCGGCGGCGATGACAAACCACAGCGAGGCATCGACGGAGTTGAACTCCGGCGCTTCACCATCATCGACGAAGCGATTGGGAATCTGCCCTTGATCGATGGTTGCAGCCCAGGCGAGAAGAATGGCGCGGGCGTCTTCGAGTTGGCCGGTGGCAAGGCACAGGCCACGCATGGCGATGAAGGTGTCGCGTCCCCAATCGGTGAACCAGGGGTAGCCAGCGATGATGGAGCGGCCCGGGGTTTTGGCAGATGCCGTGCCGCGATGCACGATGAAAGCGGAGCCGGCGCGGGTGAGGAGATCGTGATGCTTGCGGCGGCGCAATTCTGCAGCACGCCAGAGATCAACTGTGCCGCTGGCGTTGATGCAGCTGGGAGCAGGAAGGTGGGGATCGAGGGCTTCAAAGACGGTGACGGCGGGGCCGGTTTTCAGGTCGTATTGGAAGATGCCGGGGGAGGCGAGGTCTTCGCGGCAATCCTGTCCGCGAGCGGCTTCCTCGCTGTAATAGAAATCGCGAGCCCAGACGGGATCGTGAAGGTATTCGCCGCTGGATTGGGCGACGATGGCGGGAGT
>CAYTYD010000420.1:0-1962 GCA_964441555.1 uncultured Phycisphaeraceae bacterium | reverse complement strand
CGGCACTGCATCACCCGGAACCGGGAGCGGTACCGATGGCGAAACCGAAGGAGGAGTAAAGGCAGGTGTTCTGGTTTCGTCGCGCAATTCGGTTTGAGCCTGCGCAACGGCGATCACATAGCTCAGAAACAAAAGCCATGCACCACATTGAATCCGGAAGGGTGATCGTGACATGCGTGAAGATTATGACGTCGGAAGGGTTGCCCGGTTCTCTCGCCTTTGTGCCTGAATCAGAGCGTCAGACACCGTCATGCCTCGGCCTGGAATCACCATCCCCGGCGCGATGGAAGACAGCGGCAGCAGCACAAACACGCGTTCAGCCATGCGTGGATGCGGAACGGTGAGACCATCTGAATCGCCCATCCAATCGCCATACAAAAGCAGATCCAGATCGATGGTGCGGGGCCCCCACCGCCGCTCCAGCCCACGGTCGCGGCCCAGAGCGCGTTCAATGGCGTGACATGTGCGTAACAATTCCAGCGGCCCCAGAGTTGTGTGTACCAGTGCTGCGGCATTCAAGAACCTGGGTTGGTCGGTGACACCGACTGGTTCGGTCTCGATCATCTCTGACACACGGTCAACTCGAATTTGAGCCGCACGATCCAAGGCATCCAGCGATCCTCGCAGATTGGCGGCACGGTCGCCCAGATTGCTGCCGAGAGCGATCGCCGCGAGAACGGATGAGTGCGAGTTTGACATCACGCGATGAAGCGTAGAACCGCAAAAAACTCGCAGGCCCGGACAAAGTGCCCGGACCTGCGGGGAGTCATCCATCGTTAACTGCACACAATCAGAGTGAATCAGCGGGCTCAAGATCGCCACTGCGATGCTGCATCTGGGCTTTGAGGCGTGCCAGAATCGAAGAGTGCATCTGGCTGACGCGGCTTTCAGACAGATCGAGCGTCGCGCCGATTTCCTTCATCGTCATGCCTTCGTAGTAATACAGAATCACGATCAGACGCTCGGCGCGGGACAAGCCCTTGGTGATCATGTCGCGCATATCGCGGCGGTGGAATTCCGCCACGGGATTGTGCTGACGCTCGTCCTTGATGACGTCGATCTCGCGCACTTCGCGGCCGCCATCAGACGGGAAACTGCGCTGCGTGAGACTGCGAGTGCTCACCACCTTGCTGTCGCGCTCGAGCTTTTCAAACTCGTCAGCGTTCACTCCCATCTTCTCAGCGATTTCGTTCTCGGTGGCGGGAGTACCCCGGCCCATCTCGATTTCCTGGCGCACGCTCTCGACGCGAGCGGTGCGGTACCGCACCAGACGGGGGACCCAGTCCATGGAGCGCAATTCATCGAGAATCGCACCACGGATTCGTGGGGCGCAATAGGTCTCAAACTTGACCTGGCGCTCCAGATCGAACGCGTCGATGGCGTCCATCAGGCCAAACATTCCTGCGGACATGAGATCCTCAATATCCACTTCGTCAGGCAGACGGGTGTAGATACGCTCGGCGTTGTAACGCACGAGTGGGAGGAACTTCTCCATCAGGAAATTGCGAATCGCAACCGCCTGTGTGCGCTGATATTCACGCCACACATCCGGCATCGACATGTCGTCGTACCGCGTGCGAACTTTACTTGCTTCGGCGTGCCGAGCGGCGTATCTGCCGCTATTGCGCGCGCCACGAGAACTCTTGGTCATCGCCATTGGTCGACTCCTTGACCGTTGGAACGCATCGTGCGTCGGAGACCAGAAACTGGAGCAGGATGTTGCGATGCGCCGATAGATGGCCGCAGGATGGAGTGCTCGGAATCGAGTCGACCATCCATTGGTCTTTCGTGCACTGCTGCCACGCCGAATCCGTGACGTGACTCAAACACCGTAGCCGCCTCCCTCTCCAAACGCAAGTGGAGCAAAGTTCTCCACATTTTCTACACAATCATCACTGGCTCGTCTTCAGCTTCGTTTTGCCCACGAGGCGATGCGTTGCCAGCCGTCATTGCATCCCCTGA
>CAYTYD010000419.1:0-2023 GCA_964441555.1 uncultured Phycisphaeraceae bacterium | reverse complement strand
CGGTGAGGCGGCCTTTTTCGTGCTGGCGGTCGATGGCTTTGCTGCCGCCACCTTCGCGAAGTTTGGCCTCGGCCGCCAGGGCGTCCTTGGTGATATCGCGCAGGGAGGGTGCAGATGCAGGCGAGGATTGGGGAGCGTTGGACATGCGGCACGAGTGTAGGAAATAGAGGTATGCTGGGGAGGGGAGAAGATTGGGTTGCGAAAGCGAGGTATTGATTGATGCCAGATCAGAAAATCATAGAGTTGAATGAGGATCAGACGCATCTCTTGCGGAGTTGCATCGTGAAATTCATGGAGTTGGCAGAAGAGGAAGTGCCAGAGCCACCGGAAGAAGCAGATACCTCTGAGATTGCGGACATGCTGCTGGAGAATTGGCGAGGGAAGAAGGAGCCGGAGCTGGGTGCGGAAGCGATGGCTTTGGTGCTGGGATGCATGTGCGGCGAGTTGTTGCGGTCGTATCTGCGCGTGGATTGGAAGTGTGTTGTGGATGAGTATGGCGAGGCGATGGCGTTGTATGGTGAACTGGATGGCGAAACGATTCTGATGTTCCCGATTGATTCGGCGCAGAAGCGGATTGATGAGCCGGGGCAGACGCTGACGGAGTGGGTTTTTGGCATGCTGGAGCAAGAGAACGTGCAGAAGTTTCTGCGGCCAGAGGACGAGGAGCCGAAATCGATCTTTCAGGATTGAGTGTTCTGTGTGATTCGTGGAACAGTTGCGATCGTGCATCACGGCATGTGTGTTTGCCCAGGTTCACGGGGATTCTCCCCAGTGCGGGCGAGGATTGCGCGAATTTCGGACTGAATGAGTTGTTTTCCTGGGGGTGAAAACCCTATATGGTCGATCTTCCCTCAGCCGCAAAAGTTTGGTATCTTGCGTATCGAGAGTTTGAGGGCTCACGATGTCGTCTGGGAGAATTGTCACAACACGAGGAAGCCAGATCCTGCCGCTGGGACGGGCGGAGACGCGTTGGCTGCGCCGCGCTCGTGGAAATATTGCCACGATGCGAACGGTGGTTGGTTTGCGCGCGGCGGGCGATATCGCTTTGTTGGAAAGTTGTGACGAAGTGACGCGGGCCCTTGTCAGTGGGAGTGTTCGCATCGCGTGCGAAAGCGGATGGTTTCCGGATATCCTGGGTGTCGCGCTGGGTGATCTTCTGTGTGCAGAGCACGACATGGAATGGATGCTGTGCGAGCAGGATGGAGAGATTGAGCCGTGCATTTTCCGCCCTGCGCAGGAGATTGTGCTGCACCCCACGCACTCGGTGGGCAAGCGCCTGCTGGCTCGTGAGGCAGGATTTATGCAGGACCTTTTTGCGGATTTGAGTGATGCGATTCGGGCGATCGAGCAAGCTTCCCTTTGCCAACAGTGATGCCAACCCCAAACTCAAGGACTTCATTTGCGAGTTTGGTGGATGTGCCTTTGTCCTACGCTGTGTTCATGACCGCGACCGGAGATACCGCATCTTTCAACCAAGACACACCTGCGACGACGTGGACCATTTTGCTGGCCAAATGGGTGGCTCTCGCGCGGGCTTCGATGCACTTGCCAAAAACCGCCGAGGGTGAGCGTTGGCGAAACGCGATTCCGGCGTTGATCAATCTGCAGGCGGTGACGCACGCCATGGGCGATATGGATGACATGGAGGATGCGGAGCGTGGCCCATCATTCATCAAGGCCAAGGTGCTGGTGCAGGAGCAAGCCGCGATGGTGCATGCCCTGTGGCAGGATGAGCCCTTGCCCGAGTTGCTGGTGGAGTGCATTGCTGATGCCAATGAGGCGATCGAACTAGCGCAGCGGACCGGATTGGAATGGGTGGTGGTGGAGGAGCGGCTGGTCGCGGCTCATCCGGGTGAATTGATCGCCATTCTGCTCGCGACCGGTTTTGATGGTGACCTTTTCGTCCCCACACCGGGGGTGGAGTTGTTCACTGATTCACCGTGCGGCTTTCTCATGGCCAGGGATGGCTCGCCGGTGCATGGCAAGCACGCCCAGATCGTCGCGGATTTTCTTGGCGATGATG
>CAYTYD010000418.1:0-2031 GCA_964441555.1 uncultured Phycisphaeraceae bacterium | reverse complement strand
TAGGCCCTTGTTGAATTCTTCCGGCGTCAGGATGTCCACGTCCCAACCCGTCAGTCGTGCCGCCAGACGCACATTCTGGCCTCGCTTGCCGATGGCGAGCGACAACTGGTCATCACGAACCACCACGGTGGCGCGTCCCAGTTCAAAGCACAGCGAGATTTCCGAAACTTCCGCCGGCTTGAGCGCGTTCTGAATCAGGATCTGGCTCGACTCGTTGTATCGCACGATGTCGATTTTCTCGCCGTTCAATTCGTCGACAATGTTCTTGATGCGGCTGCCGCGCACGCCCACGCACGCTCCCACCGCGTCCACTTTGCTGTCCACGCTCGCCACCGCGATCTTGGTGCGATACCCCGCCTCGCGGGCCATGCCCTTGATCTCGATGATCTTCTCTGCCACTTCCGGCACTTCCACCTCAAACAGACGCTTGATGAAGTCCGGGTGCGAACGCGACACGTGCACCTCAACCTTGCTGCCCGCTTCTTTGACATCCAGCACCAGGCAGCGCACCCGATCACCCGGCTCAAACTGCTCGCCGGGAATCTGCTCGCTCTTGCGCATGTACGCCTCAGCGCGATCCACCTGCACCACCAGAGTTCCGCCCTCGTAGCGCTGCGCGGTTCCCGTCACGATCTCATTCAGGCGACGGCCAAAGTCCTCCTTGATCGTCGCCCGCTCATCGTCGCGGAATTTCTGAATCATCACCTGCTTGAAGGTCTGTGCTGCAATGCGACCGAAGGCCGCCGGAGGCATTTCCAGTGGCTCGCCGTGCCGCATCAGCGTCATCGTTCCCGTCACCTGATCAATCTTGCAGGCAAACTCTTCCGTATCCAGCGTGTTGAAATACTTCCTTGCCGCCGACACCATCGCCAGTTCCAGATCTCGGATCAAAAGACCACGATCCACATTGCGATCGCGGGAAATTCCATCAAGCAGTCGAAGCATCTCAGCGCTGTTCATCTTGTCCATCCTCTTTCTTCAAGTTTTTCCAACCGAGTTGTCAAATCCTGATTGTCAAACCAGATTGTCGTTCCGACCCAAAAACACACAAGCCACGGCTGTCACCGTGGCCCTTCATCCTGACCGAGCTTTCACTCAGTCAAGACCGATCACGATCGAACTGGCTCAGCCCGCGATCGCGCCTCCTCTCGAAGACACAACCGCCGACTCAGGCAGCCAAAAGGGCGCAGCCGATGCGCGGATGGTGTGCATCCGATCACCGAGCATGATTGCGAACCTTCAGCATGACAGCTCCTCGCCCGTGATCACGGGTCCGAACAGATTCCAGCCAACTTTAGTGCCCCTCTACCCCAATGTCCACCCGCAACCCAAAGCCGCCAACTACCTATATCACTCGGCTTCCTGCAGGTTGACCGATCGAACCACCTTCAACGCCCGCTGTCCATTGAATTTCCCGACCTCCACCCAGAACTTCTTCTCCCCCTCAATGCACAGCGTCGCCGGCTTGCTCGAATCGCATTCCGTCACGATCACATCCCCAGCCGCCATCTTCACCAAATCCTCAAGCGTGATCGTCGTCTCCGCCAGCACGCCCCGCAGCGTCAACGCCGCACGCCCCAGCGTTCGCGTTACTTCCTCTTCCGACCGTCCCGCGGCATGCTTGGAACTGAACCAGCTCTGATTCGACAAGAGGTCCATCACCGGCTCGATCACGTTATAAGGAATGCACAGGTTCATCGTGCCCGCGCGCGTCCCCATCTTCAATTCAAATCCGACAACCACCACCACCTCATTCGGCGGCACGATCTGCACCAGCTGCGGGTTGCTCTCTGTCGCCGCGATCGAATACTCAAACTTCTTCACACCCGACCACGCTTCCGACAGGGCGCTCAAGCCGCGTTTGGTCACATTCCCAATCAATCTCGATTCAATCAGCGTCATCGGCCGCTGCGGAATAAAGAGATCCTGTGACGTCCCCCCCAGCAATCTGTCCACGATCGGATAGATGATCAGTGGCGAGATTTCCAGGCACATCTGCCCTTCCAATCCGTCCGCCTCAATCAGGTTGAA
>CAYTYD010000417.1:0-2038 GCA_964441555.1 uncultured Phycisphaeraceae bacterium | reverse complement strand
AAGTCGCGCGGCGCGGCGTCACCCTCCTGCTCATCGAGCAGAACGCGCGCCTTGCACTTTCCATCAGCCATCGCGGCTACGTGATGGACGGTGGCTTGATCACACTGGAGGGCGAGTCGAGGTCGCTGCTGGACAATCCCAAGGTGCGGGAGGCGTATTTGGGGGAGGCGGCGTGAGCCCGCTTTCCAAGTCCGACCTCGCCGACTTGAAACGCGCCAAGGCGTTGCTCGAAAACCCAGGCCTTGCGGCCAAGATGTCCTCGGCATTGGGTTCACCCATCGAACGCGGGATGGCGATGTTGCCGAAGGCGGCGCAGAAAAACATTCATCAGGCGGCGGAGTCCGCGATGATGAAAGCGCTGGACATGGCGGTGAAGTCCCTCGGCGATGCGAAAGTCCCGGCCCAGCCGCGCATGCACAAGTTCGCGGCGGCAACCAGTGGGGCCATCGGTGGCGCGTTCGGGCTGATGGCGCTCACGGTGGAGTTGCCGATCTCAACCACCATCATGCTGCGCTCCATCGCCGACATTGCCAAGAGCGAGGGCGAAAACATCCAGCACATCGACACCAAGCTCGCGTGCCTCACCGTGTTTGCATTGGGCAGCGAAAAATCAGACAAGGACAATGCCGCTGAATCGGGCTACTTCGCGGCGCGCGCGGCGATGGCGGGTGCGGTGTCGGAAGCGTCCAAGTTCCTGGCCGAGAAGGGCTTCAGCAAGACCGGCGCGCCCGCATTGGTTCGATTGGTCTCGCTCATCAGTTCACGCTTTGGCATCGTGGTGAGCGAGAAGGCCGCCGCACAAGCCATCCCCATCCTCGGCGCGGCCACCGGTGCGCTGATCAACACGATCTTCATCGGCCATTTCCAGGACATGGCGCGCGGGCATTTCATTGTGCGCAGGCTGGAGAAGGTGTATGGGGCGGAACCGGTGCGAATTGCCTATCGAGAGGCCTGACCACCGGCAGATTGAAGTGCTATTATTAGTGCCGTTAAAAGCACCTCTGAGAACATCATGGCCAACCTGATCCTCACCGAAATCACCGCCAGCGTCACAGAACTCAAAAAAGACCCGATGGGCACCCTCGCTGCGGGTGAGGGGCACGCGGTGGCGATCCTGAACCGCAACGCCACAGCGTTTTATTGCGTGCCGGCCAAGGCATACGAGGCGCTGATGGAGCGGCTCGAAGACCTGGAACTGAACGCCATCGCGGACTCCCGCCGAGGCCAGAAAGACATCAAGGTCAAGCTCAATGACCTTTGAGCTGGCGTTCCTGGAGGATGCGCTCAAAGAGTGGCACAAGCTCGATCGCACCATCCGCGAGCAGTTCAAAGAGAAACTTGCCGAGCGGCTGCAAGCGCCGCGCGTTCCATCTGCAAAACTGCACGGCCAAAAGGACCGTTACAAGATCAAGTTGCGCAGCGTCGGCTACCGGCTGGTGTACGAAGTGCGCGACCGCGACGTGCTGGTGGTGGTGATCGCCGTGGGGAAGCGGGATCGTGGCGTGGTGTACAAGGTTGCCGAGAGCCGCTGATTTTTGTTCGACCTACCCACACTTTGCGTATCACTACGCATTGTGTAAGCAGGTCTCGGGTCTTGCCATCGAATCAGTTGGAATACGAAGCCATTACTTTGATATCGCGATCAACTGCAAAGGTTCCATCCTTCACCACAAACGATGCACCGTTATCTGGTTGAAAGCGAAGCACTGACAAGGAACTGGATGTGGTATAAAACCACCCGTCAGCAACACGAGCTTTTGCACCCCATTCCGGTTTGTCAGAAGTGTTAGCGATTATCTGCCAGACGACATTGCTTGGCACCGCTCCAGTGTAATCAAACATCTCTCCAGTATTTGGATTGATGTAGGTTACTACAAAGGAGTTTGCTGCGATACCATTTGTTGCAACAGCATTCTTGCACTGAGTCAGGATTTTGCCGTCAGACAAATTGGGACCAAGCGCACAGCTATTCAAGGGGAATGCTCCCGCTTGAAACTGAGTCTTATTCAATACCTTGGTCACACCAGTCTTTGTCACC
>CAYTYD010000416.1:0-2063 GCA_964441555.1 uncultured Phycisphaeraceae bacterium | reverse complement strand
GGCATGAGGGAACCCTGAGCGCGAGCTCAGGGCTGTTTTGTTTTTCCCCGTCAACGCAGAGCCGCAGAGGTCGATCAGAGGAATACTTAAGAGAAAAAGAGAAGAAGCCCACGTGGTGTGCCTCATCGAATGAACTCCGTGGCAAAGAGCTTTCGGTGGACGCAGACGCGCGAGTGTTCACACTTGTTCTATATCACTCTCAGATCGCGATTCAGCGGCTAGTCGCTGCGTCCAGTACGCGCGTTCCATCCGTCGCACAGCGAGCATGTACAGGCCGAGGATCACAGCCAAGCACATATGGAACACACCGAGGGCCAGGAATGAGCCCCAAAGGTCGATCACCTCGAAGGCAAAGTCTCGATCACCAAACTCTGAGCATAACTCTGCGGCCCCGACCGTGCCCACCATCGCGGCACCGACTCCTGACTCGGTGCGGCGCTCGATCATGATCTGGTGTGCGCGCGGCACATCCACGATGCCGACATCGATCATGCGTTGCACCATTTCGCTGTTATCGTCATGTTCGAAAACCAGAATGCGTTGCAGCCGCTGCCATGTGCCGCTGAGTTTGTATCCGGTGATGAAGAATGAAACAACAACGATCAGGATGGCAAGGGCGTGCAGCTTTTGATATGGCCTAGAGACACGGTGCTTTGGTTTCAAGAACATAAGGAACAACAGTGACGGTCAGGCGTCAGGGATGTTCCCTTGTTTGTGAGAATCGGCGGAGGTGACGGTGGCGTTGGCTTGATGTGTCATGGGTTCCGCGGCGACGCGTGGGTACGTTCCCAGATAGCACCGTCTTCCAAGAGCAAAGGCCGTGGCAGAAGCGCTATGTCATGGTCGTTTTCCACACTCCGGGCACACGGCTTCTTCCGCGATTCCCGCTCTCGAATACCCGCACTTGATGCATCTGCCTCGCCGCGCTACCTGTCGCTCACGCCACGCGATAAACAATCCCCAGAGCGCGCCCGGCGTCAGAATCGCCGTCAGAAACCAGAGCTTCACACGCACAAATGTCACCAGCGATCCCTGCTCGCCTCCTCGCCAATACCCAGTGATTGGTTCATTCCCGTTCCCATCATCCTTGACTAGAAAAGCTGTTCCGATCAGCGGTATCCCGCCCAGCAGCGGGATCCGCGGCGGGTTCGGCGGATTGATGTCCACCCATTCAAAATTCCATCCCGGTGTCGTACTTGACCAAGATGCTCCCTGTTCCACATAGCCTGTGTACCTGCACAGCATCGCGCCGTTTTGAACCTTCACCAAGCAGCATTGTTTCTGAGTGCTGGTGTTGTGTCGCAACTCTGGATACTTTGTGATCCACCCTTGCACGCCCCACAGCGTCATCGCCGCAATCCACGCCGCCACCATGCAGAACAGCAATCTTCGCTTGGACTTGGCTTGTGGCATACGCACTCGCTCAGTGTACTGGCACCGCCATGATCGGTGGCATGCCGTGCTTGAGATCACCTCTTCGGTTCACGCCGCATCTACAAGCCCGGGGTTTATGCAACCAAGGAACCCTGAGCGCGAGCTCACGGCTGTATTTGCGTTGCACGCCGAAGGCGTGCACGTTCCACTCTTCACCGCGAAGCGGTGGAGGTGAATAGACGGGGGTCGTCGCGCCCCCAACAGGAAAGCGACACCCCCGGAGAGAACCCACCAAACACCTTTACACTGTCTCCCGATGCACTGACCTCTGACAACAGCTCCCTCTCATCTTCCTTCACATTTTGCCGCCCCACAACGATCACACCTCGCGGCATTTGAAATCACTTTCTCCTCTCCGCCGCAACGCGGCGTCCGTCACGAGCCCGGTGGCGTAAGCCCCGGGATAACGACCACCACATTCCAAAGAGCACCAACGGTGCGTCACTCACATCTTCGTCCGTGAAACGGGCGCGTGTTGATTGCCAGAGCGTGGAGCGATGCGCAGCATCGCGCAACCTCTGGTCAACTACCCTACCACACATTCCGCCGCTCCCTCTCATCTTCCTTCACATTTTGCCGCCCCACAACGATCACACCCCGCGGCAAGAAATCACCTCTTCCGCTTCCGC
>CAYTYD010000415.1:0-2063 GCA_964441555.1 uncultured Phycisphaeraceae bacterium | reverse complement strand
ATCAATCGTCGTCGCCTGCGCCGGCGCATTCCTTGCTTTCAACGCCGCCAGTTCATCCATCCGCTCATACGACGCGTCGATGCGGCTCTTGCTCTTGGTCCGCCGCGCTTTGGCACCGCGGCTCAGCCAGCGAATATCTTCACGCACCTGGTTCGCCAGCGCCTGCTCCTGCTTGGCTTGCCCATCCAGGAACTCCTCTTTCCTCCGCAGAAACTCGCTGTAATTCCCCTTGACACTAAACGTCCCCGATGGATACGCCGTCGAAAGTTCCACAATCCGTGTCGCCACCGTCTCCAGAAACTCGCGATCGTGCGTGATCACGATGCTTGCAAACGGTCCTCGCCGCAGCACGCCCTCCAGCCAGTCAATCCCCATCACATCCAGGTGATTCGTCGGCTCATCCAGCAGCAGCACATCCGGCTCGTGCGCCAATGCCCGCGCAATCGCCAGACGCTTCCTCTGCCCACCCGAAAGCGACGCCGTCGTCTGATTGATGTCATCAAACTCCAGCCGCGCCAACGTCATTTCCGCCGCCAGATCCGCCTCATGATCATCGTGCAGGTGTGGCAACAGCCCCGCACGCCGACTCTCATGCAGCGCATCCGTCACCGCCGACAGAATCGTCGACCCCTCAGGAAACACATCCTGCTGCGCCACATACGACGCACGCAGCCCCTTGGGCAGCTTCACTTCCCCCCCATCCGCATCCTGCAATCCCGCCAGAATCTTCAACAGCGTCGACTTTCCGCTCCCGTTCGGCCCGATCAACGCCAGCCGCTCACGCTCTTCCAGCGACACCGAAATGCCGCTGAACAGCGTTCTCGCGGCAAAGGACTTCGATATTTCTCTTGCAACAAGTACGGCTGCCATGGGACGGGAACGTAGGTGGCAAAGTGCGGTATGGAATCACTCACCTCACAAGACGGGCATCGCGAGCACCGACCGGCGTGTCAAAAAAACAACCGCGAGCCCTGTCGGACTCGCGGCAGAAAACGGAGAGAGGGGGATTCGAACCCCCGAACCGGTTGCCCGATTACGCGATTTCCAGTCGCGTTCCTTCAGCCGCTCGGACATCTCTCCAGATGGTCCTTGACCAACCTCCTGCCAGGGCGGGAGTTGGAGCATTGGGGGATGAGTTTATGCCTGTGGTGGGCCGATCGCCATGCGCCCGGAACCATAAATCCGGACCTGCATCGCACCGCCTCAGATCACCCCACTTCAACCTCGAAAGAACTTGCTGATCGCGTGCAGCGTCACCGCACGCCCCACGGCCGCGATGGATTCGGTGAGGGGAATGTGCTTGGGGCACACCTTGACGCAATTCTGCGAATTGCCGCAATCTGAAACGCCCCCCGGTCCCATCAGGGCATCCAGACGCGCAGGTGCGAGTTCCTTCCCCGTCTCGTGCATGTTGAAAAGCCGCGCCTGGCTGATCGCTTGAGCACCCACAAAGCTGCTGTCCCACTTGGCGGGATCCGCCTCAAGGTTGAACTGCGGGCACGCTTCCAGGCAACACCCGCACGTCATGCACGTCGACAGCGCATACCGCGTCTCCTGAGACTCCGGCGATTCCTTCGGCCCGCCGCCCAGGGCATACGTCCCGTCAATCGGCACCCACGACTTCAGCCGCTCCAGATTATGGAACATCCGCTGGCGATCGACCCAGAGATCGCGCACGATCGGAAACTTGGTCATCGGCTCCAGCGAAATCTCATCGCCTTCGTTCGGGGCGATGTGATCAATTAAGGCCGAGCACGACTGCCGCACCTTGCCGTTGATCACCATCGTGCACGCGCCGCACACCTCTTCCAGGCATCCCGAATCCCACACCACCGGCGTGGTCCGCGTCCCCTCAACCGTCACCGGATTGGCAGCGATCTGCTGCAGGCACGAGATCACGTTCGCGCCTTTCTGATCGATCGTCACCGTGTATGTCTGCCACGAAGTTGGCTTGCCGGGACCCTCGCAACGCTTGATGCGAAACCGCACCGTGCGGCCGAGCTTGGCGGGAGGAAGCGGGTGGGTATTGGCAGAGATGGTGGCGGTCATGTGGGGAGCTTTCG
>CAYTYD010000414.1:0-2104 GCA_964441555.1 uncultured Phycisphaeraceae bacterium | reverse complement strand
ACAGCGGAGCCGGTGCACGGGTTGGGCACGCAGGCCTGGCGCAGCGGGCTGTAGACCTCGCCCCCGGTGGTGCACGCGCCGGTGCGCCAGTTGAGCGTCGTGGCCGCGGCTGCACCGGACGCCGTGGTGGCGACGACGACGAGAAGCAGCGCGGCGAGAGACGCTGCGACCACCGGTTTGGAGCGCTGCATGTGCATGCACTGTGGCGGCACTTCGTGTAAATTGGTGATTGGCATTGCCACTTGTCAATCTGACAAGCTGTGATGAGACAAGGAGAGTCACGATGGCGGCAGTTTCGGATGGTCCGGTGCACCCAAACCTTGCAACTCCCGCGGGAAAGTCTTACACCGCAATCCTCTCGGTGATGATGTTCCTGCAGTTCTTTCTGTGGGGTGCGTGGTTTGTCACCCTCGGCCCATTCATGGGGGCACGGGGCTTTGAAGGCAAGATGATTGGTAATGCGTATTCCACTGCGCCGGTCGCCGCCATCCTTGCCCCGCTGATCTTGGGCGCCATCGCCGATCGCTTCTTTGCCAGTCAACGCGTCATGGCCGCCTTGCACATGATCGGCGGTTTGTGTCTGCTCGCGGCCCCCACCGTCGCCGACCAAGGTGGCAGTGGCTGGGCATTCATTGGTCTGCTGCTGGTTCACATGCTCTGCTACATGCCGACACTGGGCCTGTCGAACACCGTGGCTTTTAACGCCATGAGCAATCCCAGCAAGCAATTTCCCATCGTCCGCGTGTGGGGCACCATCGGCTGGATCGTCGCCGGCATCTCCGTCGGCTATCTTGCCAAGCAGATGGTCACCGACAAGGGGACTTTCGCCGATCTTGCCGCGGCGCAGTCTGCAGCACCCTTCTTCTTCTATGTCGCGGGTGCATCCGGTATCGTTCTCGGCCTGTTTTCGCTCATGCTCCCCCACACACCGCCGCCGCAGAAGGGGAAGCCATTTTCCGCTGGAAGTGCGCTCGGCCTCGAGGCACTCGCCCTGCTTGGCAATCGCAACTTCCTGGTCTTCATGCTCGCTTCTCTCCTGGTGTGCATTCCCCTCGCGGCGTACTACTCCTTTGCCGGTGTCTATGCCGGCAAGGCGGGCGTCGATGATGTCCCGTTCAAGATGACCTTCGGCCAGATGAGCGAGATTTTCTTCATGCTCGTCATGCCTCTTTGCTTTGCCCGGCTTGGTGTCAAATGGATGCTCGCCATCGGCATGCTGGCTTGGGTGATTCGCTACGCCATGTTCGGCTTTGCCTGGCCAGTTCCCGCGGCTGAGCCCATGCACTCGGTGTATCTGGTCATCGGCGGCATCGTCCTGCACGGCATTTGCTACGACTTCTTCTTTGTCACTGGACAGATCTATACCGAGCAGACCGCCCCCAAGGAAATCCGTGCCCAGGCCCAAGGGTTCCTGGTTCTGGTCACGCAAGGCATCGGCATGCTGATTGGTAATCAAGTTTTTGGCCGCCTCGTGGATCACTATTCCGATCCGGTGACCAAGGTCACCGATTGGCGCACGGTGTGGTTCATTCCCGCCGCCTTTGCCCTCGGTGTTCTGATCATGTTTGTTCTGGCATTCCGCTCTGCGTCTGCCCCGGTCCCGCATCGCCGCTCCAATGACGGCGTTGTCTGATTTGGCGTGCTTTTGCCAGGTTCTCCCCGGCGTTTCGGTGCCTGAAACGATCGGTTTGGACAATCTGGTTCATCGCTCTGATTCGCAAAAACCCTTGTCAAACCGTGGCCGTTTGTGGTACTCTGACTGCTTCAAGACACCCTCGTTTGGCCACTCGCATGGCCAACCCACCAAAGGATCGGTCATGACTGAGCACACCCATTCTGATCCATCCCCTTTCCATGCATCGCGTCGCACGTTTCTGACCGCCGCGGCGGGCGTTTCCGCCGCTATGGCGGGCATTTCCGGCGTGTCGATGGGCAACCTGATTCACTTTGCCCCTGATGCGGCGCCTGCCGGAAAGGCTAAACCCCGCGCAGCCCTCAAAGATGGTGACCCCATTAAAATTGGCGTCATCGGCATGGGCGGCCCCGGCCAAGGCAGCATGGGCCTCAACCACATCCGCACCATCGCTGGAATGAACCGCGAAGG
>CAYTYD010000413.1:0-2109 GCA_964441555.1 uncultured Phycisphaeraceae bacterium | reverse complement strand
TTCCAACGGGGTACCATGGTCTATTGGATCCACATTGCACGCGCGATCGATCGAGTCACGCTGCACCGAGATCGATGTTCGGAAGTTCCCTCCAGCATCTCCAGCAGCGATTTTTGGGAGGGCGGCTGGTTCGACTATCCCGACAAAGAACGGGCGCTGGCAGCGATGGAACAAGCCGGTACCAGCGATGAGCGCAAGTGTGCGCTGTGCAAACCCTAACCATTGAGTGCGGTTGCGCGTTCTGAGTATCCGGGTTGGTTTGGGCCCTTGGCGTCAACGGGTCGGACTCACCACTCCTAACTCAACAGTCATCACCTTTTTCAGCCATGCCTCAACTTGCGCTCCTCCTCACAACCTTTGTGTGGGGCGCGACATTTCCGGCTACCAAGGCCGCCCTCGAACAAATTACGCCGCTGTCGTTCCTGTTCTTGCGATTTCTTCTCGGCATGCTCATGGTGTCCGCGGTCTTGTTGCTGATGCACCGCAAGGTGACGCGCGATGCCGCGATGATGCGGATGAGTCTCATTGCGAGCCTCTGGTTGTTCCTCGGGTATGTGCTGCAAACCGTCGGCCTGCATTTGACGACCGCCTCCAATTCGGCCTTTATCACGGTGCTCTACGTCGCGTTCGTTCCGCTGTATCTGCGTCGCTTGAGTGCGCAGACTTGGATCTCAAACGGGATTGCGTTGATCGGACTGTGGCTGCTCGTCAAACCGACGGCCTCCGCCAATCTTGGCGATCTGTTGACCCTCGGCAGTGCCGCGGCGTTTGCCGCACACATGGCCTGCTTGGAGCGGTACACCAGATCGACTGACGCGGTATCTCTATTCGCCTGGCAATTGGTCATGATGACCGTAGCGATGTTGGGTGCGATGTGGTGGGAACAGCCGACGCCTGCCATGTTTGAGCCGAGCCGTGTATTGGTGTTGGGTCTGGTGGTCACCGGTATTCTGGCCACCGGTGCGTTCGCCGTGCAAATGTGGGCACAGCAGTTATTGCCCGCGCAACAAGTCGCATTATTGTTCGCCGTGGAGCCGGCCATTGCCGCCTGGCTCGCATGGTATTTCCTGGGAGAAAATCTGGATACCCAAGGGTGGTTTGGAAGTGCGCTAATCCTGGGCGGGGTACTGCTCGGATCGCGGGTGCCCGGTGACATGGGTCAAGCATCACCGGAATCTGTCGTTGTCGGTTCAGAAGGAAGGTGATATGGCGCAAAAGTTTGGGAATGGCCGATGGGTGCATGAGGGGTTTCTCGACAACCGGCAGGACGGCACGGTGGTCGGGCGCATCACGTTCGCCGTCTTAGGGGCGATCGATTTTTATCTCGCGGGCAATTGCCGGGGAGAAATTGCCGGTCGAGTCATCCGGTTTAACAATAGCCGGTTCGCCGATGAGGACCTTGCCGGCCAGGTGCTGGGGGATGTCGAGAGTCCGCAAATCGGAGATGCCAGCCTCATCTCCTTCGATCCCCATCCTCATCTGGTGCCCCATCCGTACATTGAATGGTTTTCCATGCGAAAGAATCACTATCGCATCGAGCTGATACCAGAAGATGCTTGGCTCGCGACCGAAGCAGAGGTGGCTGAGATCGATGCGGTGAGTCGTGAAATTCGTGATCGGTTGGCGCCGCAGTACCGCAGCAAATCAAGGTCGGCTGATGAATCGGAGTGGGTGTAAGTCGAAGTAGCGGGGGCAGTCCGTCACTGGCCGCTCCCGCTCTCGATCAGGCGAGTTTGCTTTTACCTTCTCGCACGTGCGCCGGCACTTCGCGAATATCCCAGATCAGGCCTACCGCCTGCATGGCGCGTAGCATGTAATAGGTAATGTCGATTTCCCACCAGTAGAAGCCCTGGCGGGTTGAGGCGGCATAGTAGTGGTGATTGTTATGCCAACCTTCGCCGAGGGTGATCATGGCGAGAATGAAATTGTTTTTGCTGTCGTCACCCGTCTTGTAGCGCTGCGATCCGTACACGTGCGAGAGAGAATTGATCGTGCACGTGCCGTGGAGCAGGGCGACCGTGGAGACGAAGAAACCCCAGATCAACGTTTGCGGACCGTTGGTGCCGAGCCCCGGCGCATAGGCTTCCAGCAATTTGCCGAGTCCGAACA
>CAYTYD010000412.1:0-2143 GCA_964441555.1 uncultured Phycisphaeraceae bacterium | reverse complement strand
TGGCTGATTGAGATGAAAATGCACACGCACGCCGCCGATCTCGCGGCGCACGTGTGCGATTGTGAGGAGTTTCTGGTCAACGGGAGGGAGTTGAATTACTGCGCCGAACGATTCGACCCAGCGAGTGCGCGATGGATGTACTCAGGCGCATTGACAATGAAAGAGCCCTGATAGAAGCGAATGCTCGCGCCCTCGTACCCATTCTCTTCCCATTGCTCTGGCTCAACGAAGCCGATGATGACGATCTTGAGCTCTTCTGCGCGTTCCAGCTTGGAAGGAATACTGGCTCCGCCGAAGCCGGTCGTGGATGGGTTGTACGTGCCCGGACTTGCGATAAAGGGGCTCGAAGCGCTGCCACCACCACGGCCATTCTGTGATTGCAGGATGGCGTTGAGATCAAAGCCGGGAGCGTTGGTGAAATCAGGCACGATGGCGAGGAGATCGCTGATGTCGTACACCTGCACGCGGCGGAAGTCGTTCAGCCGCTCGCGCGGGCCAATCTGAAGCGTGTCTGTGCCGCTGACTTGCCAGGTCATGCCGAATGCGCCGGTGGAATCTGAACCTGCGGCGGTGAGGACCCGTTCAATCAACTCCAGGCATGTCAGGTTGGTGGCCTTGAGTGTGATCAGTGTGTTCTTGTCCATGCCGATGGCGTGGCGATCAGAGAGCCACATGCTTTCGATCTCCACTCCGGCGTGCTTGGCGATGAATGTGATGATGTCTTCGAGGCGCTGGTTCTTGAAATCAGCAGTGATGGTCTTGGCCAATTTGTCGGTGATGGATGCTCGTGGTGTCACGTGTTGCGTGGTGGTTGCGTTGGAAGCAGCGGGTGGATCACCGCTGGATGCCAAAGTCATGCCGGGTGCGGACAGGAAAAAGCTGGCGCAGATGCAAAGACATTTTGCACGCATGGAGCACACTCCGAATGTTGTTTCTGGCTGGCTACACAAACCGTGTTTGGTGCCGCCACAGTGGTTGACGCGGGGAGTGCGAACTGAGTTCCGCGAGTGTGTGAGATTTTGTCACGAAGTGATCGTGCGTGCACACCGATGGCCGATTCTGGGTGCTGGCCAGATCAAGTTGAGTTTCGCCGGAGCGGGTGAACGCGAACAACCAAAAACACACAGGCCCCGCGATGAGGCGGGGCCTGAGGAAAGATTCACTTGAAGTGATCAGCGATTCAGCGGCCGCCGCCCGGAGGAGGCGTCGCGCCGCCACCCGAGCCGCCTGCAACAGCCGTCACGGGAGTCTGAGTGATGCCGTTGATCTTGGAAGTGGAGATGGGGGCAGTGAGCGTGACGTAGCGGCGACCGGAGGTCTCGGCGACACCGAAGGTGGTGTAGCGCTTGGGCCAGTAGGTGTAACCATCAAGAGCGCGGTGCACGTAATCGGGGCCGTTGACGATGAAGACGTTCTGGTAGTAGCGGATACTGGCGGCCTCGTAGCCGTTCTCAACCCACTGATCGGGCTCGACCAGGGCGATGATGAGGTTCTTGAGCTCTTCAGCGCGTTCCTGCTTGGTGGGGCCCTGCATGCCGTTGACGCCCACGCCGGGCTGGTTTGAGTTGCCGCGATTGCCGTTGGCGTTGGTGAAGGGGCTCTGAGCGCTGCCACCACCGCCGCGACCGTTCTGAGACTGAAGCACGTTGTTCAGGTCGAACTGAGGGGCCTGGGTGAACTCAGGAATGACCATGAGCATGTCATTGATGTCGTAGATCTCGACGCGGCGGAACTTGTTGAGACGCTCGCGCGGGCCAATCTGCAGCGCACCGCCATCGCTCATCTGCCAAGTCATGCCGTGGGCGCCGGTGGTATCCGAGGTGGCCATATCCAGCACGCGCTCGAGCAGAGCCAGAGCACTGATGTTGTTGGCCTTGAGAGAGACCTGGAACTCAGGGTCCATGCCGATCTGCTCACGATCGGAGAGCCACATGGCGTCGATCTCGGCGCCGGTGAGTTCGCCGACGAACTTGATGACGTCTTCGAGACGCTGATCCTTGAGTTCGATCGTGATGGGCTTCATCAGCTTCAGCAGCGTGTCGCGCTGCGGATTGCCGGTCGAAGGTGAGGCCGTGACCGAAGGGGTCTGCGCCAAGGCCGAAGGAGCGGTGACCGTTCCGGCGGCGAGCGCCAGCGCGAAGAT
>CAYTYD010000411.1:0-2169 GCA_964441555.1 uncultured Phycisphaeraceae bacterium | reverse complement strand
GATGGCGGTGGCGTGTGGGTTGACGCCGTGGCTGCTGCGGCGTGTGGCGCAGCTGAATGGAAACATGGAGCGAACGCGGGTGTTTGCGCATCACACGCTGACCAAGCCGCCGGTGGTGGTGAATGTGCGGCACGCGACGAGTGAGGTGGTTGCGCCGGAAGGGTGCACACTGATTCCGCATAGCCAGCCCGGGCATGTGGTGTTTGATGGCCCGCATGAGACGCTGGCGGCGTGGCTGGGGAAACGCAAGGACATCTGGGCGCAGGATTCGGCGGCGAGCAAGGCGATTGACCTGGCCGCGAATCTGAAGCCCAAGTTGATTGCGGATCTGTGCGCGGGGCAGGGGACAAAATCGAGGCAATTGGCGGCGGCGTTTCCGACAGCGCGGGTGATTGTGAGCGATGCCAGTCCGGAGGCGATGGCGAAATTGCGGAAGCTGTTTGATGGAAGCGACCGGGTGAAAGTGGTTGACCGGCGGAGTCTGTTGCCGACGCATGCGCAATCGGTGGACCTGGCGGTGCTGGATGTGCCGTGCAGCAACAGCGCGGTGCTGGCGCGGAGGGCGGAGGCGGCTCTGCGGTGCGATGGAGAGCAGTTGGAGAGACTGACGATCGCGCAGCGGCAGATCATCGCGGACACGATTCCGCTCTTGAAACCCAGCGGACATGTGCTCTATAGCACGTGCAGCATTGACCGGGAGGAGAATGGGCGGGCGGTGGACTGGGCGATTCAGTGGCACAAGTTCAAACCCCTTGATTCGCACACGGTGTGGCCAGCGGGATTGCCGGGGCAGGGGGCGGATGTATATATGGATGGCGGGTTTGCCTGCCTGATGCAGTGGTCGCTGAGGTAAGCGACAAGCGGAAAGCGACCGGAAGTACGCGACGACGGGGATGGTGGCGGGTTACACTCCGCCCGAACTTTGGCGAGATCGACGGAGAAGCGATGGCCAGAGATGGCGCCCGGGAAGAATGCAGCGATGAATCTGACTGATCTGGTACCGATTGAATGTGTGCGCTGTCCGCTGCAAGCCACGGACAAGAAGGGTGCCATTGACGAACTCGTCGATGTGCTGGCGGCGGCGGGGAAGGTGACGGATGCCAAAGCGCTGAAAGAGGCGGTGTGGCAACGCGAGCAGACTCGCACGACGGGGATCGGGCATGGACTGGCGATTCCGCACGGCAAGACGCCGAGCATGGCGGGGCTGGCGATGGCGATCGGTAAGCCGGCGACGCCGATGAACTTCGAAGCGATTGATGGGCAGCCGGTGAAACTGATTGTGCTCTTGGCGAGCCCACCGGACAAGATGAGCGATCACATTCAGGCGCTGGCCAAGGTGAGCCGCTTGATGACGATGGATCAATTCCGCAACCAGATTTACGGTGCGACGACGGCGGCGGAGATTCTGACCCTGATCCGCGGGCAAGAGAAGCCGAGTTGAGCGGGCACGGTCTGCGGGCAAGCTGAACTACATCAAGTTGATGCGGGCAACGGTCGCGGGACAAAGCCGAGAGATCGGTAGAAATGCTGCGCGGCGTGATTGGCATCGGTGACGGCGAGGAAGGCCTCGGCGTGACCAGCAGCACGCAGTCGGTGAAGCGTGCGAATGAGCCCAGCGCGGGCGAGGCCCTGACGCGTAAAGGGTGGCGCGGTCATGGAGAAGGCGATAAGGATGTCGCTTTGATAGTGCGTGATCAGCGTGGCGGAGGCGGCGATGCCATCGATGATGATGACTTCAGAAGCTGAAAAATCGAAGGGGCCGTAGGTGCCGTTGAGAGTGGACTGGGTTTCGGCGAGGGCGGCGGCAAGATCGCCACTTTCGTCGTCCGGCGTGCCGCGATATGCGGTGAACATGAGTTGTGCGAGGAGGGGCGCGTCGGTGATATTCACAGCGCGGGCGCGATGATCGGCGAGAGAATCGGGGAGGGTGTGATCGAGTACGCGTCCCCAGCGGTGACGCTTCACGGGCGGGCTGCTCAACCAAAGGCCTTCTTGTAGTCTGACAGGAAGCGCTCGAGACCGATGTCGGTGAGGGGATGCTTCATGCAATCGGTGATGACCTTGAGGGGAGCGGTGGCGACATCGGCGCCAGCGAGGGCACAGTGGAGCATGTGGTTGGGGTGGCGGATGCTCGCGGCGAGAATCTTGGTCTCAAAGCCATAGTTGTCG
>CAYTYD010000410.1:0-2197 GCA_964441555.1 uncultured Phycisphaeraceae bacterium | reverse complement strand
TTTTCGTGTACCACCGGCGCGCGCGCGCCGGCGTCGCTCTTAACAAATGGGAAGGGATCAGGGATCAGGGAAAACGGAAGGCGGGGTTCCACCTCAGACAGAAACCTGGGCAGAAGAGGATGCAGCATTGCCTTGCAAAGCCACGACAGTTGCACGGAAATGTTGCGGATATGGATCAGTGTGCCGCGGCGGGACCGGATGAAGGTCCGCCGGCGGGCGTATCGCCATCGATCTCGGGAACGCGGCGGAGGAGAGACCAGATGCCGAAGATCAGCAGCGCGGCAGCGAGGACGCCCAGACCGATCTGGGTTCCTGCGCCATCAGAATCTTTTTTGCCACTGGCCACTTCGCCGACCCAGCCGCAGAGGAGGGCGCCCAGAGGCATGGCACCGAAGCTGAGCATGTTGCAGATGCTGAGGACGCGGCCGCGCATGCGGTCTTCGACGAGGAGTTGAAGGCCGGAGAAACTGGCGTTAAAGCACCACGACCAGAAGACGCCCAGCGCGAGCATGGATGCAGCGCACATGAACATATTGGGAGATGCGGCGACAGCGCCGAGGGTGATCGCGCCCCCCACCACTGACATGGGAACGAACCACTGACGGGGCATGACTTTCAAGACGCGGCGCATGGTGAGGCCGGAGATGACAGCGCCAGCACCGAGCATGCCAAGCAGAAGACCGAAACTTGCCTCTTCCCTGTGATAGACCTCGGAAACGACGATGGGGAGCATGGCGAGCACCGGTGTGGTGAGCATGCTGAAGACGACGATGTAGATGATGCAGGTGCGCGGCCCCTTGGCGTGCAGGAGGAAGCGGCATGCCTCGAGAAAATCCTCCCAAGGGTGGGAATCGACCTTGGCGGGTTTGGGAGTGGCCGGGGTGGTGGAGATGGCGGTGAGGACACCGAGGAAACTGGCGGTGTTGATGCAGAAAAGCACGGTGGGACCCCACAGGCCCATCATGAAGCCACCGATGGCGGGGCCGACAACGCGAGCGAGGTTGAATTGAATGCCATTCAGAGTGATGGCTTCGGTGAGATCTTCGCGCGGGACAAGCCGCGGCACGAGGACTTGCCAAGCGGGAACGTTGAAGACGTACACGATGCCGTTGAGGAACGAGAGGATGAGGAGCAACCAGGGACTCAACATCCCGAGCGCACTGAAAATCGCCAGCAGGGCGGCAATCACCATGAGCATGCCCTGGGTGATCACGAGCATCTGCTTGCGGTTGGCACGATCGGCCACGACACCACCAATGGGGCCGAAGATGACCATGGGTGCCATGGCGGCGACGGTGAGGTACGCCATCATGATGGGGGCACCGGGCTTACCGGTGGAGGTCCATGCCGCGGCGAGAGTGGCCTGCGACATGACCCAGCGGACGCCGACATGCTCCATCCACGTGCCGATGTTGGAGCCGAAACTGGCAATGAAGACGTTGCGAAAGTGGTGATGTTTCAAAGCACCGCGCTGCCACCAGACAGGGCGAAACGCGTCACCATCGGCAGCGCCAACGACAAGCTGGGCGGCTTCGCGGCCGTGCGACTCGCCAACGGCGAATTCCGCATCGGGTTGCCGGATTGCTTTTTCTGCCTGAGCGGTCACCGAACCAGACTCCGTTCCGTCGTGCCGCTGCGGTCCCTTTCGTCGCGGCTGCCTTTGAGTCTGATCGTAGTTGGGAAAGCCCGGGGGAGGGTTTCAGGGTTGTGACAAATTCGCCCAGCGGCAGGCACGGACGCCGAGGTACACAAGCCATTCAAAGGCAAAGAGGCCGAGAAAGAAGCCCAGCAAGGGCGGCGCGCCGGGAAGAAGCGACAGGATGGCGTTGAGGACTTCGACGGTGGCGGTGCGACCGGAAACCTGCTGACCGGCGACGGGGAGGAGTTGGGAAAGACCAAGGCCGACATCCAGAAGGAGGGCGGCGAGGATCCAGCCGTAGGAGGCGTGAGCGCAGATCTGGCGGGCGGCGGCGGGGAGCAAGCGCCAGCCACGACGGCGGGAGATGAACTCGATGCCGAAACACTCGACACGGGTGAGGGCCCAGAAGAGCATGGCGAATGCTGCGGCGTAGATGATCAGGATGGGGACGCGGAGCAGAAGGATCGGGCCTTCAGCGGAGCCGCGGGTGGGATCAAACCAGAGGACACCGACCCAGGGAGCGCCGGCAAGGAGGCCAGCGAGGTAGAGATTGATGAA
>CAYTYD010000409.1:0-2223 GCA_964441555.1 uncultured Phycisphaeraceae bacterium | reverse complement strand
GCCATGACATCAGGCCGCTGCTCTTGCCGCCGCCGCTAAGCTTTTCACCATCACCACGCAGGTTACTGAAGTTGGTTCCCGTGCCGCTGCCGTATTTGAAAAGTCGCGCTTCACGGACCCACAGGTCCATGATGCCACCCTCATTCACCAGGTCGTCTGTCACGCTCTGAATGAAACAGGCATGTGGCTGGGGATGTGTGTAGGCATCGGGCGCAAAACACACCTCGCCGGTCTTGGGATCAACCACCGAGTGGCCCTGTGCGGGCCCACTGATGCCGTAGGCCCAATTCAGGCCGGTGTTGAACCACTGAGGGCTGTTTGGCGCAGCCATCTGGTGCACCATCATGTAGCAGAGTTCGTCGTAAAACGCGTGAGCATCTTCTGCTGAGTCAAAATAGCCGTGCGTCTCGCCCCAATAGCGCCAGCATCCTGCCAGACGGTGAATCACCTGGCGAGCCGACTTTTCCGGGCCAGTCACGGGCTTGCCATCAGCACCCACCCTCTGCTTGCCGAATTCATCCACCAGCGGCACACCCGCCTTGCGGAAGTACTTGCTCACCATGATGTCGGTCGCGAGCTGACTCCACGATTCGGGAATCTCCGCATCATTCATTTCAAAAACCACCGAGCCATCGGGGTTCGAGATCTTGCTCGAACGCTTCCCCCAGGCGACAGTGGAGAATGGATCCTGACCACGAACTGTGAACTTGCGATTGATCTTCATTTGCGACTCACTTGATCCAAAACCAACTTCTCTGACTAATGTGTGCTGTAAACCAACCTACTCGACAACCTGCTCTCCACGGCTATATCGAGCCCAAAGCCGTGCCTGACGACGAATCGGAGCAAGCACAAACTCTTCGGCGTCAACGTCAGATCTCGGACGGTCAATTGTCTGCAGCATCCGTCGCCCCACTATTGCTTGGAAGACGCCTGCCGGAGTTAACGCGTACCGATTAGATTCATATTTAGGACGCTCAACAAAGCTCTCACGAACGAGACAATCCTCCATGTCGTGTCGACGGTGATCGGAGCTGTAATCGATCAGAAAACGACGTTCAACTTCGTCTGACAGCTCGCTCAATTTTGTTGCTCGCAAGCCGGTCGCGTTGCATTGATGATGCCACATCACATCCAACAGCATCATGCATCGAGTGGCTCGGTCGACGGGCAATCGCATCAATGGTTCTCGCACCACGAGCCGGGGCGGATTGGCGAGACCTTCAACATCTTCGCCGCGCGAAATCATGGAAGCAGACGACGCGATGAGCTTAAAGTTTGACACAGAAAACCTAGAGCCCTTAATTTGCTGGGCATACGTCCCTGTTGTGTCGTATGCGTAGAACTCCCGATTGCCATGCATGGGGTCTACTGCCATCAACACGCACCGCACATCGATGCTCGGCGAGTTTATTGCTAGGCGGACCATCATCTCCGCAACAATCAGCGTTAGAACATCACTGCTGTACACAGTGTCGCTGATTGAGAATGCTGGCTTTGGGTTAAACAACGACGCGGGCTCATTTCCCTTTGCCCGTTGTATCTGTACACACTTCAAAACGACAATCTCGTTCATCCCAGGACGAATCAACAAGCCATCAATCTTCTTCTTTGGCAAAATTCGGCTTACAGAATGCGCCAGCTTGATAACTGCTGGCCAAGGGATATTTCGAGTCTTAAGTCCAACTTGACGAAGTTGACCAAGAATGCTTGAGGTGTACCTAGCTTCACTTTCAGCTGAATTCTTGACCTGAAAGAGGTGGTTGCCAACTGAACACGCTCGCGTCTGAAAGAGGCCTTGCGCAATCCATGCCCCCCAACGAGACACATCCGCCGCTTCTCGCTGACTGCCCAAGATTACTGAATGGTCCTCGTATGTGAACTCGCCTCTTGTCGCATGATTCCAAGCTTGGGAAATCTGCAGTTCAAGATCGTAAACGCTGTCGTAATGACCCGCGAGCGCGGCGTATGCGCGGACAGCCGTGAGCACACTCTCAATACTTGCTTCGTTGAGCTTCTTGTTCATGCCGAGTTCCTTGCTCTGTTACCGGCAGTCCATTGCCAGATATTTCAATCCACCTTCGGAAGCGTGAGCCCCGATTGATCCTGGTACTTCCCCGATTTGTCCGCGTAGCTCTTGGCGCACACCTGGTCCGCCTTGAGGAAAATGAACTGGGCAATCCCCTCGTTGGCGTAGATGCGGGCCGGCAGGGGCGTGGTGTT
>CAYTYD010000408.1:0-2229 GCA_964441555.1 uncultured Phycisphaeraceae bacterium | reverse complement strand
ACGCGCTTGAGCAGGGCGTTCAGGACGTCGCGGCAGAGCGTGATCCGCAGATGGGTGTGGCGGGCGCGGGGATCTCTCCTCAGGCCATCGCCGCGGCATGGGCAGATACGCAGCCGGGGCCGCATGGCGAATCTGCGGATTCGGTGATTTCGCCAGCCAATCCGGCACGATCGCTTTCAGAGATCGGTCCCGCCCAGCACACGCCCCGATTGACGAGTGGTATCGGGGAACTAGATCGCGTATTGGGTGGTGGGCTTGTGAATGGCAGTGTGATCCTGGCGGGTGGCGAGCCGGGGATCGGCAAATCGACATTGCTGCTGCAAGCCGCGGGATCGTGGGCGACGCACTGCAAAGTGTTGTATGTGTCGAGCGAGGAATCGGCGGAGCAGGTGAAGCTGCGGGCGGCGCGGCTGAAGCTGACGCCGACTTCGCCGGATGAGGCGGCCTCGGCAGAGCGGATGTTCATCCTCGCGGAAACCAATCTGGCACGAATCGTCGAGCAGGCAAGACGGATTGCGCCGCGCGTGCTGGTGATCGATTCGATTCAGATGATCTACAAGTCTGATGTGCCGAGCAGCCCAGGGAGTGTGCCGCAATTGAGGCGGTGCGCATCGGATCTGGTGTATCTGGCCAAGCTCAGTGGCATGTCGGTGATCCTCGTCGGGCACGTGACCAAAGACGGTGTGCTGGCCGGACCGCGATTGCTGGAGCATTTGGTGGACGCGGTGCTGTACTTTGAGGGTGATCGTCACCACGCACATCGTGTGGTGCGGGCGAGCAAGAACCGCTTTGGCACGACGCTGGAAATCGGCATTTTTGAAATGACAGGACACGGCCTGCGCGAGGTGAGTGAGGGAGCAGGAAGCGGTCGGGCTGCGCTGGATGAGAAACCACGTCCCGGCTCGGTGGTGTGCCCTGTGCTGACTGGCTCACGGTGTGTGCTAGTGGAATTGCAGGCACTGACGGCGACCGGTTTTCCTGGGGCGACCAAGCGGAAATCCAGCGGATTAGACCCCAATCGACTGGCGATGTTGATCGCGGTGCTGGAGCAACATGCGGGAGTGCGGCTGGCGGATCGCGACGTCTTTGCCTCGGCGGTGGGGGGCATTCGCGTGGTGGAGCCGGCATCGGATCTGTCACTGCTCTTGGCAATCGCCGGTGCGCATTACAAGAAAGCGTTGAACGCCGGGACCGCGGCGGTGGGCGAAGTGGGCCTGGGTGGTGAAGTGCGGAGCGTGCCGCAGATTGAGCAGCGCGTCATCGAGGCATCGCGTTTGGGCTTCACGCGAATTCTGATTCCCGCCAGCCAGCGTGGGCAGTTCAAGGCACCCAAGGGGTGCGAGGTGGATGGTGTCAAGTCAGTGAATGAGGCGATGCAGAGATTGGGTTGAATGGCTGCGCTGGAAATGACGCCTTTGCAATCAAGCAAAAAGCCCGAGTTCGCACCCGGGCTTTGTTCTTAGACATGTTTTTTGCGTGGCGTTTAGCCCGTTCACCCAACGTTCATCACAACTTTGATCCCCTCGCCCGTGATCATCGTCTCATGGGCTTTCTTGAACTGCGTGATCGGGAATTCGTGGGTGATGATGTCGTTGAGTTCAAGGCGGCCGCTCAAGAGCAATTCTTCCATCTGGTACCACGTCTCAAACATCTTGCGGCCGTTCACACCCAGCACCGTGCATCCCTTGAAGATCACCAGTGAATTGATGTCGAACTTGATAGGACCCTTGAACAGTCCCAGCAGCGCTGCGGTGCCACCATTTCGCAGCCCTTCAAAGCCCTGTGTCAGCGCGGGTTCGGCACCGCTCATTTCCAGCAGCACATCCGCACCCTCGCCGCGGCACGCCCTCCTCACCTCGTTGATCCAGCCGCTCTCGCGCGGGTCAAAGGCCTCCACCGCGCCCAGTTTCTTGGCCAGAGCACGACGCTTTGGGTCCATATCCGTCGCGAAAATGCGGCTCGCGCCCGCCGCTTTGGCCACCGTCACCGCCATCAATCCGATGATTCCCGTGCCGGTGATCAACACGCTCTTCGCGCTGACGTTTGCCGCCATCACCGTGTGCACCGCGTTGCCGAGCGGATCGAGGACTGCCGCGACCTTGTCTGGAATGGAGTCGTGCACCGGCCAGACGTTTTCCTCAGGCACGCAGACATACTCGGCAAAGCACCCGTCGCGGTCGATGCCGATGATCTTGGTGTCGCTGGCGATGTGGGCGTTGCCGGTGCGGC
>CAYTYD010000407.1:0-2242 GCA_964441555.1 uncultured Phycisphaeraceae bacterium | reverse complement strand
GGTTCCTGCCCCTGCGACCAAGAAGTGAGCGATTCGTTCACGATCGTGATTAGAGTCGCACTCGTGAAATCGCACCAGCCGCGAGAATGTCTCCGGCGTCGTACACCGGCAACGGCGAATTTTCGCGAGTGATCAGCATGGGGGCTTCGCTGCAGGCCAGGATGACACCGTCGCAATGGTGGCGATCCCGCATGGTTTCGATGATGGAGACCACTTCGCTGCGAGATTCGGGGCGAATTTGCCCGTGCAGCAATTCCTCGACGATGATGCGATGGAGTGATTCCGTCTGATCCGCATCAGGCGCATAGGTCTCGATGCCCTTGAGCCCCAGGGCCGTTTGGTAGGTCGCGCCGGTGGTGACCCACTTGGTGCCGATGACGCCAATTCGGGCTCTTTTATCGTGCTCGATGGCTGAGGCCACCAGATCGGTCATGGTCAGCCAGGGAACGGGCGAAGCGCTGGAAGCGATCTGCAAACCGTGCTGCACGGCGTTATCCGGGGTGACCACGAATTCGGCCCCGCAGCGAGCCAGAATCTCTGCACTCTTGCGCAGCAGGCGTCCCACCCCCAGCCAGTCGTGCTTGCGGATGGAGATCAGATACTCTTCCACAGGTTCGGCGTGCAGACTGATTCGGGGGTGCTGATTGGGAAGCAGCAGTCGGTCGCAATGCCGGGCCAACTGCCGGTAGAAAATCGCGGCTCCTTCCGGGCTGACTCCGACGATGCCGAGGTGTCGAATGGGTGTGCTCATGGAGAATCTCGAAACGGTATCCTGACCGAGTTCGTGGCAGTTTATCGAATCAATCGACTGGAATCTTTGCCCAGTTGGTTTCGAAGTTTCGTGACGGAGATCATGAACGCCCATTCCGATCCATTCAGCGTGCTGGGACTGCCGCAAACCATGCAGTTGTCGCGATCATTGATCGACGCAGCGTATTTTGACCGAGTCTCCGGTTTGCACCCGGACGCGGCGGTCGAGCGGATCGAGGGGGGCGAGGAGTCAGAGGCCGCCATGGCCATACTCAACCACGCACGGGCGACACTGGCCGATGCGGAAAAACGGGCCGAGGCCCTGCTGATTGCGCAGAATCCTCGGATGGCGCGAACCGATGTGCCTTTGGAGCCGTCATTTCTGATGGAGATCATGGAGGTGCGCGAAGCAGTTGACGATGCGGTTGATTCCGGCGACGCCGCAGCGATCGAGCGATGGCGTGGTTGGGTGGATTCGCAGCGAGGGGAGATGGTCCAAGCGACTTCGAAAGCGTTTGAAGATGCGAACCATCAGCGCGTTCGATCGCTTCTCAATGCGTGGCGGTACATTGAGCGATTGTCTGAAAGACTCAGAGATGTGGGCGGGGGGCGATGACCATGAACTCTCAATCACACAGTGGCGATGGCTCCGTTTCCCGTTCAGCCGCGAAAGCTCCCAAGCGAGTGCTCGTTGGGCCTTTCGCTGCCATTCTGATCGCAGCGTTGTTTCTGATTGCTCTACAGTGGTATAGGAATGGCCCCAGCAGCGTTGGAAGCAGCAGCGTGGTTCCGGCGGTATTCACGAATCAGCCCCTCACTGTCGCAGCCGGCCTTGCCCAGGCAGATGCTGAAAGGAAAACCCTCATCGCCTTTGCGACTGCCTCTTGGTGTGGGCCCTGTCAGTCCTTCAAGCGTGGCACCCTTGCGGATCACCGAGTGGCTTCGGCCATGCGAGCGGCAGGAGTTCCTGCCTACATCGATGTCGACAAGGACAACGATGGGGCGGCTCAATTGAAGGTATTTTCCATTCCAGCCCTGGTCGCCCTACGGGGAGGGAAGGAAGTCGGAAGGATGGAAGGCAACCGCAGCGTGCCGGAGGTTCTGGAGTGGCTGAATTCACTTCCAACCGAAGGGACACGGTGAGAACGACTGTCGTATGCCGCATGTCTGTGAGGAGTATTTCAGGGGTACAATCTCCCGGCCTAGACCAGTGGAGCGTCGGGCGATTGGCGGGGTTGGCAATTTTGCCTTCAACCCGTTGAATCGACGATTCATATCGGTGGCGGCCAAGCCCCTTGGAGGGCCTTCCCATGCTGACGCAACTGGTTCTGGTGCCCTCTTCCTCCTTGGAACACTTTGACATGCTCGCAAATGGTTTGATGGCTTCTCCAGCGGTTCCAGTGCCAACTTCAGTGCTCGCTTTCGGCATGGATTTTTCCATCTGGCAGCTCCTGTTGATTCCGTGCATCGCCCTGTTGCTGTTTGGTGGCCG
>CAYTYD010000406.1:0-2242 GCA_964441555.1 uncultured Phycisphaeraceae bacterium | reverse complement strand
CCCCATCCCCACCGCGTAAGCATCCCGCCCTCGTTTTTCATCCCTCCATCCACCGCAAACCCCTCTCCCAAATCTTGCCCAAACGCCCGCATCCCTTCCGATTTCCCGCTACCCTGTCACCCCGGCCCGGTATCAATCAGGTCACCCCTGCCTCCGGTCCTCAATCCTGCTCGCTCTGCCCCGAATGGCATCTGCGTGGGTGCACACCCCGCAACCCGCCTCGGAGCTCGTCGGAGACTCTCACGAATGACCCGCTTTCTGCCCATTCCGCTCCTCATCACCACTTCCGCCCTCCTCTCCGGCTGCGGCGGCATCACGCCAAACATCGCACCCGCTCCTTCCAGCATCCAGTCTCGCGTCGACGCATTCCCCATCGACGATGCCGCTTGGGGCAAGCTCGGTTACCGCCGCGATTGGTCCGGCTTCCCCTTCGTCTCCGGCGGCGCAGCCATCTCATTCGTGCGCCCAAGCCAGGATCTCATCGTCATCCAGGAAACCGGTAGCACGGTCAGCGTCCTCGACGCCAACAACGGCAACGTGCGCTGGTCCAACACCATCGCCGGTCCCTTGACTCGATACGTAGACATCGCTCGCTATCAAGACCCCGTTCGTGGCGATGTCGTGCTCGCATTCGCCGATTCGGACATCCGCATCCTCAACTCTCAAACCGGCAACCTCATCACCACCCAGCGCCTCGAACGCGTCGCAAGTTCCGCCCCCGTCATCGTCGGCGACATGGCGTCCTTCGGCTCCCCCGCCGGTGAGTATTTCGCCCACAATCTCAGTCGCGGCTTCCGCGAATGGGGCTTTGGCACCGGCAACTCCATCGACAGCCAGCCAATTCTTGTCGGCGGCGTCGTCGGCATGGTCACTCAAAACGGATCCGTCGTCTTCCTCGATCCCTACGGCGGCAGCGCACAGGCCCGCACGCGCCTCTTCACCGGCCTTGGCGTCAGCCCCGTCACCGACGGAGCCCTCCTGATCGCCGGAGCCCTCGATCAATCCATTTACGCCATCGCTCCCTCCGGCAACATGGCTTGGCAATATCGCACTTCAGCGCCCATCTCCGTCCCCATGTCCTGCTTCAGCGGACGCGTCTACGCCACCGTCACCGACAGCAACAACGACTCGGGCCTCCTGTGCCTGGATTCCGCCAGCGGCAAGCGCGTGTGGTTCACCAAAGGTGTGAATGGCACCGTCATCGCCACCCGCGGAAGTACTTTGCTGGTACGCACATCCAGCGGCATCACCACCATCGACGCCAAGCGTGGCGACGTTCTTGAACGCATCGCCCTTCCCGGCGTGCGCAGCATCACTCCCGACACCGCCGCCGATGGCAACCTGTATGTCGCCAGCGACAGCGGCGTCATCGTCAAGTTCGTCCCCAAGCAGTAAACCACCCCTCACGATGTTCCAACCCGCGGGCCGGATTCACCTCCGGCCCGCTGTCATTCCCGGCTTGTCCTCACCTCTGCCTTCGCAGGATTACCTCCATGGCCGCTCACTCCGCTCCAGCCCTTCCCGCCCCTGACCTGGTCAAGGTCACCCGCGCCCTCATCAGCGTCAGCGACAAGACCGGCCTTCTCGATCTCGCCCGCGCTCTCATCAGCCAAAACGTCGAGATCATCTCCACCGGCGGCACCGCCGCCGCCCTCACCCAAGCCGGCATCCCCGTCACACCCATCGACGCCGTCACTCAATTCCCCGAAATGATGGATGGCCGCGTCAAGACGCTTCATCCCAAAGTCCACGGCGGTCTCCTCGCCGTCCGCAACAACCCCGCACACGTCGCCGCCATGAAAGAGCATGGCATCTCTCCCATCGACTTGGTCTGCATCAATCTCTACCCCTTCGAAGCGACCATCGCCAAGCCCAACGTCACCCTGCACGATGCCATCGAGAACATCGACATCGGCGGCCCCTCCATGATCCGCTCCGCCGCCAAAAACTCCAACCACGTCCTGATCCTCACTTCGCCTTCTCAATACGCCGCAGCGATTTCTGCCCTCTCTGAAAATCAGGGCCAAACCACTCTTGCCTTGCGCCGCTCCTGCGCCGCCCAGGCCTTTGCCACCACCGCCGCCTACGACGCCGCCATCAGCTCCTACCTCGCCTCTCAATGGCTTCCGACCGACGACCTTCCTTCCACACTCAATCTCTCCCTCTCCCGCAGTGGCACGCTGCGCTACGGCGAGAATCCCCACCAGGCCGGCTCTCTCTACACCGGCCCCTCACTCCTGGG
>CAYTYD010000405.1:0-2250 GCA_964441555.1 uncultured Phycisphaeraceae bacterium | reverse complement strand
TGTAGTCGACGGAGGAGAGGGAAACTCCAAGGTCGCGGAGCGAGGCGAAGGTGCGTTGGGCCACAGGACTGTGCAGGTAGGCATACACGGCGGGAGCGGTATCGACACCGAGGCCGGTTTCGTATTCGTTGGGAAGTGGGGCATCGAGGTTGAAGAGTTCTTGGCGTTTGCGCGGGCTCATGCGATTCACAGCGATGGGCATGAGCATGTGGACGGGCGCAGCGAGGAGTGCATCGAGATCGCGGAAGTTGCGAGCCAGGAGCTTACCGGTGGTGTCGCCGACGTGACGCATGCCCATGCCTGCGAGGAGCTTGGCGAGGCCTCGCGATTTGGCGGCTTGGATGCCTGCGAGAAGGTTGTCAACTTTCTTTTCGCCCATGCGATCGAGAGTGAGGAGGGTGGCGCGGTGTTCGGGGAGGCGGAAGATATCGGCGAAGGAGTTAAGAGGGATGCTGGGCGCTTCGGCGCGAATCTGATCAATGGTTTTTTCACCGAGGCCGTCGATGTCCATTTGTTTACGGCCGCAGAACCAGACGAGTTTCTCGCGGACTTGGGCGGGACACTCGGGGTTGATGCAGCGACGGGCGGATTCGGATTCAGGAGTGGGGTTGGTGGGATCGGGATACTCGGGCTCGACCGGACCTTGACACTCCGGGCAGGTGTCAGGGGCGAGGATGGGACGTGCAATGGCAGGGCGTTTACTGGCGATGATGCCGACGACGTAGGGGATGATCTCGCCGGCCTTTTCGACCTGGATGGTGTCGCCGATGTGAATGTCTTTCTGACGAATCTGGCCGTAGTTGTGGAGCGTGGCGTGCTTGACGGTGGTGCCTGCGAGATGCACGGGCTGCATGACAGCGCGCGGTGTGATCTTGCCGGTCTTGCCGACTTGATGGAGAACATCCAGGAGGATGGTGGACTTGCGATCGGGGGGATACTTGAAGGCGGTGATCCAGCGCGGGCTCTTGCTGGTGAGGCCGAGGGCGGCCTGTTGATCGAAGCGATCAAGACGGATGACCATGCCATCGGTGGCGTATGGGAGAGCGCGACGGCTTTCGGCGAATGTCGCGACGGTGGCGAGAACTTCATCGATCGTGGAGCACGGCTTGGTGTGTGGGTTGGTGGGGATTCCAAGGGATTTGATCTTGGCGAGGAATTCTGAGTGAGAGGTGGCAAACGCGGAGTCGAGCTCGCCGCGACCGTGGGCGCAGAATGAGAGCTTGCGGCGGGCGATGAGCTTGGGATCGAGATTCTTGATGGTGCCGACGGTGGCATTGCGGGGATTGGCCAAAAGGTCTTCACCGGCGTCTTCGAGTTCACCGTTGATGCGGGCGAACTCGGTGGTGGTCATGAAAACCTCGCCTCGCACTTCGAGGACTGCGGGGGGATTCTTTGAGTCGAGGGTGAGAGGGATAGCGCGGATGACGCGAGCGGCGTGGGTGACATCATCGCCTTTGACACCATCGCCACGGGTGACGGCATGGATGAGTTTGCCATTTTCGTAGCGGAGAGAGAGGGCGACGCCGTCGATCTTGGGGTCGCAAACGAAGGTGAGAGAAGGAGGAGAGGCGAAGAGGCCGGTGTCGCCGCTGATGCCGCGAGACATGCGGGCGGCCCATTCGCGGATGGTGCTTTCGTCGTAGGAATTGTCGATGGAGAGCATGGGGACGCGGTGGGTGATCTGGGTGAAGCCATCGATTGGTTCGCCGCCAACGCGTTTGGTGGGGCTGGTGGGGTCGTCGAGTTCGGGGTGTTGGGCTTCGAGTGCGGCGAGCTCGGCCAGGAGTTGATCAAACTCAAAGTCGGGCATGAGGGGCGCGGCATCGACGTAGTAGGCGCGGTTGGCGCGAGTGAGAAGATCGCGGAGGTCGTGGATGCGTTGCGTGGAGTCGGCAGAAGGCATGTCGAATCGTACTAGGGGTTGGGGGGATTGGAGGGAGGAGGGATAGAGTCGGCCATGTCAGGATCGCACCAAGCCCAGATCATCGCCCAGATCATCGATGGATTGTCACTTGCCAAGCAGTACCGCGAGAGCATTGCCGCGCGGGCAGCGGCGATTCGGGCCCGTGCGAGTGGGAGCGGGAGTGGAGTGGCGGGAGTTGGCGGGGGGATAGGAGTCGTGCGGCTCGACGCCGTGCTGGTGGATGCGGGGGATAACTCATCGAAGGTGTATGCTGAGAACCAGGCCAAGACGTGTCAGGCCCTCGGCATTGATTACAAGCTGCACAGGTTGCCGGCGGGTTCGGGGTT
>CAYTYD010000404.1:0-2254 GCA_964441555.1 uncultured Phycisphaeraceae bacterium | reverse complement strand
TGCCCACACCAAACATGAGCAGGATGACACCAATCTCGGCCAATTCCTGAGCCAAGGCAACATCACCAACAAATCCCGGAGTGTGCGGACCAATCGCGACTCCGGCAAGCAAATAGCCGACGATCGGTGAAAGCCCAAGACGATGGGTAATGAGACCCAATATCCACGCAGCGGCGACAGCCGCGGCAATGGTCTTCAACAATGGCAGATTGCCGACGCCTGCGGCGAGTGTCAACGACATCGTGAAATCATGCATTGAGCCATTCTAGAAACTTGGCTCGAATAAACCAGATTTCTGCCTGATCTTTTTCTCTTTCTCTGCACAAACTCACACCACGAACACTTCTTCCTCCACTCTTCACAACTCAACGCCGTGATGTGTCGAGATCGCGCAATGCATCTTTACCAATCCAGCGTGCGGCGGGTTCGTCACGTTTTGCGAGTCGTGCTGCGACAGCGCGTGCATGAGCGTGAAACTCCCCACCTTTGCGTTTGCCGATACCGCGAAGAGCCCAACTGATCCCCTTCTTCACAAAGTTGCGTTCATCCGGTGCGTACTCCTCGATCAACTCCAGCCCTTCCATCAAGAGTTCTTTCGGAGCGTCTTTTCGATGCTGCGCGATGGAGGCCAGAAGCGCGAAGGCAGCGCGGCGGACAAACTCATGCTTCTTCGCGGCCCAAGCATGGATGCGCGGCTGTGTGAGGGCGAAATCCACCTTGTCGAAAAGGTGGAAACACACGGTGTCGCAGATTCCCCAATTATCAAAATCCGCGCACCACCGGTTCATCTGGCTCACAGTCACCAGTGCTGGATCATCCACAAACGACGCAAGCATGCGACATTCGTAATACCCGCTTTCCCACAGGGCCTCAGCGAGTGCATGGTCCCGTCCACGGCTCTTCCGGATCGCCGCAGCCATCTTCTGCAATTCACCCACTCTCATGCCAAAGGCCGCATCGCTGCGTGCCAGCGTGATGCCGAACTGCTCCTTCATCTGCATGACAATGCTCGGATCGGCCTTGCTGCGCAATTCCGCCACGATCCGCTTCACCTCGGCGGACACGCTCGGCAGTTTCTCCGAAGCACTAATACGCGGTTTCGCACTTGGTTTCTTGGCCATAGCGGCACTCTACCGAACCCCGCCAACCCTTTCAAACTGCCTGTGTTCGCGTCTGGTATGCTCCCGAGCCGCGACAAACCGTGTGCAGCGGCTCAATCTCCGTCTGCCAGCCAAGGAGACTTTCTGATGATGTGGGTGTGGATCGGTCTGGGCGTTGTCGTGGTTCTGGTGGTCGCGTTTCTGCTCTGGAAGCGCTTTGCCAACCGAGATGATGGCCCGGTGTCGCTGGTGATCTACCGCACCACCTACCGCGACATCACCGAAGCCGATGCCCGCGGGGCTGCGCGGCGGGCGCTGGGTGTGAATGCGGAGGTTCAGACCATTCCTTTTGATGAGAACACCAAGGGCCTGCTCTTGATGGCCGAAGAGTTCCCTCCCGTCGCCATCATCACCTCCAATCGCACCTACATCGACCCCGACAACATCGAATTGGCTGCCAAGGAATGCGAAGACCCCATCCTGCGCAACGCCGTGCTCACGCACAAATCCTGGCTCTCGGTCGATGCGATGGGGATGGACAAGCTCCCCGCCAATGACATCCGCCTCACCATCTACAACGGGATCCTGGGCAAGATCCTCGCCGAGTTCATAGATGATCAGTCGCTGGTGATTTTTGCTCCCGCCGAAGGGTTGTATGGGCAGATCACGCCCGACACCGCTTCACTCCTCACCTCCGGCAAGATCACCGAGATTCTCGGCGATTCCGACTTGAACGCCCCCATCATCCAGCGCGAAAGCACTGATGAAGCGATCAACAAGGCCATCGCCACCGCGCAAAAGCGTCTTCCCGAGTTCATCAACATCATCGAATCCGGCCGCGCCGAGGCTCAACCCATTGTGAAGGCCCGCTTTGCCGCCAGCGCTGACAACGCCGAACACATGTGGGCCAAGGCCCAAAGCGTCTCCAGCGCAGGCATCGTCGCCGAGATCATGAATCGCCCGGCGGACCCCACTCTCCCCAAGAAAGGTGAAGTCGTCACCATCAAGCTCGATGATGTGTCCGACTGGATGTACATCAACGAGAATCAAAAGCCGGTGGGCGGCTTTGTGGAAAGAGTTCTAAAGAATGGCTGACTCGGCTCAGTGTTTGCCCGCCACCGGCGCGCTGGCCAGACGCGTGCGCACGTTGTCGA
>CAYTYD010000403.1:0-2264 GCA_964441555.1 uncultured Phycisphaeraceae bacterium | reverse complement strand
AAGTGCACCCATCGAGACTTCCAGATCCTCCAGAATTCCGTCGGATTCGTCCTGGTCCGCGAAGGTCTTTTCCTTGGTCCCCGCCACCGTGTGCAGACCCTTGTAGAACATACCACGCAGACTCAGCGTCTTTTCCACTCCGATCAGGTCCTTGATCGACGACGCGTGCAGACACGTCTGCATGAACTGCTTGGCCTGGTTTAGGTTGAAGAGCTCACGCTCCGATGTCCCTTCACCCATCTGCAGGATGCCGCGCTTCTTGTTCCAGATGGTGTTGCTCTTGGTCCGCATCGGAATCGAGAACTTGGGTTCGCGCATCGCCAAAGCGGTCTTGCTCACGCCGTCGGCCAAGTCCACAATGCTCCCCAGCGTTTTCTTGTCTCGCTCCTTGACGCTCTTGGAAATGCTGGACTTGTTGTTTTCCGTTGGTTTCTTTGCCATGACTCACTCGCTCGTAATCCGTTCACCACATCCAAACCCGCCAACACTTCCTCAAAACAGCTTGGCATCATCCACCGGCACCGCTTTGCCGTTCACCAGCCGCATCCGCGGCTTTGCTGCCGGGGCGGACATATTCACATTGGCTTTCTCTTTCACAGCTTCTTTGCTGAGTTTTTCAGCTGGCTTGTCGGTCGATTTCTTGGCAGTCTTCTCCGGCTTGGCCGACTTACCGACTTTGGCGGTGCCCCGCTTCACCGGCTTGACATCCATCAGCCCCGGCTCGTCATCGCGCATCCCCGCGACCTTGAGCATCGCCGCCTCGGCCTTGGTCTGCCCCCCCAACTCCACGGGCAGAACCTCTCCCGCTCCACCCGGAATCGCATGCTCAACGATCAAAACCCCATCTTCCAAGGGCTCATCGTCCTTGATCGCCTTGCCATCCTCATCCAGTTCCAGATCCGCAATCGCGGTCCGCTTCCGGGCCTGCGTCAATAGTGCATCGTACAACTTCTTGTCATCCACTCCATTGATCGCCGACACCGCCTTGGTGATCTCGCCGATGTACCGCTCGAAAATATCCCGCCGCTCCGACTCGCGCCGCATCTTCTGACGCTTGCGCAGGTACGTCCCGAGCTTCCGCCCGCACTCCATCAGCGCCAGCTTCATCTCCTTGCGAATCTCATCGTAATCCGCGATCGCTTCCTTACTCTCACTGGTAAACGGCACCCACACGCTCGCCATGTGAATCATGATCACCAGCGGCCCCACCGGCAAGCTCCCTCGCGGCTGCTGTAGGTTGTAGTTTCTCCACGTCGTCTCCGCCACCGCCTTAAAGCTCGAACACGCCGACTGCTGAAACAACAAGGGCACGCGATTGGCAAATCGGATCACCCGCGATGAATCATCCGCTGGCAACTCCCCACCAAAGGCAATCGCCGCCTCGATCTGGAACGGCCGGCCTCGATACACCTCCGCCTCGCGGCTCGACGCGGCGTAGAACTCCGCCCGCACACCCTTCAAAAGCCCCGCGAGCAACTGCCGCACACCGATCGGTGCCAGGCAATCCGTTGGCGGCGGAGGCAGCTTGCTCTCCTGAAACTCCTTGAACAATTTCTCCGCTTGGGGCGACTCAATATCGCTCACCTTTGTCCGGCTCGTCACACCGATCTTGTCACAAAATCCACTCGCCGATTGCGGCGAAACGCGGCAGAACTTCTCCTGCAGAAACTTATACAGCGTCCCGCCCTTCTCCGATGCCTCGTAATCCTTCAGCATCTGCAAGAGCGTTCCCAACTCGATCCCCTTGGGATGGGGCTGAATCTCCTTGGTCTCCGGCGGCAATTCCGTCACACCGCGCGGATACACCAGCACCCCTCCCACCTCCGTCGTCACCGTGGGGCCGGTCGGAGCGGGCTGCGTCAACGACGCATCTGGCAGCGTTCGCGGATCCGCCTTGGGATCATCGTCCACCTCGCCCTTTTTCTTCTTCGCTGCCTTCAACAGCGGCACATCATCTTCTTCCACCGCGCTCTCGCGGCTCGGCGGCACCAGCGTGATCTTCGCGTGCGGGTTGGCGATCGCGGTGAGCTCCAAGAACTCATCCACGCTCCCACGCCCCTTCTGATATCGCCCCTCAAGCTCAATCGAAACGCTCGTGCCGGTCGGGTAATCTCGCGGCGAGAGGAAAAGCCCCTGCCCTGAAAGCTCTCGCGTCCCCGGTGTCACATCGCGCAGCCGCGTCAGCGGAAAGTCATCCGTCTCCTCATCCACCGTCACCTCGGCCCGGTTGGTCTTGGTGTTCATCGCCAGCTCGATGTGGTGAG
>CAYTYD010000402.1:0-2313 GCA_964441555.1 uncultured Phycisphaeraceae bacterium | reverse complement strand
GAGCGCCGTCACCCTTCCCGAGCATGCATCACTGGCCGAACCCACGCGCCGCTTTATCGCTGGATTGATTGATCTCACTGCGGCGGTCATCGTGGGCTCGCGGCTGGCGGGCGTGCAGTTTGAAGACCTCTTCGCACTCTCGACGTGGCTTTCTGATCAGGCCATCATTTCTGTGGCCTGCATCGCCGGCTTTGGCTTTGTCGCGGGCACGGTGGGCGAGGCGTTGACGGGCCGTTCGCTTGGCAAACTCATCACCGGCTGCGAGGTGATCAGCATCACCAATCACGAAGACCCGGACCTTCCCTTCTCCGCAGCGCTGGTTCGCAACGCGGTCAAATGGGGCCTGCCGCCGGTGGCGCTGCTGGGGCTCTTTGATCCCGGATTGCGGCACAAGGGGGATGAATTTGCCCGCTCAGCGGTGGTGATCTGGGAGTATCCAGAAGAGGATGACATGGGAGAGTGAGCGGCACTCTCGTTAACGCGGGTAAAAGCTCTTACTTCTTGTCGCCCACTTCAACCCAGCACGATTCCATGTGCCGCACGATCGCGCCTGTCTGGGCATAAATGATCTGCTCGCTCACATTGGTGCAATGGTCGGCGATAGTCTCGCACAGCGACGCGATCTCGTGCACCGTGAAGCCGAAATCGACCGTCATCTTGCTCGCCGCAATCTTGGCCTCAGCGTCTTTCACCACTTGAATCTTGAAACGGTTCACCGCGTGCTGGCTCTGCAACACCAGCTTGGCCAGGCGGGGATCCTTCTTGCTGAAGCTGGCATTCACATCGCGGAGAATGCCGATCACGCTGTTGGCCATGATGCGGAAGGTATCTGGGAATGGTGTAGTGACGGCGGGGTCGACAAACTCAGTCACTTCGACGCCGACATCAGCGATGCGTTCGAGTTCGTTGTTGACCTTGACCAGAGTGAGAATCCAGCGGATCTCTTCCTGCGTGACGGGCGTTGGGCTGCTGGCCATCTCGGTGAGGAGAGCCACGGCGGAGCGCTCGATCTCGACATCAATGCGATCGATCTCGTCGTCGAGTTTGGCGGCCTCTGCGGCCTTGGTGCGGTCGCGGGAAAAGAGGGAATCAAACGCCAACTCCAACTGGCGTTGCACGCGCGAGCCCTGGGCGACGACATCGCTGGTCAGGTTGGCCATCGCAAGTGAGAAATCTGCGCTTCCGGGCATGACAAGAGTGTATCCGACAGCCGCAAACCGCACCGGAAGCGAACTACTCTTGGGCCACGATCAGGAAGGGTGCCGGAGCACAACAGACATCAGTCCTGCATCGGCCTCGATTATTCCCGTCTCACACCTTCGCGCGAAAGGCACTCGCATGTCCACCTTCGAAATCGAAACCATCAAAGCACGTCAGATCCTCGACTCTCGTGGCAACCCCACCCTCGAAGTCGATGTGCGCCTGGCCAGTGGTTTCGCAGGCCGCGCTGCCGTCCCCTCGGGCGCCTCCACCGGTGAACACGAGGCCGTCGAACTCCGCGATGGTGACAAAAAGGTTTACGGCGGCAAAGGCGTTCTCAAAGCCGTCAAGAACGTCAACGAAACCATCGCCCCAGCCCTCGAAGGCATGGCGGCGTGCGAGCAGGAAACCATCGACCGCACCATGCTCGCCCTCGATGGCACACCCAACAAGGCCAAACTCGGTGCCAACGCCATCCTCGGCGTCTCCCTCGCCTGCGCCAAGGCCAGCGCTGAAGCCAGCGGCCTTCCCCTCTATCGCTATCTCGGCGGCCCCGCAGCGCGCACGCTCCCCGTCCCCATGTTCAACGTCATCAACGGCGGCAAGCACGCCGACAGCACCGTCGACTTCCAGGAGTTCATGGTTCAGCCCTGGGGCTTCGACACCTTTGGCGAAGGCCTCCGCGCTGGCGTCGAGATCTACCACGCCCTGAAGAAGGTCCTGCACGATGACCACCTCTCCACCGGTGTCGGTGATGAGGGCGGCTTTGCCCCCAATCTCCCCTCCAACGAATCCGCCATCCAGCTGTTGGAGCGTGCCACCAAGGCCGCGGGGTACAAGTGGGGCGAGCAGATCTTCGTCGCACTCGACCCCGCCACCAGCGAATGCTGGAACGAAGCCGCGGCAGAGGGGAAGACCGGCTACAAGATGTTCAAGAGCACCAAGCAGATCGTCTCCAGCGATGAGATGATCGACATGTGGGCCAACTGGTGCAGCAAGTACCCGATCCGCTCCCTCGAAGATGGCCTGGCCGAAAACGACTGGGAGGGTTGGCAGAAACTCACCGCCAAACTTGGTGGCAAGGTGCAACTCGTCGGCGATGACCTTTATGTC
>CAYTYD010000401.1:0-2337 GCA_964441555.1 uncultured Phycisphaeraceae bacterium | reverse complement strand
GAATTTCAATGCGGTCACCAGCGCGATTCGGACGATGTGCGCGTTGTGGGGGCTGGGGATCAGCGCGAGAAAGGTGACGATTTCGACGGTGGGGCTGCCGAAGTTTATTGAGCGGCTGGCGACGGAGTTTGAATTGCCGGTGACTTTGGCGCTTTCGTTGCACGCGCCGAATGACGAGATTCGGCGGAAGCTGATTCCGTGGGCCGAGTATTGCACGGTGGCCGAATTGCTGGCCAGTTGTCAGAAGTGGTTTGCCAAGACGGGGCGTGAGATCACGCTGGAATACACGCTGCTGCGTGGAGTGAATGACCGTCCGGAGCATGCACGAGAGCTTGCGGAGATCGCCAAGACCATTCGCGCGAATATCAACCTGATCCGGTATAACGAAGTGGACGGGCTGGAGTTTCAACGCCCTCGCGACGAGGATGTGCGGAAGTTTCAGGAGTTTCTCAAGAGTAAATCGATCAACACGCACATTCGGTCGAGCCGCGGGCGGGATATCAAGGCGGCGTGCGGGCAGTTGCGCCACGAAAACAAGAACAAGTCTTCGGCAGGGGCCAAAGTGGGGGCGTGATGGAGGGGACTGTCGCCCCTGTGCAGGTGTCGGGTGGGCCTGAGTGGGTACAGCGGTGGCTGGCTGACTTTGCGCCGTATTCGGCGCAACATGTGGCGACGCTGGTGATTTTTGGTAGCGCCATGGCGGTGGGGATGATGGTTGGATTGCGCTGGCGGGGCACGCCTAAAGAGCGAGCTTGGCGAGTGGCGTGGGGTGTGACGGCGGTGGTGACGCAAGGTGTCGAGTTGGCGTGGTGGTGCCGCCCCGGGCAGTTTGACCCTGAGACCAGTTTGCCGCTGGCCATGTGCGATCTGATGGCGTGGGTGGCGAGCATGTGGCTCTTATCAAAGGATGGGAGCCGGGTGCAGCACGTGCTGGCGGTGGTGATGTATTACTGCGGGTTGTGCCTGAGTTCGCAGGCGTTCCTAACACCGATCCTGAGAGAGGGAGAGGGAATGGGGACGCTGCGGTACTGGTTTTTCTGGATCGGGCACACGCACATCGTGGGTGCCGCGTTGTATGGGTTGATCGTGTCGAGATTCCGACCTGGATGGCGCGAATGCGGGATTGCCATTCTGGCGGGGATGGGATATGTCGTGGTGGCGGTGACGGCCAACGTCTTGATCGGCGGGGAAGCGAACTACGGATTTTTGGGAAACAAGGAGGTTCAACCGGCGGTGGTGAAACTTGCAGGGCCGTATCCGTGGAAGATTCTGTGGATGGGTGTGGTGGTGACGCTGCTTTTCATACTGGCGACGGTGCCGTGGGTGGTGATGAGAAGATGGAAGGATGCGGCGGCATCGCGGCAGATGTGCCAGTAGACTCCTGACGCATGGTCTGGACCGTACTCAGCTTGGTGGTTGTGGCGTGCGTGATTGCGCTGCCGTTGACGGTGGTTGCTCGCGCGATTGGGCATCGACTCAACGCGCTGGATTCGGCGGGTGTGCCGGGTCAGGTGAAGGATGCGCGGCGGAAGGTTCCGAACCTGGGCGGCATCGCCGTCTTCTGGGCGTTTGTCATTCCCGCGTTGACGGCGTTGATTGGTGCGCGTGCCGCGACGCCCGAGGTTTTTCCCGCATGGATGGCGGAGGCGAAAGTGCACCTGCCGGGATTGGTATCGGAAGCGGGGCGGGCGGCGTGGATGCTGGGCGGTCTGGCGGTGATGCACGTGATGGGCGTGTGGGACGATCGCAAACCGCTGGGACCATTTGTGAAATTGGGTGTGATGCTGATCACCTGCGGCGTGGTCGTCTGGATGACAGATACGAGATTGCTGACGATGCTGGATGGGCACGTGGGAGGGGCGTGGCTGAGTGTGCTGATCACGGTGGTGTGGTTTGCCGTGGTGACCAACGCGATGAATTTCATGGACAACATGGATGGGTTGTCGGGGGGGACTGGCGCGATTGCCGCGGCTCTCTTTATGGCGGCAGCGCTTGTGAATGGTCAGTGGTTTGTGGCGGCATGCCTGGCGCTGCTGGTCGGCGCGTTGCTTGGGTTTTTGTGGTTCAATTTTCCTCGCAAGGGTGGCGCGACGATCTTTCTGGGGGATGGCGGTTCCTTGGTGGTGGGATATCTGCTGGCATTTCTCACGACGCGAACGACCTATGTGCAGGATGGCGGCATGCACGCTTCGCACTGGTACGGGGTGTTGATGCCGCTGGTGGTCCTGGCGATTCCGCTATACGACTTTGTCTCGGTGGTGGTGATCCGTCTCAGCCAGGGGCGGTCGCCGTTTGTCGGAGACCTTCAGCATTTTTCTCACCGATTGGTGCGGCTGG
>CAYTYD010000400.1:0-2346 GCA_964441555.1 uncultured Phycisphaeraceae bacterium | reverse complement strand
TGCTCCCAGCGATAGACGGTGCCGAACTCGGCGAGGCGTACCGGCATGTCGCGGTAGGAGTGGGGGGCAGAGCCGAAGATCTTGGCGTGGTGGGGGCAATTCATTGGCTTCAACATGAAGCCGGGGATGAGCTGGTCATCGGGCTTGATGCGATCGGCGGCGATGGTGGTCGCCTTGGTGCGCTGGTTGATGCCATCGGCGAGGCGCTGTGAAACGCCTTCGACGCGGTTGATCATTTCGGCGCAAGAGCAGCCAGCGGCGGAGAGCTTTTCCAGGGCTTCGCGCTCGACGATGGGGGCAAACTGTGAGTCTTTGTAATAGGGGAAGTGGCCGGAGGTTTTGTAGAGATCCAGACCGCCGATGTGGGGAGTGAAGACTTCGGTGTAGCCCTGCTTCTTGAGCTCGGCGGCGATGAAGTTCTGGAGTTCGCGGCGGACGATGGAGCCGTTGGGGGTCCAGAGGATGAGCCCCTGGCCGACGGTTTCATCGATGTGGAAGAGCCGCAGTGCCTTGCCGATCACGCGATGGTCGCGCTTGGCGGCTTCTTCCTTTTGCTTGAGGTAGTTGTCGAGCTCGGCCTGCGAGGCGAAGGCAGTGCCATAGACGCGGATGAGGCGGTCGGAATTCTCATCGCCGTGCCAGTAGGCGCTGGCGAGGGACGTGACGATGGCGACGCCGATGCGTGAAGTGCTGGGGACGTGCGGTCCGCGGCAGAGGTCTTCCCAATTCTGACCCGGAGTGCCGGTGGCGTAGAAAGAGAGTGCTGAGTGCTGAGTGCTGAGTGCTGAGCCAGACGATGAAGCAGCCGCGGCGACGGGCTTGGATGATTTGTAGACGGAGGAAGGCATGCCCAGCGCTCGCTCGGCATTGTCCATTTTGTACTTGTTGCCTTCAGCGCGAAGCTTGGCTATGCCTTCGGCGGCGGCGACTTCGTAGCGGCAGAACTTGCGATCCTCTTTGATGATGGCCGCCATGCGGGCGTTGATCTGGTCAAAGAGGTCACTGGAGAGTTTCTTGCCTTCCGGCACGTACATGTCGTAGAAGAAGCCGGTGTCGGTGGGGGGGCCGTAGGCGAGGAGGATGTCCTTGCCGCAGACGTCTTGGATAGCTTCGGCCATCACGTGCGCGGCGGAGTGCCGCATCAAGGTGAGTGCTTCGGGGTTGGTCGGCTGCCCGGGCTTGCTGGCGGTGATGAGGGCGAGGTTGCAATCACGGTCGATGGTGAAGGAAAGGTCCTTGAGTTCGCCGTCGACTTTCGCCGCGAGGGCGGCCTTGGCGAGGCCAGCGCCGATAGAGGCGGCGACGTCGTAGGCGGAGACGGGGCCGGGGAAGGACTTTTTATCGCCGTTGGGGAGGGTGATGGTGGGCATTGTCAAATTCCAAATACCAAATTCCAAATTGCCAAATAGGAGAAGCGGGTGAGAGGGTAACGGGGTGAATGAACGGTGGTAAACATAAACGCCCGGGGATGCCGGGCGTCGCTGATCACTTCATGGAGTATCGCGCCCGGCTTATGCAGGTGAGGTGGTGGTCGTCGTAGTCGTGGCACGGATGCGGCTGAACATGGCGAAAGTGTAGGACAGAGGAAGTCGGTCGGTGCAACGCACAGGTTGAACTTCACGGTGTGGCTTCGCGGTTCGATTCAGGAAGAGGTGGTGGCTGATGCTGAGGGAGCGGTGGGGGTGTTGGCAAGGCAGGTGGTGGAATGGCGTGTGCGGCTTGGTGGGCTGCGCGAGCGGCATCATCGAGGGCTTGGCGCACCAGAGGTTCAGAGGCGATGGGACAGCGGATGCCGGCTTTGAAAAGACGCTTGCCACCACTGTCGGAAAGTTGCAGGTTGGCCCAGAAGGGGCCAGCGCGGCGGAGTTGGAGATGGGTGGCGGTGGCAAGGGAAATAGAGGATTGATGAAAGCCCTCGGCATCAGCGATGGGCTTGAGGGGGACGATGGTGATGCGCGTGCCACTGATGACCATGCGGCAGGCACCCGCGTTGCGGCGACGAGTGGTTCGCCACATGAGCACTGCGACGGTGATGAAGGCGACGAGGACGGCGATGGCGGTGATCCATCCGCCGACGATTCCGGCGACGAGGAGGATGTGGAACATGAGGGGGCTGATGACGATGAGGACGACGACGACGACGATCTGCCACGTGTGAAACGTGGTGCCCATGGAGGGCACGCCGTAAATCATGCAATGCGGGGCGGCGTAGGGTTCGCTGCACTCCGGGCAGTGGGCGGGAGGGGTGACTCCAGCGAGGGAATAGCCGCAGCCAAGGCACGTGGCTTCGGACTGATCAATCGAGGGATCGGGAAGTGGTTGAGATGCGGCCTTCCGACCAAACTA
>CAYTYD010000399.1:0-2399 GCA_964441555.1 uncultured Phycisphaeraceae bacterium | reverse complement strand
CAGCAGCTCGAAGACCACTACTTCGGCTCCATTCCCACCCGCGTTATGGCCTTTATGAGCGAAACCGAGCGAGAGCTATATCGACTCGGCGTTCCCGTCAAGACCCGCCACAACGAAGTGGCCCCCGGCCAGTTCGAACTGGCCCCGATCTTCGAGACTGCCAACGTCGCCGCCGATCACCAGATGCTCGTCATGGAAGTGCTCAAGCGCGTCGCGCCGCGGCACGGCCTCATGTGCATCATGCACGAGAAACCCTTCGCCGGCATCAACGGCAGTGGCAAGCACGTCAACTGGTCGATGGCGACCAACACCGGCGTCAACCTCCTCGACCCCCGCGCTGAGACGCACAACAACCTGCAGTTCCTCACCTGCCTGTGCGCGGTTATCCGCGCTGTTGATCTCCACGCGGACCTGCTCCGCTCCGCCGTCGCCAGCGCCAGCAACGATCATCGCCTCGGCGCCAATGAAGCCCCTCCCGCCATCATTTCCATCTTCCTGGGCGACATGCTCGCCGACATAATCAACCAGATCGAAAAGGGCGCGACCAAGAGCACCATGAAGCGTGGCACGATGGATCTGGGCACCAAGACCCTCCCGCTGCTGCCCCGCGACACCGGCGACCGCAACCGCACCTCGCCCTTTGCCTTCACCGGCAACAAGTTCGAGTTCCGCGCGGTGGGCTCGTCTCAGGCGGTCGCCTGGCCCATTACGGTGCTCAACACCATCGCGGCGGATTCACTCGATTTCATGGCCTCGCATCTTGAGAAATCCCTGGGCGCCAACCCCAGCGAGGCCAAGCTGCGCGACACGGTCCTCTCACTCCTGCAGAAGACAGTCAAGCAGCACAAGCGCGTCATCTTCAACGGCGACGGCTACGACAAGGCCTGGCATGAGGAGGCCGAGAAGAAGCGCGGCCTGCGCAATCTCCGCTCCTCCGTCGATGCCCTCCAGACCATCGCCGACAAGAAGAACATCGATGTCTTCCGCAAGTTCAAGGTCATGTCCAAGATCGAATTGCAGAGCCGCGAGCATATCTATCTCGAGAAGTACATCAAGCAGGTGACCATCGAGGCGGAGACCGCAGTGCTCATGGCCCGCACCCAGATCCTTCCCTCAGCGATTCGCCAGCAGAAGGAGCTGGCCGATGCCGTCGCCGCGACCGAGGCCGCTGATGTCGAACCCGGCGATCTGCGTCAGCAGCTCGCTGACTTTGCGGAGCTGGTCTCACGCTTCCGCGCCGCCATCGAGACGCTCGACCAGGCGGGCGAGACCGATGATCACGACCCCTTGGCGCACGCCAAGCACATTCACGCCCGCGTGATACCCGCGATGGTCGAGCTCCGCAAGATCGCCGACACCCTCGAGACGCACATCTCCACCGACCTGTGGCCCTTGCCCACCTACCGCGAGATGCTGACGATCAAGTGACCTTCACTGACATACAAGCACACAAAGGCCCCGGTCATACGACTGGGGCCTTTTCTTTTCTGATGCTTGGTACCTGATCCCAGATGCCTTGCCTTCCTCTCAATCCAGCCAGTCCTTGGCCTTTAGCCGCTGCGGCACGTATTCCTCAGTGACATAGCTGATGTCCTTGGTGATCAGGGATTCGACTTCCATCTTGAAGCCGTTGTTCAACAGCCCCTGAATCTCCCGCTGCCATCCCTTGTTCTCTTCAAACCACGGGTACGCCGCGATTTCCTTGGCACGCTTGATGTCGTTGTCGTTCAGGAGAATCTGCACGTCATCGGAAAGCTTGCACTCCTTGTAGTCCTTGCTTCGCACGCCGATGAACTTGGCATCCGGAATCGCCAGTCGCTGCGATTCAAACGCCAGCGAAATCGATCCCTGCTTGATCACGCTGAAGATGTAGTGCCCCCAGGGATCGCAATCCAGCAGGCAGTAGATCGGCAATCCGAGCTCGGTGTTCAGCCGTTGCAGCAGTCGCCGCACGCCGCGGCTGGGCTGACCGCCACCCTCGGTCAGGATGCAGTTGTGCTTCTGCCAGAACTTGTCCTCGTTGAAACGTCCCCACACGGTGTCCTTTTCGACGTGTAGGACGAACTTGGCATCGCACTTCTTGAACTGCATCACATCCGGCTCGACGATGCTGGGAATCGAATACCCGCCGGACCCCATCTTGCGGCAGTCAATCTCGTCGCCGGAATCGATGATCGTGATGTTGCCGATCATCGTCCCTTTCTTCTTGGCGAAGATGTGCAGTTCCTCGCGGAGCGCCCCGATGGAGACTTCGAGGTCTTCCAGGATGCCGTCGGACTCGTCCTGGTCGCCGAACGTCTTTTCGCTCGTGCCGGCGACGGTGTGAAGCCCGCGGTAGAACATACCGCGCAAACTGAGCGTCTTCTCCACCTCGATGAGTTCTTTGATGCTGCGCGAGT
>CAYTYD010000398.1:0-2403 GCA_964441555.1 uncultured Phycisphaeraceae bacterium | reverse complement strand
ATGGCGTGCTGGATTTCTTCGACTATCTGGATTTCGTGGCCTTCATCGCCGCCGGTTGCGAGTGATCACTCGGCCCATGCTGGCTTGGGATCGAGAGACATCTCGGTCACCTTGCCGTCTTTGATCCGAAAGGTCAGGCGCTGACCGGGAAGTGGCACATCGTCATAGTGCACCACACCGGAGTTGCGTTCCTGCCCATCCATCAAACCGCCGCGCGGGCAACCGAGCTTGGCGAAAAGCTCCGATGTGGTCGGCAACCCGAGCACCGTGCCGATCTGATCAAGAGGGCGCCCATCGAGGAGCTGCTTCAGCGCGGTCCGTGTCTGGTGCGCATCAAAGTCACCCTTGCACAACTTCTCATACATCACCATCACGCGCGTGACCGCGGATTTATCAAAGAAGACAAAGACGGTGTCGCCCCTGGCTGGAAGGTCGTTATAGATCGCCAATCCGGAGCCATCGGGACTCTTGTGCGTTTCCGCAGGGTTGTCAGCCGCACGCCCGATCGCGGCGGACATCTCCGCCTCGCTCATGCCGATGGTGATTCGACCTGCGATCGAGCTCGACACCACCAGGTCGTTGCGGGGCAGCGTCTGCACCTCACCCGCCATGGCGGTGGGCACCAACCCTTCCAATGGGGAGCCGGAGCAACTGGCGATGATTGGATTCACCGTGCGCGGGTCAACCACCGTGCGGGTGGGATTCTGGCGGGCATTCGCGTCGATTTCACGGGCGCGATTGGGAACATCCTGAATGACAGCACTGAGGAGTTCATCCAGCTCGATCTGACCATCCTTGTAGCGATCTGCGGAGCAATCGGTCAGACCAGCGACGAAGGCCTCGGTGAAGACGCTCAAGCCGCGCAGTCCGGTCATAGAGGTTTCCTCAGGACGACAGGCACTGACGACGTGCACATCGCGAAACTCGCTGACCTTTGGAGCGAACTTCTTGTTGTCGCGGCAGCAATCCAGAATCAACACACGCGTCAGGGCTTTGCTGGAGGCGAGCGCCGCTTTGACGCTTTCGATCGAGAGCGCACCATCGGCCATCGCCAGTATTGCGGGGCCATCGGTCTCGCCCTGCCCGGGGAGAATCAGCCCATGGGTTGAGAAGTAGATCAGGACCTGATCGGTGGGACCGGCCTCAGTGCAGATGCGGTGCACGGCCTTAGCGACCTGGGCCACCGTGGGCTGGGATGGGCCGGGTTGTTGCAGCGCGCCGCCGGAATCGCGAGCATCATTCATGACGACGCAGTGATACCCGGCTGCTTTCAGAGCCGCGCCCATGGCGATGGAATCTGAAGAGCATTCGGGCAACTTGTTCTGCGGCACGCCGCTAATTTCGGCCTGGGCGATGCCGACAAGCAGTGCGTGACGCTTGCCGACAGCGGCGACTTCGGTTCGCGGCTTGAGGCGCAGCGCATCGAAGATCTGTGTGCCGTTGGGATCGGTCTTGCGTATGTCGGGCTGGTGGTTTTGGGCGAGCGCGACAGCGGAAATCAAGCCGCCTGCCGCGAGCATGGAGAAAGTTGGACGTGTGCGCATAAGGGGCGATCATTGGCGCAGTCCACGTCAGCACACATGAGTGGTCGTGTGGACCGGGATTTTCTATTGGGATTGCACACTGAGGACGCGGGCATCGCGGACGATGACGCGGTACACAGGTGTGGGGCTGCCACCACTCATGAGGCAATCGGCGTTGTCGATGCGACCCTGGACCCAGACGCGCGTGCCCACAGATACGCGCGGATCTTTTTGTGGCAACACCATGATGACCCAATAACTGCCGCCGATGACTGAAGTGCTGGATTTCTGCCAGCGCAAGGCAACGCCATCAGATTCGTCGGTCATCTGTTCGACGACACCCTCCCACCCGGGCTCAGCAATCCAGTAGTTGACGTAGGGAGTGACTGCGGGCGCTGGCTCGCTGGGAGAGTGTGTATTGCGTAGGCCGGTGGCCATGACGGCCATTTCATCCTGCTCGCGCTGCAGGAACATGGCACCGGCGGGGGGACCGGCAGCGACGGTGGCGGCCTGCTGCGCGGATTTCTGCTGTGTTTTCTTGACGTGCGACACGGCGATTGCACCGCCGATGCCGACGATGAAGAGGACGATCACCATCACCTGTGGCTTCACGAGATACCCCCTCACTGAAACAGGTTTTCAATGACATCACGAGACGGACATCACGAGCGAACCACGAGCGAACTTGGCATTCGCGTGGCAGGTTCAGCGTCCGTAGCGCCGAATGACGCCCTTGACGATGCCCTGCACCTGGCAGTATTTCACGCGGATGGGTTCGTAGTTGGAGTTGGCCGGCTGAAGGCGGATGTGGTCTTCCTCTTTATAGAAGGTCTTGAGGGTGGTGGCACCGTCGGGGAGGAGGGCGACGACACGATCACCA
>CAYTYD010000397.1:0-2407 GCA_964441555.1 uncultured Phycisphaeraceae bacterium | reverse complement strand
GCAATGAGCCTGGGGCGTCAGCCCCAGGAACAGAAACCTCTCACATCACTCTTCCTTCTTCATTCCTGAGCACCGAAGGTGCGCCACACTCGACACGGTCTTCCGATGCTCTGACCTGTGCCATCACTCCCTCCCCCTCGACACCTCGACACCTTGACACCTCGACACCTTCTTCCATTCGCGCACGCGATCGACCCTGACCCCCGTGTCATGGCGTCTCACAGACAACTCCCATCATTCGCAATGCGTGAATCACACGCTGCGGTTGTTCTTTGACATCATTTCGTCACGGGCACATCCTCCCTTGTCCCTTCGATCTGCGTGCGCAAAAGCTCGGCGTAGCGGCCACCGGCGGCCAAAAGCTCTTCGTGCCTGCCGATCTCGATGATGCGGCCTTTTTCCAAGACGACGATGCGATCGGCGTTGCGCACGGTGGAGAGGCGGTGGGCGATGATGACGCTGGTGCGCCCCTGCATGAGATCGGCGAGGGAGCGTTGGATGAAGGCCTCACTCTCGGCATCCAGATTACTCGTGGCTTCATCGAGGATGAGGATTTTGGGATCGGCCAGGAGGGCGCGGGCGATGGCGATGCGCTGCTTCTGCCCGCCGCTGAGGCGGACTCCCCGTTCGCCGATGAGGGTGTCGTATCCCCCTGCGTTGCCGGATGCGGGCTCCAGCCCGGTGATGAAGTCGTGGGCGTAGGCGAGCTTGGCGGCGTGCTCGATCTGGGCGCGAGTCGCATCGCGGCGGCCGTAGGCGATGTTGTCGGCGACGGTGCCATCAAAGAGGAAAACGTCCTGCTCGACGATGCCGAGCAAGCGGCGGTAGGAGGCGGGATCGATGGTTTTGAGGTCTGTGCCATCGAGGAGAATGCTGCCGCTGGTCGGGTCGTAGAAGCGCGCGATGAGATTGCAGAGGGTGGTCTTGCCCGCGCCCGAAGCGCCGACGAGGGCGATGTTCTCGCCGGGGTGGATGGTGAGATTGATGTCGTACAGGACGGGTTCTGGTGGAGGAAGAGGAGCGGCATCGCGAGCGGCGGACTGCACGCGTGGATACGCGAAGGTGATGTGACGGAGTTCCAGGCCGCCGCGAACGGTGGAGGGATCGAGGGTGATGGTGGTGGGAATGCCGGCGAACTCGGCGGGCTCGTTTTCAAGATCGAGGATGCGGTCAAAGGCGGCGAGATTGGTCTGAATGTTGGCGGCGGTGGAGGTGAGGAGCTCAAGGGGGCCAAGGAGCATGAGGAGATACGCGGTGAACATGAAGAGATCACCAAGCGAGAGAGAGCCATCGAGAATGGCGTACCCGGCGTAGATGGTGACCGCGCCCGAGGCCAGGGGAATCAGGACGCCCCAGGCGACTTCGAGGATGCGCGACCACCACCACACCAGCATCTCCTTGCGGATCATCAGGTGCTGGCCGGTGGTGAAGCGGGCGGATTCGGCACGCGTGCGGTCAAAGCTGCGAACGACGCGGACGCCGCCGAAAACCTCGGTGGTGTGGGCATCAACGTTGGTGCGCTGCACGCGGATGTCTTTGTAGATGGGGCGGATGCGGGTGATCCACGTGCGATGGGTGATGAAGACGACGGGGATGACGAGGATGCCGCCGACGAGCATGCGCCAATCGGTCCAGCCGAGGATGATGAGCGTGACCACCAGCTGCACGATGCTCTTGAAGGGGTTGTAGATCATGCTGAAGACCAGTTCACCGGCCTGCCCGGCGTCTTCGCGGAGCATGCTGGAGATGCCGCCGGATTTGTAGAACTGGATGCGATGGAGTGGAAGGTGTGCGGCGTGATCGAACGCGCGGCGGCGGATGAGGGCGGAGATGCGCTTGGTCAGTCGCGTGGCGTGATAGCGCCCCCAAGTGGCGATGATGAGGGAGACGAAACTGATGGCGAGGATGGAAAGGGAGATGGACCACAGGAGGGGCTTGGGCTCGCGCGGGCCGGGGACCCATTCAGGAATGGCGGCGATGCCGGGGGAAGGAGACAGGATGTAATCGATGATGAACTTGGTGCTGGCGGGCAAGGCCATGATGGCCAGGGTGGAAAGGGTGACGGTGATGAGGGCGATCGCCAGCGTGTGGTAGTGGCCCTTCATCAGTTTGAGAAAGGCGGAGAGAAGGTCAAGAAAGCTGCGGGCACGCTTGTGCTTGGTGTCTTTGGATTCGGTGGATTCCCCCGCGCCGTCGGCGGTGCCCTTTTGAGCAAGGGCGTGACGGCGACGGGCCAGATACGCGGCGTAGCGGCGGCGACTGGCGCGGATGCGGGGATCGAGCTTGGTCGGTATTGCGGAATTGGTTGGGGTGGAGGTGGGAGTGGGGGTGGGATTTGGCTGGGTCATGGTGTGGTGGGTATCCGGCGGATTATTCGATGCCGGAGAGGGTGGGGCGGGTGCGGCGG
>CAYTYD010000396.1:0-2408 GCA_964441555.1 uncultured Phycisphaeraceae bacterium | reverse complement strand
ATCACAAGGCCGAAGACGAGATTCGCGAGGATCTCTTCAAAGCCGCTCGCAACGAATCTCCCAAAGGAAACTTATCAGAGATTGGCACGACTCGCCGCGGCATTGGTCCTGCGTATGCGGAGAAGGCGCAGCGAGCCACCGCCGTGCGTATGGGTGATTTGCTCCGTCCCGAAGTTCTCAAGGAGCGCGTGACAAAGGCCTGTACGGTCCGCGCTGCGATGTTCCGCCCCTACCTGCCCGGTGAGCAGGACCACGGGATGTATGAGTCGCTCCACGCTGAAAAGGTTCTGGCTCGCATGACTAGTGCTGCGGGACGGATAGGGCCGCGCATCAAGGAGACCACGTATCTGCTCCACGACATGCTGGCAGGCGGAAAGCGCGTTCTTTTCGAGGGTGCCAACGGCACGCTCCTCGATGTCGATCATGGCACCTATCCCTTCGTGACGGCATCCAGCGTGGCAGTGGGGGGTGTCGGGCCCGGAACCGGCGTTCCCACACAGCGAATTTCCAAGGTTCTTGGCATTATGAAGGCGTATTCGACGCGCGTCGGTGCTGGCCCAATGCCCACAGAGCTCTTTGATGAGCTCGGGCAACGCATCCGCGATCGCGGCAGGGAATACGGCACCACCACCGGGCGACCCCGCCGCGTCGGTTGGTTGGATCTGGTGGCCACGGGCTACGCCTGCATGCTCAATGGCACGACCGGGCTCGCGCTGACCATGCTCGATGTGCTTGCCGGTGTGGATCAGATCAATGTGTGCGTGGGGTATCGCACACCCCAGGGAGAAACCCGACGGTTTATTCCTGATGGCTTCGAACTCGCTAAGGCAACACCCGTATTCAAGACGCTGCCGGGCTTCAAAGAGGAGATCGGCGGTGCGCGCACTATGACCGATCTTCCTACCAATGCGCGCGGGTTTATCGATGTCGTGCAAGAGACACTGGGAGTGCCCTTTGATTTCATTAGCGTTGGCCCTGGGCGCGAGCAAACACTGGACATTCGCCGTTGAAAGGAAGTATGCCCGCATCATCGGATTCTGCGATGACTGACTTTGCATCGGACCCCGCGGCGGTCGCGGCGCTGGCACGCATGCGTCGCGTGAACCCAAAAGCTGATCCATTGGCACATCTGCCGCAGGTGCATCCAGAACGGATTCCCCGTCACATCGCCTTCATCATGGACGGCAACGGGCGTTGGGCTGAGGAACGGGGCTTCCCACGCATCTTCGGTCACCGCAACGGCGCAACGGCGGTGCGCAGCACCGTGGAGCAGTGCGGCAAACTGGGCGTTGAATGCGTCACCCTGTATTCCTTCTCCAGTGAGAATTGGAAACGTCCCCAGGGGGAGATTGATGCCCTGATGGCCATGGCGGTGATGTATTGCGATGGCGAGCGCGATGCGTTCGTGCGCGAGAACATTCGCGTGCGCTTCATCGGCAGCCGGAAGGAACTGCCGCTTGAGGTGGTGCAAGCGATTGAGAATGTCGAGGCGGCGACATCCGCGTGCTCCGGACCGATGCTGTGCCTGGCGATGAATTATGGATCTCGTCAGGAGATCGTGCACGCGGTGCGCACGCTCGCTGAGAAGGTGAAAACTGGCGAGATCGCGGCGGATTCGATTGATGAAACCAGTGTGACGGATGCCCTGTACACGCGAGGAATTCCCGATCCAGATCTGGTCGTGCGAACCGCGGGTGAATTGCGTGTCAGCAATTTCCTCCTTTGGCAGTTGTCCTATGCGGAGTTGTACGTCACCCCATGCTACTGGCCGGATTTTGATCACGCCGAACTGCACAAGGCGATTGTCGATTTCGCATCACGTGATCGCCGCTTCGGCGGCGTGCAGAAATCATCGGAGCAGAGCGCGTGACCAAGCGACTCATCCTCGGCCCTTTGATGATTCTCCTGCTGCTGGGGCTGCTCTGGCTCGATGAGTATCTCTCCGGCCGAAATGCTCCGGCATGGTGGCCAATGTGGCTCACTGTCAAGGGGACCATCGCGCCTGGTGTGGTGATGTTCGTCGCCATGTTGGGGTTGGCGGTTCTCGCCGCACGCGAGTTGGCAGCCATGCTCAAGGCCAAGGGCATCGTCTCCAGCAAGCGGCTGATGACGGGTGCGGCGGTCGGCGGATTGATGTTGTCATACTTGACCCCGGCCGGGCTCAGTGGTTCGACTGCCATGGCGATCGCTGGAACCGGTTGCGCGATCACACTGGTGACTTCGTTGGTGTATTTCTCACGCAACAAATCCACTGATGGTGTAATTGCCGGTGCGGGCGGCGTGCTGCTTTCGCTGGTGTATCTGGGCTTCATGTTCGGATTCGTGCTGGCCATCCGCCGCGAACACTCCGCGTGGGTGGTGCTGTGGGTCTTGGCGGTGACCAAGTCCTGCGACATCGGGGCCTATTT
>CAYTYD010000395.1:0-2422 GCA_964441555.1 uncultured Phycisphaeraceae bacterium | reverse complement strand
TCGAGATCGACCCCGCCAAGCGCCCGCCGAGCATGAAGCTCGTCGCCGACAAGCTCAACTTGATCTACGGCATTTTGAAGGCCAAAGACGCGGTGGTGGATGATGAACCGAGCATGACATGAGTGGTCAGAGTTCGCACGGTGTTTGCACGTTCTGCTAGTCTATTTGCGTGCCCCTTGTGGACCTGACCAACCAGGATGAAGTGATCGCTGCCTTTCAGGCGGGCGCGGCGGCGAATCTGTCCGCAGTGTGCCGCGTCTTTGGGATTGATCGCATCAGCGCGCCGGGGCGGTTGATCGCTACCGGTGATCTGCATGACAATCCGATGCACTTTGCCAAAGTGGTGCGTGCCGCGGGGCTGGATGAGGGTGCCGATGCAGCTGAGCGAGCACATCTGGTGCTCCACGAGGTGATTCACTCGGATCGCCTGATTGGCGGGGTGGATCTTTCGTATCGGGCTTTGGCACGTGTCGCGGACCTGAAATCGCGGCATCCTGAATTCGTGCACACCTTGCTGGCCAATCATGAACTAGCGCAATTGCTGGGCACCAACATCATCAAGGATGGCATCAAGCCCGTCGATGCGTTCAACGCCGGTGTCGAATACGTCTTTGGAGATGGCGCGGAAGAAGTGAATGACGCGATCAAGGCGTTCATTCGTTCGATGCCGATCGCACTGCGCTGTTCGGGGCCGCGGGGTGAGTTTCTGGTGTCGCACTCCTTGCCCAGCGCGGCGATGATGACCCGCTTTGACCCCACGATTCTGTCGCGCGAATTGACGAGTGAGGATTATGAGCCGCGGAAGGGATCGGTGCACCTCTTGGTCTGGGGTCGCGGCTATGACCATGAACTGGTGGAGGACTTGGTGGAGCGGTGGGGGGTCAGCACGTTCATTGTCGGGCATGAGCACGCAGAGAATGGAGCGCGGCTCGTGGATCCGTGCGTATTGATTCTCAACAGTGATCACGAAAAGGGTGTGTACCTCCCGATTGATCTGGCGGACCCGCCGCGGGCTGAAGAGATGATGGCGCGGGTCGTGTCGCTGGCGAGTGTGGATTAAGCGTTGCTATTTGCCCGGGGCTTGATCGTTTGCGTTGTCAGATGGCTTATCTGTGGCTTGCGCTTTGAGTTTTATCTTTGCCTTGAAACTCGGGACCAAGATTTCGTCTCCCCAGATTTCAAACAGATTTGGGCGACCTTTGGCGACCTGGAGATTGGGGCGGAAAATGACATCGACCAAGCCATCGTTTGCACGCAGGGTGTTCACGAAGGGGAGTGGGTCGATGATGTCTCCGCCGCTGCTGCTCATGCCGTGTGAGCCCTGGGGCGTTTGAGCTTCACGAGCGACAGAGCCGACTTTGCGTTCGATCAAGGTGCCATCGGTCTGGCGGGTGCGAAGGAAGATGTCCATGCCGACACCTTTGGGCAGCCCTTCGAAATAGATCATGTAACTGGCGCGGATGGTGCCCTTCTGATATCCATCTTCGATGTCAAATTGATCAACGCGGATTACTTTGCGCCTCGCTTCGGCGAGGGCGGCATCCGTTTTCATGGTGTGGGTGGCGGTGCCGCCGGGGGAGACCGTGATCGGTCGTTTGATGATGTATTCAAAGGAATAGCGAGGAGGCTTCTTGTAGTCATCCTGCGAATCACGAATTCCAGCGGTCACTTTGATACTGAGCGTGCGTTCGCCGGGTTCGACCTTTGCAGTGTTGGCTGTGTACGTACTCCATGCAGAGCCATTTCGAGACAGACCAAACGTGCCACCACCGAGTTTGTATGGCAACACTTCGACGCCATCGATATTGGCGGTTGCGCTCATGTTCACCATGGGCAATTGGCCACGATCCGACACGCGGCAGCCCTTGACGCCAAGATCAAGCGTGAAGGGATCGCCTGCCGCGACTTTGGTGGAAACATCGATAAAGGGAGTGGCAGCGACTTCGAGGTAACGCTTCCACTGTTCTTCCGTCGTGGAGCCTGCTTGATGGGCGTTTTCGATGATCAATCCCCATGCGGGCTCCCACACGAGAGCATTTTTCTGGTGATCGAGGGCTCGCTCGATCAGTGTGTTTGCCTGGTCGGCGGTCATGCGCTTGGTGCCCATGCGGCTGGCAAGTTCGGTGATGGTGCCGATGCTGTCATTGCGATCGATGGTGGATTGCACAACCAGGACAGGAGTGGGGAGGCGGCTGGTGAGTGTGGGCCACAGGCGACGCGCTCCCAGAGTGAAAATGCCCAGTCCAATCAGAAGGCAAACCAGGGCGACGACGAGCGTGAATGGGGAGCGGCGGGGGTCACCCTTGGATATGGCGTCGCCGGTGAGCAACGCACCACATTCCGGGCAAGGGGGTGTAGTTGCTGAGTTGGCGTCGGGAGTGATGGCAAGTCCACGAAGATCAAAGCCGCAGGCGCGGCAGGT
>CAYTYD010000394.1:0-2445 GCA_964441555.1 uncultured Phycisphaeraceae bacterium | reverse complement strand
CGTTCGTCCTGAGTGAGGAGGTCTGCACCCGCACCGAGGGTGTTGGTGTTTCCTGACTGGTTTTCCTTGGATCTCCAAGAGAACTCGGTGATCATCAGCGGCTTCTGCGTGGGAACAAAAAACTTAGCGAGAGTGCGTTCGGGAACCTTGCTGCCACTGTAGTAATTGACGCTGACGACATCGGAGACCTTGCCGCAAGCGCGAATCACGGAAGCGGGCGCATCGCCTGCGAAACGAGAGCCGAGAATGAGAAGATCAGGATCAGCGCGGCGGACCGCGGCGGCCGCGACGGTGTAGAAGCGATCAGCGGCGAGGCCGACATAGGTTTCACGATCTTCGAGCGCGGTTGCGTTGATGGAGGCGCGGAGGTCATCTGCGGAGAGCGATTCCCAAGATTTGGCTTTGATTCCCCACGCCGCGTTGAGTGCGGCGATGGTGGTGTATTTATCTTTGAAGAGCTTGAGGGCGGCGAGCCGCGCCGGGTCATCGACGGGGAGGGTGAAAGCGCGCTCGAGCATGGTGTAGTTTGGAGGAGCATCCCAAGCGTTGATGCCGAACCAGGGCATTTCGTTGTCTAGAAAGACGCCGAGGATGTCGGATCGGTTTGGGTATTTGGCAAGCATGGCTTCGACATTGGCGCGGACGCGCGACTCAAAGCCAGGTCGGAAAGTGTCGTAGCAGCGATCGGATTCGGTGCCAGCGGCATAGAGGACGGGAGTGCGGTGAATGCCAGGTCCGGTGGCGACGGCGGGGTCACTCCAGGCGCCGACGGTGTTGAAGTTGGATTCGGTGAGGATGGAGCGAACGGAATCACTCCATGCACTGGTGTTACCGGAGAAGGTTGTGGCAAGTGGGTTGTAGAACTGGGTGCCATCGCGGGGCCGGAAGGGGTATGAGGCGATGTTGTTGATGCCGGTGGAGAAGATGCGCTTACCGGCAGAGTCCGAGAACCAGTAGGTTCCTGCGGGGTCTTTGGTGATGGAGTAGTGCGGGGCGGCGTGACAGGAGACGGCGAGGGTGAGAGAGAGGCCGGAAAGCAACAGCGCTTGCAACAGTTTCATAGAATGTCACCTTACCGACATCCGGCACTTTTGGCAAGAGAAATGTGGATTGTGTAGAAATTGTGTGAAAAGTGGATTGACAGGACCGGACCGGGTCGGTAGTTTGCAACTGTTACACGGAGTGTTTCACCCCATGAGTTCCGTTCGCGAGATTGCCCGGCGTCTTGGCGTTTCCCCTGCGACAGTGTCGCGGGCCCTGAATAACAGCGTCAATGTCGATCCGCAAACCAGAGCGCGGGTGATCGCGGCAGCGAACACCGCTCGCTATGTGCCAGCGATCTCCAAGGCGCCGCAAAATGTGATCGGGCTGGTGTATCCGGGCGACCCGGTGGAGCCGGATTACGGCGGCTTTGAATCGTCGCTGATGGCGGGCATTCTGCGCGGGCTGAATGAGCTGCGGTTTGACTTGAAGATCGTGTCGATTTCGCGTGACAAGCTGCCGACGGAGAACTTTTCGCAGTTCTTCCTGCGCAAGGGCATTCGCGGCGTGATCCTGCGGAGTTTTCTGGACACGCGCTCGGTGTGCACGGCGATTGCGGAAGAGGGATTTCCCGCGATCGTGGTGGCGGATCGATTTGATGAGCCGAAGGTGAACTTCATCTCGAGCAATTCGCGGGAGGATTCGGCGCGTGCGGTGCATCACCTGATGGATCTGGGGCATCGGCGGATCGCGCTGGCGGTGCATCGTTATCCGGACACGGACCACGTGGACCGCCGCGAGGGGTATATGGATGCCTTTCGTGCGCGTGAAATTGATGTCGATTCATCGCTGATCATCGAGACGATCGGCGAGATGGTGGGTGGCGAGACGTCGATTCTGCGGCTGATGAGCATGCCGGAGCCACCCACGGCGGTTTATTTCACGAATCCATTGTCGACGATCGGGGCATTGAAGAAGTGCCATGAACTGGGCATTCGCGTGCCGCAGGATCTGTCGATCGTGGGATTTGATGATGGCGACATCCGGTATCACACGTTTCCGACGTGCACGGCGGTGTGCCAGGATGCGACGATGATGGGGTTTGAATCCGCGCGGTGGCTGACGCGAATGCTGTGTGGTATGGCCGATCCGGTGATGCGTTCGGTGCGTCAGACGCGATTTGAGATCAACATGACAACGGCAGCGGCACCGGTGGAGCCGGTGCGTGTTTTGCCCGACGGCACGAGACTCGCAGTGCAGGTCGGTCCGGCTCTGGCCAACAAGGCGCGGCGCAGACCGGGTGAACTTGAAAGCGTCTCTGCGGTTGCGGCGACTGAGTCGAAGCGCAGCCGCGGCATGACGGCGGGAGCCAAAAGGAGTCAATGATGAAAAAGGGCGTGGTCGGTGGTTCGGCGAGTCGACAATCGGCGGGATTCACGCTGATTGAATTGCTGGTGGTGATTG
>CAYTYD010000393.1:2259-2491 GCA_964441555.1 uncultured Phycisphaeraceae bacterium | reverse complement strand
GCTGCGCGATCGGATCGGACTTTTGATTCCAGTGTGCGAGGGCATTCAGCACGCCCACATGCGCGGCATCATTCACCGCGACATCAAGCCCTCCAACATCCTGGTGGAGGAGATCGACGGCCGCGCGATCGTCAAGGTGATCGACTTTGGCATTGCCAAAGCAGTGTCGCACACATTGACGGCGCAGACGCTGCACACCGACCAGGGCATGATGGTGGGCACGCCGGAATTC
>CAYTYD010000393.1:0-2249 GCA_964441555.1 uncultured Phycisphaeraceae bacterium | reverse complement strand
GGAGCGCGGATATCGATGTGCGCACCGATGTCTATTCGTTGGGCGTGGTGCTGTATGAACTGCTGGTGGGCGGCTTGCCCTTCGATTCCCGCGAATTGCGGTCGCGCACCTTTGATGAGTTGCGGCGTGTGATACGCGAAGATGAGCCGCCCAGACCCTCGACTCGCATGAGGCAGTTGCAGAGTGGAGACGCTCGTACCGGTCAGACCATTGCCAAACAGCGTTCCACGGCGTTGTCCGCGCTGGAGACAGAACTGCGGCAGGAACTTGAGTGGATTCCGCTGAAGGCGATGCGCAAGGACCGCAACGAGCGCTACCGCTCAGCAATTGAGTTGGCAGATGATCTGAAACGCTATTTGACGGGGGAGCCGCTGGCGGCAGGACCCGAGAGCACGACGTACCGCATGCGGAAATTCGTGCGGAGAAACCGCGGAGCGACGATCGCCGCGGCGACCATCGTGCTGATCTTGGCCGGCGCGACGGGCGTCTCGCTGGCCTTCGCCGCGAGCGAATCCCGCGCCAAGGTGGCCGCCCAGCAAGCGAATCAGAAGGCGAGTGATGCGCTGGAACGAGCGGAGCGTGAGAAGGATGCAGCGCGGAAGGCCGAGGCCAAGGCACGCCGCGAACAGGCCATCGCACGAGGCATCAATGACTTCCTGAACAAAGACCTTCTGGGCGCGGGGAATGCCGAGTTTGGCTCCGGCACAGATACTCGCGTGGCGGACATCATCAAGGCCGCGTCGCAGAAACTCAAGAACGACCCACCAGAGCCCGAAGTGGAATTGGGCGTGCGGCAGACCTTTATGAGCATTGCCGCGAGTCTGGGCAATCAAGAAGAATGTCGGGCTCATGGTGCTCGCGCACTGCAACTCGCTGAGCGTTTGTACGGTCCTGATGCACTTGAAGTCGCTGATGTGATCGAAGTGATCGTGGAATCAATGGGGCGAGGTGGATCGGATGAGGCACTGGTCCAATTGGGCCGGCGCGGAGTGGCTATACGCGAGCGGATCCTGGGCAATGAACATGTGGATACCCAGAGGTTGCGCGCGTTTTCTGAGCAGATCGGGTTCGTGGCTTCGCAACTTCGCTTGCGTGATCTGAAGCCAGAGGTGCTGTTGCCGCTGGCCATATTTCGCGGCAAAGGTGAAACTCCAGAGCAGATGAAGCAGCACATTCTGGCTCAAGTCGAAGCAACCGAGTCGCTGTGGAATCAGGGGAAAAAGGACCAGGCGATCGCAGTGTGCCATGAGGATTTTTCGCCCTTTCTCAAGCACCCACTTGCGCAGCGCGCGCTGCTGGTTGCCATCGGAATGGGAGCGGAAGCGCTGGTGCGCGAGATGAAACTTGGTGCTGCAGAATCGGGCGTGCTGTGCGGCATCGCGCTTGGCAAGCAGAGCCCACTCTTTGGGCCTGAGCATCTGCATGTGCTGTATCTCTACCAGATCCTGGCTGAGGTGCGGATCGCGGGAGGCGATTACGCAGGCGCGCTGGAGGCACTCGACGCCGGCCTGCCCATCGCGCAGCGCAAGAGCGACATGCACCAGGGACGACTGATGGATGCGGAAGTGGCGAGACTCCTCTGCTTGAGCAAGACCGGCAAGTGCGCCCAAGTGAAGTCGGAGGTTGGAACGCCCACGCCGCGCAGAAACTGGGAAGACTCACAGCGAGCCATACGGGTGGCTGCCGCCTTGATGAACTGCCAGGACTGGGAAGGGGCGTTGGCTTGGTTGGCCGTGGTGGATGAACCGCGGCAAAAGGAACTTTCTCAGACCGATCGGGCACTATTGATGGCGATTGACGTGATGGCGCGGCATGGTCGTGGATGGAAGGATGGGGAACAGAAGAGCGCCATCGATGCGTGCGGCCAGGGAATTCGGATGCTCGAGCGAGTGCTTGTGCAGGGACCTGCGGAGGTCAGCTCCAGCATCTGGCTGGCGCGGGCGTGCCTGGCATGCGGCCTGAAAGCTGAAGCGCGACGTCTGCTGGATGCATGTGAACGGGGACAAGTGCCGCCGCGCTTGAAGACGCAGTTCGATGAGATTCGCCAGAGCGTGAAGCAAAGGCCGAAATGCTATTTCACCGGCTCGTAACTCACAGCATCCTGCGTGGCGATGTTGAGCTTGATGCGCGAGCCGATGGCGGGAGGGCGTGCGGTTTTTTCGATGGGAATGGTGACACGAGAGACGGGGGCGGAATCATCGGAGCCAATGGCGCGGGGAAGACCCGGCTGGGTGTGCTGCTGGACACCA
>CAYTYD010000392.1:1403-2534 GCA_964441555.1 uncultured Phycisphaeraceae bacterium | reverse complement strand
GTCTCGTACAACCGCTCACGCGGCTTTGATCTTGGTTGGATTGCGTACGCGTTCAGCTTTCTGATGCTCATCCTCGCTTTTGGCACTGGTCGCAGTTGGCTGATGCGTGGCGGCATCGTCATGTTCATCATCGCCATCGTCATTCATGCCCTGGCCTTTGGCATGCGCAGCTATCTCGCGCAGCGGTATGCGATTCAGAATCAGTTTGAATCCATGACCGGCATCTCGCTGTTTGCCGCGATCGTGGGTCTGGCGTTGATGACCGCGCGGAAGCAACCCCTCTTTGGCGCTGCGGCGGCTGGGGCCGGGTTCCTGGCCCTTGTTGGCGCCACGCAGACTGGCATTCCTGGCTACAACATTGAACGCGAAGCCGCGATTCTCAACACCAGCGTGCTGCTGAAATACCACGTCACCATCGTGCTGGTGTCGTATTCACTGATCACGCTGGGCTTCCTGATCAGTTGCTTCTATCTGGTGACGCACTACTCGGCCAAGTCCAAGGGGACACTGCCGGCAGTGGCCGTTGCTGGAGTTGGCTCAGTTTCTACTTCTGATGGCGCGGGGCTGGATGACACCTCGGCGACTCCCGGCACCATCGCACGCACGCTCAAAGACCTCGACACCGCGCAGATGACGGTGTTGCAGCTGGCGTTCTGGTTCCTGGGTGTGGGCATCCTGCTGGGTGGCTGGTGGGCGGACCACTCGTGGGGCCGCTGGTGGGCCTTTGACCCCAAAGAGACGTGGGCACTGATCACCTGGATTGTCTACCTCATCCTGATTCACGTGCGCTTTGCCACCGGCAAGAACCGGGCATTGGTCTCCGCCTGGCTCAGTGTGGTGGGCTTCTTCACCATGCTCTGGTGCTATTTCGGAGTGAATCTGATTCTGCCGGGTCTGCACGCGTACGCCTAGTCGAGAGCTTTTGCAGAACTGATTGGGAGTGGTCCGATAGATGGATCGGGTGCTTGGACTCCGCGCATATGATTTCCTGCAAGGGGCGTAGCAAATCCGACATTGTTCAGCTCCGTTGAGGCGACAGTGTCCATTTGGGAGATGTGCTGCTTGAACAGCGATTCGAATCCAGCATCTGATGGCCAGGCATCTCCCCAGCCAGCACCTCATCCGGCTGGG
>CAYTYD010000392.1:0-1393 GCA_964441555.1 uncultured Phycisphaeraceae bacterium | reverse complement strand
TCAGGCAAGCCATCCATGCCGCCGGTAAAGGTCACGTGGAAAACGACTGTGGCGCAAGCCAAGGCAATGGCCGCGAAGCTGGATGAACAGATCGAAGCGATGAATGCCGCGAGCGATGCGAGTGAAAGCACGCTCTCTGCGACGTCAAGCGCAACATCTCCAACACACGCTCGTGGACACGATGTGGCACAACTGGCGAAGGCCTGGAAATCGGCCCAGCAGGAGTTTGGTGAATACCCCCCGATGGCTTATCAGTTCGTACGCGAGGGTGTGCGGCACACCGTGGAGATGATCCACGGGCTGCGCGAGCAGCAGGAGCGTGAAGGCGGAACGCTGCATTCCCCTGATTCGGCACGGCACGTTTCGGCTCAGCAGTTGTGCTATGGCATCAAGGATCTGGCGATGGATCGCTACGGGGGAATGGCCCAGACTGTTCTCTCTCACTGGGGCATCCGTGCCACTCGTGATGTGGGCAACATCGTCTTTGCCATGCTGGCCGTTGGCATTCTGGGACGCAGCGACAATGATGCGCTGGACCAGTTTGACAACGTCTTTGACTTTGCTGAAGAACTGGCATTCCCGGGCTGATTTGTAGGGATTTGGGCCCATATTCGCTGAATCGGCGCATACTCTGGGGCAATGGACCAGAGCCACGTCATTGCCGTCAGTGTTGGGAATACTCGAACCAAAGTCGCCACGTTCAAGCACCCCTCTCAGGGGCGCGATGTCGCCACGCTGGAAGCGGTCGCCAATACTGATCGGGCCGCCATCATCAAGGCGGTCGTGGATGCTGCGGGGGAGAACGCGGAATCCTCCGTGATCCTGCTGGCGAGCGTGAACGATCCGATTGCCGACCCGATCGAGCGTGAACTCAAGGGCATGAACTTTGACCAGGTGATGCGGGTGGGGAAGGACCTGCCTGTGCCCATCGAGATCGCGGTAGAGCAACCGACTTCGGTGGGCGTGGATCGCCTGCTGAATGCGCTGGGCGCGTATTCAACGCTGAAGCAGGCCGTCATTGTGATCGATTGCGGCACGGCCACGGTCGTCGACTTTGTCGATGGCGAAGGAACCTTCCAAGGCGGGTGCATTGCCCCTGGCGCAGCAACGATGTTGAAGGCGTTGCACGAGAACACGGCAAAACTCCCATCGCTTCAATTTGCCTTGCCGGATGTCTCCCGCGGACCATTTGGCAAAGACACCGCACACGCGATGCAACTGGGGGCGGCGGCGGCAGTGCGCGGCATGGTTCATCACCTCATTGATGTCTATGCCGAGTATTACGAGGCGTATCCGCAGGTGGTGGCGACTGGGGGCGATGCGGTCACGCTATTTTCGCAGGATGAACTTGTAGAGAAAGTGGTCACCGATCTGCAACTTCGCGGGATCAAAG
>CAYTYD010000391.1:0-2535 GCA_964441555.1 uncultured Phycisphaeraceae bacterium | reverse complement strand
ACGCTCCCGTGGGACGCTGTGGGCGGGGAATCCGGGTGTTGCGCCGGGCGAGACGCGGAGTGGGGCGCCGCGATCGATGAAGGTGTTGGGGCGCGAGGGTGTGCTTGGGGGGGTGGGTGGGGTGATGTGGTTGGGGGTGAGGTGGGTTTAGAGCGTGGCGCGGATTGCTTTGGATTGGTATTGAGGCGCTTGAGTGCGGAGGCGACGAGGCGGGATTCGCGAAGAGCACGGTTGGCGCGATCGGCGTTGTCGGCGGTGGGTGTGAGGAGGTTGTTGAAGGTGAGGGTTTGGGCGAAGACCTTTTTGAGGCCTTCGCGGAGATCTTTTTGAATGAGGTTCTGGGCGAGGTCGTCGACGAAGGAGTAGGAGGAGACGAGGAAGGTGGCGGCGGCCTTGATGTGTGGCTGGGCGAACCAGACGAGGAGGGAGGAGAGGGTGTGCCGCGATGGGTGCGGGGCGGTTTGACTGATGAGGGAATGAAGGTTGAGGTCGCGTTCGATGGCAAGATCGAGGAGCTCGCGGTCGGCGGCGTTGAGGTTTTGTAGGGGTGTGTCCATGGCCTCAGGATAGTAATTTGTTTGGTGGCGTCAAGAGCTTGAGAGGGTTTTGTTTGGAAAATGATGTAAAGGCAGAGAAGGCAAGGCGTTAGGCACCAGGCATCGGGCATCAGGCACCAGAAAAGGCAAAAGGTGAGAAGGAGGTTGTGATTAGGGTGGTTGGAGGTATGCTGCGCGGAGACAACTCGTCTGGGAGGTTGCCATGAGCAGCGTGCACACGAAACAGGCCTTGGTCGGTTCGGTGGTCGGTTCGGTGGTCGGCATGGCGATGTGTGTGGCGACTGTGACAGATGCACTGGCTCAGGTGACGCCTCCGGCGGTGTACAGCGTAAACGTGACGGCGCAGCTCTCCGGTGTGGGATCGGTTTCGAGAACTGGTGCGATTGCGCAGCGCGTGTATGGCGACTGGTCGGGAATCTGGGATCCAGATGGTGACCAACACGAGTATTCGATGCAGGGGAGCGCAGAGACATTTGGCGGCATTCGTCCGATGGCGGCAGTGCAGGCGGCAGTGAGTCAGGGGGACACGCTGCAATTTTCAATTTTCTCAAGTGCGCTGATTGAGTACTACGTCGTTGTGCGGCCGCGTGGAAATCCGCCCCCGGGGAACTATTCGATTCCGGTGTGGGTGAATGTGCGTGGGCAAGCGCAGGGGTTTGCGTATTCGCAAGTGCGGATCAACTCTCAGCAGGTGAGCGTGTCGACACACGCGAACAACGAAACTGCGACGTTCGACACGAACGTGCAGGTTTCGTTCAATCCTTCGCAACCGGAACAGAACGTCACGCAAGTGCGATTGATCGCCCAGGCCAGTGGCTACAGCATTCACAATCTGTATCCGAGGTCTTCGCAGGCGTATGCGGATCCCTTGTTCACGTTTGATCAGGCGGGGTTTGATGCGCAGATGGGCGCGAACACATTTCCCCTAGCCGATTTCTTTGAGTTTGAATACAGCGAGTATCTATTGAACCCGCCGGGAGTGCCGGAGATCACCACGCATCCTGTGAGTCAATCACTGTGCGAAGGTGGTGGAACGACATTCACAGCGGCTGCGACCAGCAGTGCGCCGCTGGCGTATCAGTGGCAACTGGATGGCGGTGCGCTGAGTGATGTGGATGGCATCTCGGGGACGACCACGCCGGAACTGACGATCAATCCGGCGCTGTGGTATTACTCAGGAACGATTGACTGTGTGATCAGCAACGTGGCGGGGAGCGTGACGACGAATGGGGCGGCGTTGGTGGTGGGTACTCCAGCGCAGATCACGTTCCCGCCGCAAGGTGTGACGGTGCCGACGGGACAGCCGATGACGATGACGGTGTACACATCGGGGAGCTCGCCCTTGAACTATCAATGGCGAAGGAATGGGGAGAGTGTGGTGGATGATGGACGGATTTCGGGGGCGATGACTGAGACGCTGGTGATTGATCCGGCGATGCTGGCGGATTCGGGGATGTATGACGTTGTGGTGTGGAATGGTTGCGGGAATGTGACGAGTGATGCCGCGGAACTGATCGTGAATGGGTGCGCTGCGGATTTCAACAGCGATAGCAGCGTGGATTTCTTTGATTACCTGGATTTTGTCGCGGCGTTCAGCAGTGGTGACTGGAGCGCGGATTTTAACGCGGATTGGTCGATTGACTTCTTTGACTATCTGGATTTTGTGGCGGCGTTTTCGAGTGGGTGTTGAGAGAATGCAGGTGATCAGGCGTCAGGAAAACAAGAAGGAACTAGGCACTGGGCACTAGGCGGATACTGATACACAGGCAGACCCTTGGGCTGCGCGCGGGCCAAGACTGCTCGGCCTTGCGAGGCCGAGACCGTGCCACGAAAGGGAACTCAGCAACCCGCGGCGAAGGATTCGACAAAGTCGAGGTAATCAAAGAAGTCGATGACGGAGTCGGCGTTGAAGTCGGCGGCGGAAGAGTTGGCGGCGAAGCTTGCGACGAAATCGAGGTAGTCGAAGAAGTCGACGACG
>CAYTYD010000390.1:0-2536 GCA_964441555.1 uncultured Phycisphaeraceae bacterium | reverse complement strand
CAGCGAGGTACCACCCAAGCTCAAACCCATCTCCTTTGCTCTCGATCAGCGCTATATCGAGTTGGCGGCAAAGTTCCCCTTACCCAAAGACCGCTACCTGGTCCTCGATCGCTCCACTCGCGTCGATGTCGAACTCTTCCGCCCCGAGAATGTTCCAATCGAAACTGAGCTCGATCTCCTCAGTCAGCAGTTTGATCAGATCGCTGGCAAGCAGACAGTTGAGTATGACGGCAAGGTGCAGACCCTTCCCCAGATGGCCCGCTATCAGGAGTCGCAGGATCGCAACGTGCGTGAATCGGCTTGGCGCGCAGTCGCCGCTCGCCGCATGCAGGATGTTGAATCCATCCACGCCGTGTATGACCAGATGATCGCCAAGCGCACGCAAGTGGCCAAAAACGCTGGCTTCAACGATTACGTCGGCTACGCCTTCCGCGCCATGCAGCGATTTGACTACACGCCGGCTCACTGCTTCGCATTTCACGAAGCAGTGGAGCGGTGTATCGTGCCACTGGTCAAGGATCTGGAAAAGTCACGCGCCACTTCTCTCAAGCTCTCCGCACTGCGTCCATGGGATCTGGCGGTGGATCCCAAAAATCGTCCACCGCTTCGCCCCTTCAGTGGCGGCGGCGAACTCATGTCTAAGGCAGTCCGCTGTTTCCAGCTTCTCGATCCGCGCCTCGCCGCCATGCTCTCACAACTGGGTGATGGCAGCGAACAGCGCGGCGCGGCAGGGGGTGCAGGCCTCGATCTCGATAGCCGCCAAGGCAAGGCCCCCGGCGGATACCAGTACATGCTCGATCGCTCTCGCCGCCCCTTCATCTTCATGAATGCCGCGGGCCGCTCCAGCGATGTTCACACCATGGTGCACGAGGCGGGCCACGCCTTTCACTCCATGGTCTGCACCGATGAACCCCTGCTGCGCTATCGCAGCGCACCCATCGAGTTCTGCGAAGTCGCGAGCATGAGCATGGAATTGCTCACCATGCCGCACTGGGGCGGGTTGGGGGGCTATTACCCCGATTCCAACGATCATGCCCGCGCCATTCGCGGCCAGCTTGAGGGCATCATCAAGATCCTCCCCTGGATCATGACCATCGACGCCTTCCAGCACTGGGTCTATTCCAACCCCACCCACACTCGCGCTGATCGCGCTGCCCACTGGCTCTCACTCGATGCACGCTTTGGAGCGAGTGTTGATTGGTCCGGTCTGGATGACATCCGCAAAGTGGTTTGGCAGCGTCAGGGACACCTCTTCGGCAATCCTTTCTATTACATCGAATACGGCATCGCACAGCTCGGTGCGTTGCAGCTCTGGCTCATGTCGCTCGAACGTGGCGAATCCACCGCGATTGATTCGTACTTGCGGGGGCTTTCATTGGGCGGCAGCAAGCCCTTGCCGGAACTCTTCTCCGCGGCGGGCATCGCATTCGACTTCTCTCCCAAGACGGTGGAGAAAATCGCCAATCGCTTGTCTGCGGAGTTGGCCAAGCTGCCGGAGTGATCGCCTTTCAGGAGTGATCACTGGTGAATCAGCCGCGCGATCCAACCTCCATCTCCCACATGACTCCGGAACAATTCCGCCGTCAGGGGTATGCCTTCATCGACACCATCGCCGACTACTGGTCGCGCGTCGGCGACTTTCCCGTCCTCGGTCAGGTCAAGCCCGGCGACGTCGCGGCACAACTTCCCCTCGCGCCGCCGGCACAGCCGGGTGACCATCAAGAGTGGGATGCCATCCGCCGCGATCTCGATCAGATCATCCTCCCTGGCTTGACACATTGGCAAAGTCCGCGATTCTTCGGCTTTTTCCCCGCCAACATCAGCGGTCCCGGCGTGCTGGGCGAATTGCTCAGCGCTGGCCTGGGTGTGCAGGGCATGCTCTGGCTCACCAGCCCTGCCTGCACCGAACTGGAAACCCGCGTGTTGGATTGGCTGGCCCAGATGCTGCAACTCCCGCCGCAATTTCACAGCAATGGAAGCGGTGGGGGAGTCATCCACGGCACGGCGAGTGAAGCCGCGTTGGTCGCCCTTGTCGCGGCACGCCACCGCCTCCGCACGCTGCATCGTGACCACGCTGACATCGCCTCACGCTTCACCATCTACTGCTCGCAGCAGGCCCATTCCAGCATCGTCAAAGCTGCGATCATCGCTGGGTTCTCCTCCGGCCCCGAAGATCGCGCTCGTGTGCGGCTGATTGATGTGGAGGCCAACGGCCGGTTGCGCCCGGACCTTCTACAGCACGCCATCGCCACCGACATCGCCGCCGGGCTGGTTCCGGGCTTTGTCTGCGCATCGGTCGGCACCACCGGCACCACCGCGATCGATCCGATTCCTGAGATTGCCAAGGTCATTCTCGCTCATGCCCCGCACTGCTGGCTTCACATCGATGCCGCGCATGCGGGCGCTGCCGCGATCTGCCCGGAGTTTCGCCACATTCTGGATGGCATCGAGAATGCTGATTCATTCTGCTTCAACCCGCACAAGTGGCTGCTGACCAACTTTGATTGCGATTGCTTCTACGTGCGCGATCGCCGCG
>CAYTYD010000389.1:0-2551 GCA_964441555.1 uncultured Phycisphaeraceae bacterium | reverse complement strand
ATGACGATCGGAAGGACCCATCAGGAAACGGGAAAATTCAAAAAAAAAAAAAAAAAGTGCGCGTCGTGGAAAAACTGCAACTCGCGCGCCCACGAAAAAATACTCGACGACTGCCCACGCACCGTCCATCCTCAATCACCGGCCACAAAAACTCCCAGAATTCATACTTGGTGACCTTGCCTTCGCTTTCATACCGGCGTGTTTGCTCATCCAGGGCATAGATCAACTGCTGCCCCGTCGTCGCGCCGGCAAAGTGCGTCCGCTTGAACAAAGAACCACCAAAGAGCCGCAGATCCCGATACCCCTCGCTGGTGCGATTAAAGGGGACGCCCATGCGATCGAGAAGATCAATGATCTTGGGTGCCCAGTTCGCCATCTCCAGCACTGGGTGCTGATCAGCCAGAAAGTCGCCGCCGTAGATCGTCTCGTCAAAGTGCTCGTACTCGCTGTATCCCTGCTGCCGCGCCACTTCGTTGCACGCGTTGATGCCCCCCTGGGCACACACGCTGTGGCTGCGTTTCACCGGCACCACCGAAAACAGGTCGACCGCAAGGCCCGATTCGGCGATCCGCACGCTCGCGGCAAGACCCGCCAGCCCACCCCCGACCACGATCACACGTTGATTGCCTGCTGCTGCCATGATGAGTTTCTCTTTGAGAGGTAATTCGTTGGAGGTCGAATCTTGGATGACGGCCATCCGTCACTTGGAAGGAAGTGCCGATGAGGTCTTCGCGGGGTTATCCGCACCTTCACCGTGGCTGTCAAGCATGCGCTGTTCCGTCTGCCGCGCCTTGGCCACATCCAGCCGCGCGTAGCCAATCACGCTCGCCCACGCCATCGCCATCAGCGCCACGCCCAGTCCCGCGCACATCATCCCCCACCGCTTTTGCGCTGGCACGCTGATCGTGATTCCCCACGTGATCGCCGCCGTCCACAATCCATTGGCAAAGTGGAACACCAGCAGCGACACACCGATGAAGTAGAACGCCGACACCGCCAGCCCCGCCCCCGTCATTCCCTCACCGCCACCTTGCAGCGCCATCGCAAGAGTCGACGCGGCGTAGTTGTGATCCCACTGCGTGCCGCCCGGAATCAGGAAGGTCCATCCCCACCGCAGCGTCGCAATGTGATAGAAGATGAAGAGAATCCCCAAATACCCGCTGATCCGTTGGAGCGTGTACCGCCAGTTGTCCTGATACGCATACGACCCCAGATTGGCCTTGCCACCCATGGCGTAGTAAACACCCAGGATCGAGTGAAACGCGATCGGCAGCCAAAGCCCAAAGACTTCGACAATCAACAGATACGGAATCGAGTGAATGAAATTCACTTCATGCTGAAACGTCGCCGTCCCCCTGTGACCATAAATCTCTTGGCGCGAGTCCAGGTTTCCCCACATCACCGACGAGTTCGTCAACAAGTGTGTGATCAGAAAGACGCCGATCGGCACCACACCCGTAAGGGAGTGCAGCCGGCGGAGCAGAAAGTGATTCGAAAATGCTGTGTGCTTGGTCGCCACGAATGGCCCTCACAATGTTGATCTGAAACACCGCACGTCCATCGCTGAATTCATCAGCCCAAGGCGTTCACTTTATGAAAGTCCCGGCCCCGTGATCCCCCCGACACCACCGCCGCCAACCACTCCCCCACCCACACCTCCAGCTCCGCCTCCAATTCCCATCGCGCTGGCGCTGCCACCCAGTTGCTGCGGCTTGATCTTCCCTTCCTTCACCGCCTGTGCGATCGCCGCGCCCACCTCAACAAATTCCATGCGAAGTTCATGCGCCGTCTGACCCAGCATCTTCTCCTCCTCCGGAGTCAGATTCCCCTTGGTCTTCTCCTCCAGCACGCCAAGCATGTCAATATAGATCTTGGCGTAGTCCAGCGCGACCACCGCTTGCCCCGTCCTTGGGTCGGGAATCCCGCCCATGTACATCAGGGCCTGCGTCACCAGCATGCTCACCAAATCTGTCAATTGCACTGGCTCTCCGGGAGCCCCACGTCCCTTCGGAGACGCCGATGCAGCCGCCGCGGCTTTGGCCTCCGCCTGGGCATTCAGCTTCTCTTTTTCCGCTTGCGCCTGCGATTTCCAGTCACTATCCACCACAATCTTCGGACCCGCCGCAGGCGAATTGCCCGGATTGGGATTTGCCGTTCCACCGCTACCTGAACCGGAACCGGATCCGGGGAGAATAATCGACATCGCGTGCCTTCCGTCGGTGAGATATATTGCCCATGTCCCAAAGGGATACAACACCCCTTTCGGACACGGGCCATTCTAGCCGGAAAGACCCGAACCCAATCTCTGTCACGATCTGCGGATCATTCGGCAACGCAGGCAAAGTCCAAGGCGAATATGCCAAGATTCATTGCTTCCCAGAATGTGTGCAAAGCGATCCTCTGCAGCACAGTCGGCCTCGCCACTGGTTTGGGTTGCCTCAGCGGCTGCTCTTCCGGCAAATCCGCGGCAATCAAAAACGCCGTTCCCCTCACCACCGCCGACTTCGCTCAGGAAGGTGCCTCCGCCCCCGCGCCCCTTGCCCGCACAATT
>CAYTYD010000388.1:0-2574 GCA_964441555.1 uncultured Phycisphaeraceae bacterium | reverse complement strand
GGCCGGCGTGCGGATGCGGGTGGACTTGGCGAAAGAGAATTTGATGGCAGAGGTCGATGGGCCGCGATTGAAGCAGGCGGTATTGAACCTGATGCTGAATGCTGTACAGGCCATGGGAGGATTGGATGCGGACCCGGCGCGGAGCAGAGAGTTGATTTTGCGGACCTCTCGGCAAGTGGATGCTGATGGACGGGGTATGGCGGTGATTCAGGTGATCGACACAGGACCCGGCATTCCCCAAGAGGCGAGACAGAAGATGTTTCAGCCATACTTCACGACCAAGGCGGGCGGAACAGGATTGGGATTGCCGACGAGCCGTCGAATCGTGGAGGCGCATCATGGACGCATGGATGTGGTCAGTGAGTCGGGGCGGGGAACTGATTTTCAGATCCGAGTGCCGCTGATTGAAACTGCGAACTGAGCGGATGAGAGTGGGTGAAAAACGCACAGAAGGCACTGCGTCGGAATGACGGAGTGCCTTCTGGTGATTGCAAGTCGTTTTTAGCGGCGCGAATTACTCGGCCTTGCCACTGGAAGAGTCGTAGATCCACCGGTCGGTGGTGCGGGGGAATTCGATGACTTCGCCGGCCTTGAAGAAGAGGCCGAGTTCGCGGGTGGCGGCTTCGGGGCTATCGGACCCGTGAATGAGGTTGTAAGAGTTGGAAACTCCGAAATCACCACGGATCGTCCCGGGGGCGGCCTTGGAGCCAAAGGTGGCGCCCATCATGTTGCGGCAGATGGTGATGGCACCAATGCCGCGGACGGCGAGGACGAGGACGGGGGAAGAGGTCATAAAGCCGACGAGACCGTTATAGAAACCCTTGCCTTTGTGGGATTCATAGTGGGTGGCGGCCAATTCGGGAGAAATCTGCATGAGTTTGCAGCCCACGACCTGCAGGCCCTTGTCTTCGAAGCGGCTGAGGATGCGACCCATGATGCCGCGTTGAACGGCGTCAGGCTTCAGAATGATGAGAGTGGTTTCCATAATTTTCAAACTCCGTGAAATCGCGTGAGGGAAAGGGCGAAAGAGTAGGCGTGGGGTCCGCAAAAGTGGCCCTTGGACAATCCAAACAGCGTGAGGATTGCGCTGCTTTGGAAAGTCAGTCGATTGCACGCCAAGGACCGGAGAAAGCACATGCTTCAGTGGAAATGCGAGTATTGCGGTCACAACGTGCAGATCACAGATTTCAGCCAGGCCCCGGCAGTGTGTCCTTTGTGCATGGCCGGGAAAGGGCAGAAAGGTGGAGGGATGAACATGGGTACTTCCGGCGTGGGTGGGGTGGGACCGGTCTCGAGTGCACCGACGGGGAGCTATGTCAATGTGACGGCGATCCCGCGTTGCTCGCGATTGGTGTACGTCGTAGTGGCGATCTTCTTTGGTTGGCTAGGTGTACACAGCTTTGTGGCCGGATACAACAGTCGTGGTGTGGGGCAGTTGGTGCTGGGCCTGGTCGGGCTGTTCCTGTCGCCGTGCACCTTTGGCATCTTGATCGCGGCTGGTGTGGCGTGGGCGATCGTGGACATCGTGCACACCACGACGGACGCCGATGGCGTGCGGATGAACTAAGTGTGGCAGAGTCTGGCACCGAAGGCCCTCATCCTGCGATGCACGTGGAGTTCCTGCCGTGGTCTGGGTGGCTTGACGTGGGAGATACCATTTCGTCATGCTCAAGGCGGGCCGGGATCGCGGTTCAGTTCTGACGACACGAGGAATTACCGTGTCGGTGGTGCCACGATACCTCAAGGATGAATCAGACCCCGAGGGGACGGATATTCGGCCGCCCCTCTTTGTATTTGGCTATGCAATCTCCATTCGCAATGAAGGGCCTTGGAGCGTCAAGTTGCTTCGCCGACACTGGGAAATCGTGGATGGCGTGGGCGAAAGCAAAGTAGTAGAAGGTGAAGGCGTCATCGGATTGCAGCCGGAGATCGCTGCTGGCGACGAGCATGAGTATGCCAGCTACGTTCCCATTCACACCGAGTGGGGAACGATGCAAGGACATTTCATTATGACCTATCTTGAGGGTCCCGAGGTGGGATCAGAAGTGATCGTGCCGGTCAAACGCTGGTTTCTCGTTGCGGAAGATTGACCTGAAGGACAGACGAAAACATGGGTGACGGGCGATCTATTTTAAACGCACGAATCCTGATTGCGCTCGTGATCGGCGTGGTAAGCGTTCTGAGCTACTGCAGCAGTTCATCTTTCAATCGCGTGACTGGCAAGAAGCAATACGTGGTGATGACTCCTGAGCAAGAAGTCGCCATCGGTGAGCAGAGTGCTCCGGTCATGGCCGCGCAATTTGGCGGGTTCGCGGCGGATGCCAAAGCCCAGCAATTAGTGGATCAGGTCGGGGCCCGGTTGGTGCGTGCGTTGCCAGCGGAAGCTCCTGGCTACCCCTTTGAGTTTCATGTCCTGGCCGACAGTCGAACAGTGAATGCCTTTGCGTTGCCCGGCGGGCAGATTTTCATCACCATCGCGCTCTTGTCGCGTCTGGAAACAGAAGGGCAACTGGCTGGGGTGCTCGGGCACGAGATTGGTCACGTCTTGGGACGGCACAGTGCAGAGCGCATGGC
>CAYTYD010000387.1:0-2638 GCA_964441555.1 uncultured Phycisphaeraceae bacterium | reverse complement strand
GCATGGCGTACTAAAGCCAAGCATCAGGGATCATGCATCAGGTGCCGGTCATCAGGCACCAGGGAAGGCAAAGACAGAGAACCCGCGCTGGACGCTTCGAGAGAGGCTACGTTTATATTTGCACAGGCCCATCAACTTGGGACTTGACGTTGGGTTCGGATTCGATTCGTTTCCGCGGATTCATCCATCCGCCGAGGACCACTGTCGCGACGATCAATCCGCTTGCGCCAAGTCTGAGTCCGTGTTGAACCAATTTATCGCCGAGTTGAGGAAAGTCGAATCCGGTGCCGGGCTTGACCAACGTCGCCCGAATCACATCCGCGCCGATTGGGGTTCCGATCTTCATCCCAACATCACCAGCCACACCGTGCTGTTTCAGTATGGCCGCCGCTCGCTCGCGATCAATCATGTCAGCAACAAGCATGCGTTCAATCAGCTGTCTGGTTTCATTCTCAAATTCGGGAGAACGTGAGACGCATCGCGAACCGAGCAGAATGAGACTCACGCTGGAAATGATGATGCTGAAAAGCGAACTCATCGCAATCAACATGGGAATAAAACGAATGACGGGAAGGCAAGATCGGATACGCGGTCGTCGCATAAACTCATCATAACGAACCGGTTGTTGCGAATGGTGCGTTTGCACTCACGGCAACGTGTTCAACTCACTGCGTGAACGGCCAGTGATCAATCGTGACTGCGTCGTGAGACCGTCTGGATGTGCCTTGTCTTACTCCGGGGGTATGGCTTCGCCATGACCCCCGGCTATTTCCTTTCAGCCCTGCAGGCTGAGATCACTTCTTCGCCGATTTGGCAAAGAACGCTGCCAGTGCTTCTTTGGCTCTGGGTGTGTGGCGGAGTTTGACGAGGGAGTCGCGCTCGGAGGCGAGTGCCGCGACATAGCCCTGGGTGAGGCCGATATCGAGAGCTGTAGCGCAGGCGCGGCTTTCATCGGTGTTGGGAAGTTCGTGCCGAATTGCATCGAGGGCTTTGACCGCGGCAGCGCGGGATGTGGTGTGGCCGTTCCAGAGCTCGCGGGTGTTGGTGGATGAGGCGGGGCGGGATTTCAGCCATGCTTTGCACGCGGGGATGAGGTCGGCGGCTGAATCGACCACTTGATCGAACAGCCCGGCGGCGATGGCTTCATCGAGAATGTAAGGTTTGCCAGCGCAGGTGCGCGCGATGGCATCGGGGATGGCTTCAGGTTTGACCCACATGGGTAGAAGGTTGGTGCCACCCCAGCCGGGACAGATGCACAGGCCCGCTTCGGGAAGTCCGACGGGATAGGGCTTGATGGATCTTGATGCGATCATGCCATCGCAGTGCATGGGGAGCTCGAGTCCGCCGCCCAGCGCAGCGCCATTGATGGCGGCTACGGTGGGGCAGGGGAGGGTGGCGAGGGTGAGGTAGACCTCCGAGCCGAAGGCCAGATAGCGATGGAGCTGATCATCTGACCATTCGGTGATGGTTTTCAGATCGGCACCGGCGACAAAGACGCGTTCGCTGGCGCTGGCGAGGATGAAGCCGCGAATGCCGCGAGGGAGGGCGGCGAGGGTGGCTTCGAGGCGACGGAGGAGGTCGTGATCGAGGACCACGACGGGGCGACCGGGCTGATCGAGCTTGACGGTGGCGATGCCGTCGCTGTCCATGTCGATATGAAAGGGTTCGATGGTGTTGGGGGTCATGGGTGTGATCCTGATGGAAAGACCGTGGAATCAGACTTGAAATCAGAGGCCGAACTTGGCTTTGAGGATGGCCTGGGTCTCGGGGAGATTGACGATGCGGGCCTAGAGTTCCGCGCCGGCGCGGACTGGGGAATAGGATAGGGAGCCCACGAGCTGGTTTAGAAGAACATTGGTGGAGCGAAGGGCGGGGGGGCCGCCGGAAGAGAGACGCTTGACGGTGTCCTCGATCGCGGCATCCAGAGCGGTGACGTCGGGCCACACGCTGTCGGCAATGCCGATGCGGTGGGCCTCGGTGCCGGTCATCAGGCCGCCGGAGAGCAGCACGCGGCGGGCGGGGCCGGGGCCGATCTTCTTGACCAGCCAGGGAGCGACGACAGCGGGACAGACGCCCAGATCGACCTCGGGGTAGCCCAGCTTGGCATCGGCGTGGGTGAGCGTGAGGTCGCAGACGCAGGCCAGGCCGCAGCCGCCGCCGATCGCCGCGCCCTGCACGCGGGCGATACTGACCATCGGCAACTTACGGAGCGTGCAGGTGACTTCGGCGAGCGTGGATAGGAGCTTCAAGGCGTTGCCGGGGTGGCCGACTACAGCTTTGAGATCCATTCCAGCACAGAAGGATTTGCCCTCGCCGGTGATGACGAGGATGTGGGCGTTGGTGTTGCGGAGAGATTGCAGCGAGGTCAGCAGTTCAGTCAGCAGATCCATCGAGAGGGCGTTGCGGGCCTCTGGGCGATGGAGCGTGAGACGGACCACGGGGCCGGAGGATTCGAGAGTGACCAGTGACGAGGGCATGAACCATGCTAGCGCGACGGGGTGGGTGTGTGGCGGCGGAAAAGCAAACAGGGCGTGCCCTGATGGACACGCCCTGAGTGAAGGATCGTGATGAGCGCCGATCAGCTGACGATGCTGGTGCGGCCGAAGGAGGTGCCCAGCGAGCCGAAGGCACCGGGGAA
>CAYTYD010000386.1:0-2665 GCA_964441555.1 uncultured Phycisphaeraceae bacterium | reverse complement strand
CCTAGTTCTCATATTGCAACATCCGTGCCAGATCATGCTTGGAGTAAGCTGCAGGTCCAAAGCCGCTTATTGCACTGTTATTGAGGCATAAACTGGACAACTTCGTGTCGGAGTGGCATCCGACTGACAGAGTGGCAGTGGCAGACGGTTCGATCCCCCGACGCGAACCGATACGACGAATCTCCCGTATCCTGTATTGCTCGTGCCAACCCAGCCAGAGAACGCCGACGAATCACATTCTTCCGGACCTTCAGGTCCACCGGTCGTCCGTTCGGCTGATGAGCCAGCTCCCGAAGCTCTTTCGCCCGCAACTGTGATGGGCGAGAGGTCAGACTCTGCACCACCCATCCATGGGAGCGACGAATACCGCTGCCACAACTGCGGGTACTCGCTTCGCGGGCTTGCAGCCACTGGCATCTGTCCGGAATGTCGTTTCGCCTACGACCCTTTGCCGCCGAATATCCCGGCTGGGTATGTCTGCTATCGGTGCTCGTACTCGCTGGCTGGCATGCCGACTGACGGGGCGTGTCCGGAATGCGGCACGCAGTATTCCTTCGCCCACGCCTTTCGCGGCCTTCCCTATCCTGTGCAAGGCAGTCTGGTCTGGAAGATTGGCTGGCCGGTCTTGATCGCCATGCCTCTCCTGCTGTGGACGCTCTTTACGGCCATCGGAAATCGTGGCCCAGAAGAGTCACTGATGTGCCTGGTCGCATTGCTGTTCATTGCAAATCTGCTCAATTTCCCTATCGCAACATCGAGTGTCATCAAGAACTACGTACCACCGTCGCGACGCAAGGGGTACTTTGCCGCACTCAAGCACCTGGGTGGATGGGTGGTTGCGAGTTGGTTGTGTGCGGGACTTTTCCTGGTCGGTCCGATCGCGATGATCGGTTTTGCGATTCTGGCCATCATGCTTCGGTAGGCATTTGTCCCGTCGCGTTTGCGTACACTCGCGGATTCTCAGCGAGATGGGAGGCGAGAGTGTCGCACATCGGTTCATTACGGCCTGGAACACTTCGAATGGGGATGGTGGGCGGCGGACGCGATGCCTTTATCGGCGCAGTGCACCGGCTCGCAGCATGCATGGATGGGCATGTGGCAGTGGTCGCCGGAGCGCTCGCATCGACACCGGAGAAATCGATCGCTTCAGGGCGAGATCTCGGCCTTGATCCTTCACGCGTGTATCCAGATTGGCAGACGATGCTGGCGGCCGAGACCAAGCTGCCGCGCGAGCAGCGGATTGATTTTGTCAGCATCGTGACTCCGAATTTCATGCACCATCCGATCGCCAAGGCGTTTGCCGAGGCGGGCATCCATGTTGTGTGCGATAAGCCGATGGTGCTCACCAGCGCGCAGGCCCGGGAACTGTGCGAGATCACCGCGGCACGCAAAGTGGTCTTTGGCGTGACGTACAACTACTCGGGCTATCCGATGGTGAAGCAGGCGCGTGATCTGGTGCGCAACGGTGAGTTGGGTGACATCCGCCGCGTGGTTGTGGAGTACCACCAAGGATGGCTGGCAACGCCACTCGAATCAAGCGGGCAAAAGCAGGCCGGTTGGCGCACCGATCCAGCGCGATCCGGGGCGGGAGCCATCGGCGACATTGGCAGCCACGCTGAGCAATTGGCTTCGTATATCACCGGTCTGGAGCTGGATTCGATCTGTGCGGACCTGAGCACCTTTCTGCCCGGACGACGGGTGGATGACGACGCCGCGGTGATGATGCGTTTTGCACCGCGCAACGGCGTGGCCGCACGCGGCATGCTCATCGCCAGCCAGATTCAGGCCGGATGCGAGAACGACCTGACCATCCGTATTGGCGGCAGCAAAGGGACGCTGACATGGAGCCAGGAGGACCCAAACTTCCTAGTTCTACGCAGCGATGGTCAACCCGAGCGCATCTTCCGTCGCGGCAATCCTTACCTGGGCAACCTCGCCAAGGCGGGAGCACGCGTGCCCAGTGGCCACCCGGAAGGATTTATCGAGGCGTTTGCCAACGTGTATAACAGTGTGGCCGCCGCGATTCGTGCGGGTGCCGGTGGGCCGCAGGCGGCGACAGAGTTTGACTTTCCTGGCGTGATGGATGGTGCACGAGGTGTCCACTTCATCGAACGAGCCATTGAGAGCAGCCAATCGCAGGCCAAGTGGACGGACGCCCGATTTTCCGTATGAGATGCGTCAGGCGGTCGGCACTGAGAGATCAACGCCGGCATCCATCAGAACCGGTAACCAGCGTCTGATCTGCGTGACCTTCAGCCGCGATGTGGCGTCCAGAGCTGAATCGGGTGGGAGGCGATCGGCCATGACCCGCGCCACCAGCGTCGCATCCCACCACCATGCCAGACGCACCGGAGCATCCACGTCAAGAGCAAGATCAGCAATCTGCTCATCCGCCAGATCGACAAGGTCGGCCTTGATTGGAATCGGTGCAGCTTCGGCGTGAGCCAAGTGAACCAGACGTGAAGCAAGCTGGACGCGATGCACTAGCCGCGCCGCCTCGTCCAGATCGATCACTCCCACCCCACCAGCGTGCACGGGCCAACTGATCTTTCCAATCCCGCGCTCTTGTGCTGTTTCGACTGTGCGCACCAGAAACTGGTTCTGGCTTTCGTCGACACGCTGCGAAAGAACGACCTGCAGGCCGAAAGACTCGGCAGTGTCGATC
>CAYTYD010000385.1:0-2697 GCA_964441555.1 uncultured Phycisphaeraceae bacterium | reverse complement strand
GATCTGTCTCACATCCGCAACTTTGGTATCTGCGCCCACATCGACGCGGGTAAAACCACCGTCAGCGAGCGCATTCTGTATTACACCGGCAAGACCTACAAGATCGGTGAAGTGCACGAAGGCACCGCGACGATGGACTTCCTCGAGGAAGAGCAGGAGCGCGGCATCACGATTCAGTCTGCCGCGACGACCTGCCCTTGGCAGTTCGAAGGGCGCGACTTCAAGCTCAACCTGATCGATACTCCTGGGCACGTGGACTTCACCATCGAAGTGGAGCGTTCACTGCGTGTGCTCGACGGCGCGGTTGCGGTGTTCGACGGCAAGGAAGGCGTGGAAGCGCAGTCTGAGACAGTGTGGCGTCAGGCCGACCGGTACAAAGTTCCCCGTCTGTGCTTCATCAACAAGATGGACAAGATCGGCGCGAGCTTTGATTTCTCTTACGACTCCATTCTGAAGCGTCTGGGTGCGAATGCGATTCCGATTCAGGTCCCGATCGGCACCGGCCACGATCACAAGGGCATCGTCGACCTGATCAACCAGAAGGCGTACTACTTCGAAGGCGAAAAGGGTGAAGAGCAGGTCGAGCGCGAGATTCCCGCCGACATGGTTGAATATGTCGCCAAGTGGCGCCATGTCATGATCGAGAAGGTTGCGGAACTCGATGACGCCCTGATGGAGAAGTATCTCGCCGATCAGGCCCCCAGCGAGGCAGAGCTCAAGGCCGCCCTGCGCAAGGGCACGATTGAGCGTCGCTGCTACCCCGCTCTCTGCGGCGCGGCACTTCGTAACGTTGGTGTGCAGCGTTTGTTGGACGCCGTCTGCACCTTCCTCCCTTCACCCACCGAGAAGCCCGAAGTGCAGGGCACCGATCCCCGTGACAAGGACAAGGCCCTCACCCGTCCCCACGATCCCGATGCTCCCTTCTCCGGCCTGGTCTTCAAGGTCGTGTCCGACATTCACGGCGACCTGACGTACTGCCGCATTTACTCCGGCAAGATCACCAAGGGCACCCGCCTCCTGAACCCCGGCAACAACAAGCGTGAAAACGCGTCGCGCATCTTCGAGATGCACGCGCAGAACCGCATCCCCCTGGAAGAGACCGGCGCTGGCAACATCGTCGCCCTCGTCGGTATCAAGGATTCGTTCACGGGTGACACGCTGTGCGACATGGATGATCCGATCATCCTCGAGCGCATGCACTTCCCCGAGCCCGTGATCAGCATGTCCATCGAGCCCAAGAGCCAGGACGACAAGCGTCGCCTGTCTGAGGCCTTGATGACCATTCGCCGCGAAGACCCATCTTTCCGATTTACCTACGACGAGGAAACCGGCCAGACCATCATCAGTGGCATGGGTGAATTGCACCTTGAAATCATCAAGAACAAGCTCGTCCGCGACATGAAGGTGAACGTCGAAGTCGGCAAGCCTCGCGTGTCGTACCGCGAGGCGATCACCCGCAAGGTTGAATACGTCCGTGGCAAGTTCGTCAAGCAGTCCGGCGGTCGCGGTCAGTTCGGTGACTGCACCATCCACTTCGAGCCCTTCACGGCCGAGCAGGCCGCAGCCGAGGAGATCGACTTCACTGACAACATCGCCGTTGTCAACGAAGTCGTTGGTGGTTCGATTCCCAAGGAATACATCCCCAGCGTCGAATATGGCATCCGTCAGACGTGTGTCACGGGCGTCAAGTTCGGCTATCAGATGATCAACGTCAAAGCGACTATCGTCGAAGGTTCGTACCACGCGGTCGACTCTTCGCAGGTCGCCTTCGAGCAGGCCGGTCGCCTGGCCGTCATGGAAGCGACTGAGAAGGCCGGTCCGGTCCTTCTGGAGCCGATCATGAAGGTGGTCGTGACGGTGCCCAATGAGTACCTGGGCAACATCACGGGTGACATTTCCTCCCGCCGCGGCATGATCATTGACACCGAGGATCGCGATCCGGTGAAGATGGTGTCGGCTGAAATCCCGCTTGAGGAGCTGTTCGGCTACACCACATCGCTGCGTGGTATGTCGCAGGGTCGCGCCAGCGCGACCATGGAGTTCCTCGAATACCGCGCTATGCCCTCGGGCAAGATGAAGGAAATGCTTGAGGCCAAGGCCGGTGGCAAGCCCGCCAAGAAGTAAGCACTTTCTGACGTGAGTTTCAAGGCCCCTCGCGATTGCGGGGGGCCTTTTTCTTGGGAAGAACTCGTGGAGCACCCGACACGTATTTGGGAACGATGAAGATTGTGGGTACACTCTGAACCGGGTCCGTTCGGATCAGGTTTGAACCAGCCGGAGAATTGGCAATGTCACACCGTTACCAGACGATTCTGCTCTTTGGCGCACCGGGCGCGGGTAAAGGAACTCAAGGCAAGATTCTCGGGCAGGTTCCTGGGTTCTATCACCTCTCGTGTGGCGAAGTCTTCCGCACGATTGATACTGGGAGCGAGCTGGGCAAGACGTTTCTGGAATACAGCGGCAAGGGATTGCTGGTGCCCGACGATCTGACGATCAAGATGTGGCAGCAGAACATGCACGCACGGACGGTGTTGAATGACTACAAACCCCGAGCTGATATCCTGGTTCTCGATGGCATTCCACGCAATGTCAATCAGGCCAAACTGCTTGAGAAGCATCTGAATGTTCTGGAGATCATCCACTTGGTCTGCCCCGACAAGGAAGAGATGATCAAGCGGCTGCGGCGGCGGGCCCTGA
>CAYTYD010000384.1:0-2700 GCA_964441555.1 uncultured Phycisphaeraceae bacterium | reverse complement strand
GCCGGTGATCGCCTAGTTTGTCGCCCTTTTGCATAGGCCGCCCCCAAAGGGGGCGGTTTTTTATCACGTTCCCCGCGTGTGGCCAAAAAGGTCAATGTGCAGGCGGCGGCAGAAACGCCAGCCATGGTGGAGGCAGGCATCCACGATCCACTGATGCTCACCCGGCTGAGGTACATGGGTGCCTTCGGGCATGAGCATGATGCGGTCACGTTGTGCATCGGGCACGGTGAGTTCGGCCACCATCGCGGCGATCTCTGCGAGTTCGGCAGGTTGTGATACGACGAACTTGAGCTGATTCTCGGGATAATCCTGGATCAGAGCGCGGATGACTTCGGGTTGCCAGCGGCGTTGGTTGTGCCGCGTGCGCCAGGTGCCATCGGGATCGCGCGGGTCGCCAATCTGAGGCGCTGAATCGGCAAGTTTGGGGCTGATGCTCATCAGGTTGCAGGCGAGGCGGCCTGGCGGGCGATGGATCGTCCCGGCGGTTTCGATGGTGATGTGCATGCCTTGGGCCTGTAAGCCGGCACACAGGGGCTCCACCGCGTCAAAGAGCATGGGTTCGCCACCCGTGACGACGACGTGTTTCACGCCGGAGCGGGCGGCATCATTCAGCAGGGATTCCATGCTGCGGATGTCCCCTTCCGGCTCCCAACTGGCAAACGCAGTGTCGCACCATCGGCAACGGAGATTGCAGCCACTGAGTCGAATGAAGAACGATGGAACACCGGTGAGCGCCCCCTCACCCTGCACAGAGGTAAAGGTCTCGGCGATTCTGGCACGCGAAGCAGTTTCACCATGCACGCGAACATCGCTCACACTGCACCACCGACCTGCTTGACCAGCACTGTGGCGTGGGCGAGGCGATCATCACGCTTGAACTTTCGCTCGTAGTTGGTCCCCAGCAACTCACCATCTTCGGCCCACATGGGAGAAGTGAAGGGCTTTTCGCTGAATGGTGCTCCGCCCGCCGCGGCGCGAATCTCGGCAGGTACACCGGCCCCACTCTTGCTGCACCAGCGATCAAAGAAGGTGCGGTCCCATTCCCACAGCTCATCGTGATCAGTGACCACGCGCAATTCACCGCCGGGTATCAGCACGCGCCACGCCTGAGCCAGAAAGCCATCCTGAATCACGCGATTCTTGTGATGTTTCTGCTTGGGCCAGGGATCACTGAAATACAGGTGAATCACCCGCGCGATACCAGACGGCACGCGCCAACGCAGAAAGTCCACGGCATTGGTGTGCAGCATCCGCACGTTCTTTGCCCCTCGGCGACGGAGACGATCAGCGCAATAGGCGTGAATCTCCCCTTCCCACTCGATACCCAGGTAGTTGGTCTCTGGGTCTGCCGCGCTCTGGTTGACGATGAACGCGCCTTTGCCGGTCCCGATCTCAATCTCAAACGGTCGCTCAGGATGAGTAAACCAGCGACGCGGATCTAGCCGCCCAGCTTCCGGATCGGTCATCGCGGCATCCGGCAGTACCGGATACTCCTCCGTTGTCACGCCAATCACACCTGGCGCCGTGTCGTAAAGTTTGGGCTTCACCGCATCGGTCATGGATGACTTTATGCGGGTGTACCCGTTGATATTCGCCTGATTTCGCGTGTAACTTCGCGCGGACGCGGAACGGATAACCGGCACTGACGTATCTTGAGTTGAGGGCGTTCCGGGGTGTGGGGTTCAGACGACCATGCGCCGGGCCGATATCTCAGGGATGGGTGCGCTGCGGCACATCCACCTTTCCGGCGCGAGGGGCAACCTCACACCGGGCCTTGCCGGGTTGTTCGATGTTCCCGCCGGTCGGGGCCGGCCTGTTCATCTCACGCTTCCCGGTCCGAGGCGATGGATTTCATCGCCAGGAGGCCCGCTGTGAACGACGAGATCAACCAGCCATCGTGGAACACTGCCGCGTTTTACAAGTCTTCGGGCACCACGCCATCCGTGGGCGGTGACGCGTCGAATGAGGGCGATCTGGCTTCGGTGATCGAATCGCGCCTGGATCGCAAGCGTTATCAGGATCACCACTGGACCGGGACATTCTTTGAATACCTGGAGATGGTGAACGCCAACCCCGGCTTGTTGCGCAACGCCTATCAACGCGCGTTCGATGCGATCATGGCTCATGGCAGTGAGCACTACAAGCTCTTTAAGAAAGAGTGTGTGCGCTACCACTTCTTCAGTGATCCGTTTGATCGGGGCCAGGATGCGATCTTTGGGCTCGATTTTGCATTGATGCAGTTGGTGGATTTCTTCCGCTCTGCCGCAGAGGGGTATGGCACGGATAAGCGCATTCTGCTGCTGCACGGCCCGGTGGGTTCGTCGAAATCGACCATCGCGCGAATCTTGAAGAAAGGCATGGAGCATTACTCGCGCACGCAGGATGGCGCGTTGTATTCGTACTCATGGCTGCTCAACAGCAATTGCGAAGTCGAGTCGGTGGCAACCGCCGGTGGCACGCGTGAAGCAGTGAAGAGCCATGAGTTCATCTGCCCGATGCATGAGGAGCCGTTGCTGCTGGTGCCACGGGAAGCACGCGAAGACATCATGGCGAGATTGAACGCCAAGTACCATCCTGAGCACCACAACGGTCGATTGAAACTGCAAGGTGAGCCGTGCCCCTTCTGCCGCAAGGTGGTTGAGGATCTGATGCGGTTCTATGACGGTGACTGGAAGAAGGTGATGGGGCACGTAAAGGTCC
>CAYTYD010000383.1:0-2704 GCA_964441555.1 uncultured Phycisphaeraceae bacterium | reverse complement strand
GCCAATATCACGCTGACACCGTGGAAGCCGGAGCGCGGTGCCGCGATGCCCACGCCGGGGCAATCCACTCGCCAGGAAATCCTCAGAGCATCGGCGATCGCCAGTGAGTATTTCCGCAAGATCCTCCAGCATCCTCAGCACGGCGCGGCGGCTCGCGCAGTCATCGCCAAGCGCGGCCTGACAGAATGGGCCGTTGAGGAATTTGCGTTGGGCGCAAGTGCTGACCGGTGGGACGGATTGGAAGTGACCGCCAAGGCAGCCAATCTTGAAATCTCCCACTTCCTCAATGCCGGATTGCTCAAGCGCCGCGAAAATGGAGACGGTGTGTACGACACGTTCCGCGCCCGGCTGATGTTCCCGATTCAGGATAAGACCGGCCGCGTTGTGGCTTTTGGCGCTCGACAGATCAAAGAGGGGGATGAGCCCAAGTATCTCAACAGCCCCGAAACCCCGATTTTCAATAAGAGCGCCACGCTGTACGCTCTGCCGCAGGCGCGCCAGACGATTCAGAAAACCAAACGTGTCGTGGTGGTTGAGGGATACATGGATGTGATCGCCTGTCATCAGGCGGGAGTGCGCAACGTTGTCGCCACGCTGGGCACCGCGCTGACACGCGAACACGCGCGTGAGCTTCGCCTGATCGCCGATGAAGTCGTCCTGCTCTTTGATGGCGACGATGCAGGGCAGCGCGCTGCGGACCGCGCTTTCGATGTCTTCTTTCACGAATCCATCGATGTCTCCATCGCCACGCTCGCGGGCGTCACTGATGCCAAGGACCCTGATGAGTTGCTGAAGCGCGAAGGTGGGAAAGCCACGCTGGAACGGGCCATCAGCAACGCCACCCCACTGCTTGAATACCACTATCAGCGACTGCGCATCAAACTCAAGGGTGCGGGCCCTGCCGCCATTGAACGCGGCATCCGTGAAGATCTTCAGCGACTGGCCCAACTCGGCCTGGAAACCGCCGAGCCCACCCGCCGCCAGCTCATCATTCAGCGTCTGAATCAGATCACCGGATTGGATGCGGGGGCCATTCTCGCCGCCATGCCGCGGGGACGTAAGGCGATCAATGCCGACGAACCGGATCAGCACTCCAGCACGCTCGCACGTCTTGCCGGAGGCACCCTGACCGCCGCCGAGGTGGCCATTGGATGCGCTCTGAATCGCGGCGAACTGTGGTCTGAGGCCAAGCCCAACCACATCCAGGCCTTGCTGCAGATCGAGTATCGCGCTCAGGTATCACGAGAACTGGCCGACAAGGCCGACCTCGTCACCGTGCGGGGCGATCATCCTTCGCTGAACGAAATCCTCGATGAACTCACCACCGAAGAGGCTCGCTCTGCGGCGGTTGCGCTCTCTGAGCGCATTGGCAAGGAGTGTGCTCACGACGCGGCGCGGCTGGGCCGCATGTGGGTCGACGCCCTTGCACGCGTGGTGGCTGATGCAGGAATTCGTGATCATCCCCCGCCCGGCGACGATCCCCTGGCAATACTTCAGGCCCGTGCCCGGGCCAGAGGGACAGCTGGGGCCGATGTGCGGCGTATGCCGCGACCGCAGTAGAGGATGAGCAAGTCAGCATCGAGCGTTTGGATTCTCGGGTCAGGAAGACGACAGCAGGTTCAGGAGCAGAACGTGATCGCAGATCTTCACCCCGCAGTCAGTGACCTCTTCTCCCTCGGCCGTCAGCGTGGCTGGCTGAGCTATGAAGAGTTGAACAACACCCTTCCCGACGAGATGGTGGATCCGGAACGGATTCACGAACTCCTCGTCATTCTCGATCGCACCGGGCTCGACCTGGTGGATGAACTGGAGTTCCGCGCCCGCCTTCGTCGCATGGAGCGCGAAGCCGGTGAGATGATGGGCACGCCCGTCATGGCGGCCAACACGCTGGCCATGCTCCCCAAGCCCTCGCGGGCCATGGCCGTCGCCGGTGGCGAAACCCGCGGCGAGATGACCAAAATCTTTCATCAGTTGAACGGCCTGGGCAGCGCCTCTGGCGATGAGCTTCCCTCGGATGCCGAAGAGGCCGAATTGCGCCGCGACCTTGCCGCCGTCGCCGAAGAAGCCCATGTCCGCCGCGTTGACGATCCCGTGCGGATGTACCTCTCGCAGATGGGCACGATTCCGCTGCTTACCCGCGAAGAAGAAATTCGCCTGGCCAAGAAGATCGAAACCACGCGCATGATCTTCCGCCGCCGCTGCTTGGAGAATGACTACGTCGTCGCTCAAGCCGTGGAGATTCTCAAGCAGGTGCACCGGGGCGAACTTCCTTTCGACCGCACCATGCGCATTTCCACAGCGGAGACCAATCACCGCGACAAGATCAGCAAGCGCATTCCCGCCAATCTGCCCACCATCGAAAAGCTCTTGGCGGCCAATCGCACCGAATGGGACGCGATGGAGACGGCTCGCAAGGAAGGCCGCGAAGCCGATGCGCACCGCCTTCGCTCCAGCATTGCCTGCCGACGCCACCACATTGCAGCTCTCACTGAAGAACTCTGCCTGCGCACCGGCCGCATCATCCCCCTGATGCGCAAGCTCCGCAGCATCAATAAGAAGATGCAGGAACTGCTCAATGAGCTGGCCCGTGCGGCAAAGAACCCCAAGCGGTACGACGCCGATGATGTCGCCGTTATGCAGTAGGAACTGGATGGCCTCCGGTCGTTTTGCCAGGAAGAGCCCGCAGGACTCTCAGTTTATGTCA
>CAYTYD010000382.1:0-2719 GCA_964441555.1 uncultured Phycisphaeraceae bacterium | reverse complement strand
TTCAGGGTGTGATGAATCCTGGTGGTCGCCCGATTCATATCTCCGGCCCGAAGGATCGGGAGAAGATTCCTGAGGTCAAGGAGTTTTTCGTCGACATCGGCCTCACTGGTGATCAGGTCAAGAAGAAGGTCAAGGTCGGCGACTACGTTGTCATGAACGAGCCCTGCATCGAAGTCGGCAACAAGGTTGTTTCCAAGGCGCTGGACAATCGCGTCGCCTGCTGGCTTGGCATCGAGTCCATTCGCCAGCTGGATGCCGCAGGCTCCGGCCACCAGTGTGAGGTCGTCGTCGCCTTCACCGTGCAAGAGGAAGTCGGTCTGCGCGGTGCCAAGACCGCCAGCCACGCCGTACTGCCTGACATTGGTCTGGGCATCGATGTCACGCTGGCGTGTGACACACCGGGCGTCCCTGCTGAAGAGGCCGTCACTCGCCATGGGCAGGGTTTCGGCCTGCACATCAAGGACTCCAGCTTCATCAGCGATCACCGGCTGGTCTCGGAAGTGGAAGACATCGCCAAGATGAACAAGATCCCGTATCAGCGCACCATCCTCGCCGCAGGTGGTCAGGATGGCGCCGCGGCCCAGCAGGCCGCGGCAGGTGCGCGAGCTGTGGGAATCACGGTGGGCACACGCTACATCCACACCGTGACGGAAATGATCGATCGCAAGGATTTGGAAGCTGCACGCAACATCCTGTCTGCGTATTTAGCGCAGGCCTGAGCCGCAGCCCAGATCCATCGCGCGTGGATTACTTGGTGAGAAACGCCAGAGAGCGAAAGTGAGCCATCACTTCGGCGTCGGACATGGCGCGGTTTTCCGTGCGCACGCCGACCCACTGTGCCGCGTTCACACGCTCGTCGGGAAATGGCCAATCAGCGGGACCGCCAAAGAGCAGCGATTGCACGTTTGGAGGAGGCACGTTGGGGGCGCTCACAGTCACCGGCTGAGTGGTCACGCCAGAAACGCTGGCGTGCACTCGGATCGAATTGCCGTTGCAGACGATGGCGAAGAGCATCGGTCTGCCGCGAAGGAACGGGAGCTTTCCCAAGGTCGCCAGAGGTTTGGCGCTCAGTGTCTTGCCGCCAGCGACAACTCGAACGCCGCTGTCGACGTTGTTGGCAAAATGGGTGCTCGCAGTGAGCACTATGCGTTTGTTGCTGGTCGGATCGAAAAGTGTCAGCAGCGGATACCCGGGAGACGCGGGATTCTGGGTGGCGAATTGATCCCACGAATCGATATTGCAGAGACCTGCCGCAAACACAGTCCACGAAGAACCAAGATTCAGATTGCGGATTTCAGCAAGTTCATCCGGATAGCGAGTCGGTTCTACGGGACCAATAGAGAAGACATCTTGCCCGCCGGGACAGCAATCGGGAATGTCTGGTGGCAGCGGATAGCCGGACGAGGCGAAGGTGTCTGTGGCGAACTCGCTGAAGGCGATGAAGTAATCCGCATCGATGCTCCGCAGATTGGACCGCGAATAGATCAATAGGGATTCTTTGGCGCCCACGCCGATGGTCCACTGGCGGTGTGACCATTGCCAATTTTGATCAGAGAAGGTCCAGAGCCCGCCGAAACTTGCCACGGCTTCGGGGCCTCCGTCATAAAAGAAATCCAGAAAAGCGCCAGCCGGGCTGCGGCCTGCCGCAATGGCCGGGGAGTCCATGGATGGCGGCCGAACCATGGTGAGATAGCGAAGTCGCATGCGCCTGGGCGTGAGCGCTTCAGGCGGCGTCCATGGGGTGGGAAACACTTCGCTCAGTTGGCGGAGTGCCGAACGGTCGATCGGGTGAGTTTGTGTTGGCACCACTGACATCACTCGCCCGCCATTGCCATCGTGAAACTGCTTGCACACGCGGTAGACGGCGTTGACCTTCACCGGTGGCTGTGGAGTGATTGGCCCGAGCGTGGACGTGCCGTCTGAGGAGGGAATCAGGAATTGTCCGGATGCGTTGCGAGGACAGGGGAGCACCTGCAATCCCGACACCGCCAGGCGTGTGGGCTCGTCACGCAGCCATTGCGAGCCACCGGGGCCGATCTGCAGAGGTTCCACGGGAACTGTGACGGGAAGGCGTGTGCGGAACAAAAGTGTTCCAGAACCACGACTGATGTACACGTAATCGTCGACGAGGGCGTGGCGATGATCTGAGTAGGCAAGCGAGACGCATCCCCAGGTGCCGGGGCGGCCGTTCTGACGAGAGAACCAGATGCAATCAATCTGACAGTCCGTGTTGCGACCGGAGAGCACCGCGGACAGAACCATGGATGCGGTGACGGTGCGAGTGGCGCGTTCAGGGTGATCAGTGCGAATGTAAAAGCAGTTGGCTCGTCCTACAACGCCACTATCACCGATTGCCACCCTCATCCGTGGCAACGAATCGACCTCGTGCCCGGGATCGCAGATGTGCACGCCTTCACCCATGGCATCGACACCCAGGAGAACTGTGCCTGGATCGGGGCCGGGTCCGGCGCCGACAAACTGATTCCCCTGCGTGCTGTCATTGGCGTGTGTGCTTCCGGTGCCGGGTCCGCCCCAACCGTTGTTGAGCGTCGAGTCATAGACAGCCGAATCGATGCGCCCGTGCCAATTGGGTTGCACAATCCAGTTTGCGCCGCCGCCCGCCAGTTGTGGATCCCAATAGCGAGTTGGGTCCTTGATGATGATGCGGAGAATGGAGCTCGCCACGTTGTCGCCGATGCCGATGAGTAACTGCCAACCG
>CAYTYD010000381.1:0-2722 GCA_964441555.1 uncultured Phycisphaeraceae bacterium | reverse complement strand
CGTTGGTGGTGGGTGGTGTGATTGCGGCGCTGGGCGCAGCGATGATTGCGGTATCGGTGCTGGTGCAGACCGATCGTGAAGTGATCAAGGTGCGCAGCGAGGAGATCACGGCGGCGGTGGTGGGTGCGAAACGCGCGGAGATGGAGCGATTGCTGGCGGCAAACCTGCAAGTGACTTACTTTGGTGCGCCGCAGGGCATGAACAAGCAGGAGACGATCGAGCGTGTGACCACATTGCACACGACGGGCATTTTGGCGGGAGTGAACGCGAGCGTGGCAGAGGTGCAGGCCAGCGCGGACAACCAGCGGTTTGGAAGATCGCAGGTGAAGGTGTCTGCCTCGGGAGACATCACCGGCGGGTATCCGACACTGTTATGGTGGAAAATTGAATGGGAGAAGGTGGATGGGGAGTGGAAGGTGATCAGTGTCGAGCCACTGGCGATTCCGGGGATGAGCAATCCGCGCGGCCGATAGTCATGGCGATACGACGTGGCTGGAGGCGGATTGTGGCGAGGGTGCCAAGCAGGTGGACTGAAACAGCCTACCCAAAATAAGGCATTGCGTTTGCGGCACGTGGTGTTAACATCCGTACTTGCTCAGTCGGTCCGGTTCTCCAAATCAAAGGGGAGATTCGCCATGAAGCGTCGCAATCGTGCCTGTTCCATGTTGAGCGCAGCAGGAGTGCTGGCGTGTGCCGGAATGACGAGTGCAGACATCATCATTTTGCCGATGGTGCTGGAAGGGGATATCTACAACGGATTTCCAATCACCAGCGGTTTCGCGGCGTGCGAGAATCTCGCTGTGAACGATTCGGGCATCTGGATGGTCGAATCTGATACGACAAACCCGGACGCCACAGTGGATGGGTTGGTGATTCGCGGACCAGGTGGAAATGTGTTTTTCACACAGGGGCAGGCGTTGAACGCGCCGGTGGGCGCATCGATCAGTTCATTTGATTCGATCACAATCAACGGGCCGGGTAACTCTTCGTTCAATCTGTTTCTCAGCGGCACCAGTGGCGGCGGAACGGACTCGGGTGTGTATTTCAATGACACGCTGGTGATTCAAGAAGGAACGATGGCGACTGCCGCGGGATTCAGCCCCAACACGCCGTACATCGGATGGTTTGAAACGCGGATCAATGATCAGAACCAGATCATGATGATGGCATCGGTGGATGATCCGGCGATCGCCAGCACGGTGGATCGGGCGATTGTGGTGGTGAGCAATCCGGCGGGACCGTTCACGGAGACCTTGATCGCCAAGGAAGGGGATGAGTTGATTCCCGGGCGATTTGTGGCAGATTTTTCCACTGGACCGCACGGCATGGCATTTCGCGATGATTCACGGATTGCGTTTATCGCGGACCTGGACGGTGACACGCTGACGGATGGGGCGGTCATGCACTTTGATGGCTCCGCGATGCACGTGCTGGCACAGGAAGGCATCCCCTCGGCAGTGAGCGGGAGAAACTGGGGCACGCTCATCGGTGTGCCTCTGGATATCAACAACGACGGTCAGTGGGTGATGCGGGGCGATCTGGATGGAGGGACCGGGGATGATTCGCTGATTGTGAAGAATGGAACAGAGGTGATTGCACGCGAGGCGGGGCCGGTGCCTGCATCTGTGGGAGCTTTCACGTTCTCAGGATTCGGGACTGGAGCGGTTGCGATTGCGAACAACGGCGACGTGTTTTACTACGGGGATTGGTCTGATCCGGATACCAGCCGCGATACGGGGATCTTCGTGAATGACCAACTGCTGGTGCAGGAGGGAGTGACGCAGATTGATGGTGTGACGCTGCTTTCGATCTCGGCGGTGGAGAGCAACTTTGCCATCAGCCCCAGCGGTCGATATGTGGTGTTTGAGGGCGTGCTGGCGGATGGGCGCGATGGAGCGTTTCTGATTGATCGAGAGGGTGGGTTTGGGTGTGCCGCGGATTACAACGGCGACACCAATGTGGACTTCTTTGACTATCTGGACTTTGTGGCGGACTTTGCGGCAAGCGCCCCCAGGTCAGATTTCAACGGCGACACCGTGATCGACTTCTTTGACTACTTGGACTTCGTTGACATCTGGGGCCGGGACTGTTGAATGAGGTCGACGAACGTTTAGTCTTATAATAACTAGCTTTGAATGTCAAAAAGCGGCATCTGAGTTGGTCAGGAGCGGTGGTGAGCGCGGGTCTGGCTTCTTTGGCTGGCAGCGCCTAACATCTCGACCCGTCTTTACCCGAGGTTGGGCCACTGGTGGCCAATCATGGGTGGAATGACGGGGCTGATCTGTTTCAAAGGATTCTGTCATGGCATACGAGTGCTTTTTCACTGGCAAGCGGACCTCCTTCGGCAAGAAGCGGGCATGGCGCGGCCAGAAGGTTTCCAAGGGCGGCTTCGGTTTGAAGCCCACCGGCATTTCTCCCCGCGTGTACAAGCCGAATCTGCAGAAGATCACGGCGCTCGTTGATGGCGTTCCCATGCGGGTGAAGGCCTCGGCCGCCGCGATCCGCGAGGGTCTGGTGATCAAGCCCCTGAAGCGCAAGTACGGGTACACCCGTCAGCAGAAGGCGGCTGCCGCGGCTCAGTGAGTTGCGTGCAAAGAATGACTAATTCCAAGGGGTCTGCTTCCGGGCGGGCCCCTTTGTGTTTTTGGGTTGCACGGGGGGAGCTAGACCTAGTGTTCTGGCTCAATATTTCAGGAGTGCGACATGGGTCTGTTCAGCCGCA
>CAYTYD010000380.1:0-2737 GCA_964441555.1 uncultured Phycisphaeraceae bacterium | reverse complement strand
TCAAGCTCGCCACCGAACTGGGCAAGACCGGTGGCCCCCTCCAAACCAACGTCGCCGACACCTCCGAAGAAGAGCCCACCGCCAAACGTCGCGGCAGGATTCCCCTCTCCGGCGGCCACACCCTCTACGTCCTCGACGAGCCCACCACCGGCCTGCACTTTGAGGACATCAACAAGCTCTGCACCGTCTTTGACCGTCTCGCCGATGCCGGAAACACGCTGGTGGTGATCGAACACAACCTCGATGTCATCAAACGCGCTGATTGGATCATCGACCTGGGCCCCGAAGGGGGCGACAAGGGCGGCACCATCATCGCCAGCGGCACCCCCGAAGACATCACCAAGGTGAGGGCGAGTCATACGGGCAGGTATCTGAAGACGATGCTGTAGAGTCGCTGCGCACCGAATCGCGCGAGATACAACCGCCCTGTCGTTCGGATGCTCGGTACCTGATGCCTAGTGCCTGATGCCTTCCCCTTAAATCTCCACCATCTCCATATCCGGCTTCTGCTGCGCTTCAACTGCTGGATAGGAGACGCCGGTTACAAACACGGTGAGACCGGATTTCTCCGCCATCATCCGCCGGATGTTCGCCGAGTTGAAGATTGGGGTGCTCTCACTTGCCGGAATGTTCTCGGCCTTGCCACCCGCCTGCACGATGCGCAGCATCTCCAGCGCACTCTGCCCTTCGCAACGTGCGCCATCGATCACGCCGATCGCCGCTTCAAAGGCCTGGATCTGGTTTCGCGCGTTCTCAAACGTGCCGGCCTTCTCCATCCACGTCGCGCCGGGGATCAAGACATCCACATCTTCAGCCAGGCGCGATTGCAACGTGTCAAAGAGCACGGTGAACTTGCCGCTGAGAGACGTGGTCAATTCGCTCGTGGCCCACTGGCTTGGATAGTTGCCGGTGAGGATCACTGCTCCGACATCACTGGCGCCGGTGCCATGACCAAGGCGCTTGAGCGCTTCGGCAAAGTCGACGACGTCGCCACCGAGTGATTGCAGCGCGCGCTTCACGCCGCGGCTGTTGGGGCACTTCTCGGCATACATCACAAATGGCTTGCGAGCATCTGCCAACGGATTCAGCGTCATCGTCGGGCTTGGAGGCGTGACATTGTTCTTGAATGTTTTATCCTGACCCTGCACCGGAATGGGTCCGACTGCGAGAATGGCTCGCGGATCCATGGCGCGGGCCAGTGTGCCCAGCATGTACGCCTCTTCACACGAGAGCATCGGGCTCACCATCACCATGCTGCGTTGGCCAGCACTCACGGCCTTTTTCACACCGGCGATCGCCACTTCATACGCGCGGGTGTAATCCGTCTCGACCAGCGTGCCGAATTGGCGCTTCATCGGCGTCTTCAGGCGCTCGGGAGAATGCACGAACTTCCAGCCGTAGCGCACTTCATCGGTGATCCACCAAGTGTTCACCGCCATGTTGGTGCGGGGCTTGAAGCGATAGATCTTTCCTTCGTTGTGTTCGATCCAGAGGTTGTCGCCGCTGGCGGTGATGCCGTCGATGCTCGGCGTGCTCTTCAAGAACCACACGCGCTGGGCAAAAAGGAAATCCTTATCCAGGAGCGCGCCCACCGGGCACAGATCAACGACGTTGGCCGAGAGTTCATTCGCAATCGCCACGCCCGGGAAAATATCAATCTCTTCGCGATTGCCGCGGCCTTGCACCATTAGTTCGCTGGTGCCGGCCACTTCGCGCGTGAAGCGCACGCAGCGCGTGCACATGATGCAGCGATCGCTGTAGAGATACACATGCGGGCCGAGATCCTTCTTGGGGTTCTTGACTTTCTCTTCCTCAAAGCGCGACACGCCGCGGCCGTAGATATAGCTGTAATCCTGCAGGAAGCACTCGCCCGCCTGATCGCACACCGGGCAATCGAGGGGGTGGTTAATCAGCAGGTACTCCATCACCGCCTTCTGATTCGCCACCGCCTTGGGTGAATCGGCGTAGACGACCATGCCGTCGCTGCACGTCTGCTGGCAGCTGGGGAGCAACTTGCCGCCCATCATCGGTTCCAGCGCGCTGGTCTTGGGATTCGGCGCCCACACTTCAACCAGGCATATGCGGCAGCTCGCCGCGACGGACAGGCCGTCGTGGTAGCAATACTGGGGAATCTCTGTCGCGTTCCCTTGATCCTTCAGACGATTTGCAACCTGCAAAATCGTCTCGCCAGGGCGAAATTCCGAACGCACGCCATTGATCGTGATGCTGGGCATAAGAGGCCGGATGGTAGCCGAACACACACCACCCATCGAGGCGCGGGACGATCAGATCGTGCAGCTGCCGCCCAATCAAATACCGATCAATTGCGGGTCGATGAACGAGACGAGGATTGCGCAGCTTTGATCACTTGTTCTCTGGCACGCTGATCACGCGGTACGACTCGGGACCATCGCCATGCTCGCGGCCGATGCGCTGCATAAGGCCCGTGGGGTCTTCCTCGATGAATTGCAGGGCCTTGATCACGGTGCGGCGTTTGCCTTTCGCATCCGCCGGATTGATCTCACCCAGCCGGTGAAGGATCGCATCCTGCACACCATCGGTGCTCACACCAGTTCGCTTGACTGAACGCGAGAGAAGGAAGATCAGATCGGGCTTGAGTTCGATGGCGCGCTCCAGGCCCGCCAGCACGCGCGAGCGCCCCAAGGGTTCAACACGATCGCACCAGGAACGGATCAGAGATTTGTTCAGATCGGTCGCCGGCACCAGCGCACTCTCC
>CAYTYD010000379.1:0-2745 GCA_964441555.1 uncultured Phycisphaeraceae bacterium | reverse complement strand
CCTGCTCCACCCACTAACGCGGAGAGTCCGCCTGTGAAAAGTCCAACCCACGCAAGTCGCTTCACCGGCATCGTCTCTCGCGGCTTCTGATCTTCGCCAGCACGCTTTCGTTTCCACTTCTTCACCCAACGCCAGATCAGAGCTCCAAGGAGAAAAAGTCCCATCAACGCCGCGAGCACCGCGTCCGGCACCTCGGTCAGAAACCACGCCGCGATCGCAGCCGTGGGCACAGCACCGATCAGATACCACTTCACTCCGGCCCAATCGATATCTTTGCGATTCAACCACCCCTTGGTGATGTTTCCCAGAATCGCTGCCAGCGTCAGCACTGACACCGCCTCCTGCGTTGTCCCCATGGTCAACGCCAGCACCGGCATCAAAAACAAAACAGTGCCGTATCCCGTGATCGCGCTGGCAAACGCCCCCACAAACGCGGCAACTCCCACCAGCACCCATTTCAAAATCTCGGCAATCGCAAGTCCGTCAGGCATCGCCACAGCGTACCCGATTGTCGGTTACCCAAACAAAATTATGACAAAACTGTGAAACGAATTGCAATCAAAAACCGAACAAGACGTTCAGCGGCTACCTATAGCCATTGGTCGAACTGGGGTTATTATTCAAATCCCACAAAGTGAGCAGCGCGGTTATTTGCCGTTCTACTTCCGCCGATGGTTATGGGAAGTCCGAGGTCGTATCAACGGGGAAGGTGTGTGCAGACTTCATGCACCCCTCCCTCCTCGTCCGATAAACCTAACGTTGAGGAGGCCTTTCCATGTCACGCTTCAATCTGAACATCCTCTCCTCCGCTGTCACGTTGGTTGTGGTGCTTGTCGGTTCCGCCGCGTGTTCCACCGCCCACAACGTCTGGCGTGATCGCGCTGCAAACACTTCGCCTTCAAAGACTTCAACCAAGACTGGGGTCTCTGCCTCATCCGCAGATCGTGCGCTTCTGGCAGATTCCAACATCTCAAGCATCGGATCCTCAACTCAACAGTCCGCTTCCCCTTCGCGCGAGCAGTTCGCTGTCGCGCAATCCTCCTTCTCCGTCTCAGCCGTCAACATCGCCGTTGACGAGCCCGCGGCGTCCCCCTCCGCCGAGAGCGTTTCTCGCGTCACCTTTGCCGCCGAGGGTGCCGATTTTGATCCCTGCATCTCCTCGGATGGCAGCACGCTGGTGTACGCCAGCACGCAGCATCGCAGCACTTCGGATATCTACTCCAAGCAGATTGGCAGTCGCGTCGTCACCCGTCTCACCAGCGATGCCGCCGACGATGTCGCGCCCGCCCTCAGCCCCGATGGCACTCGCATCGCCTTTGCCAGCAATCGCTCCGGCAATTGGGATATCTATGTCATGCCCGTCACCGGCGGTCAGGCCGTGCAGGTCACCGACGACCCCGCCGACGATCTCTCGCCGTCATGGTCACCCGATGGCGCGCAACTCGTCTTCTCTCGCTTTGGTGAAACCACAGGCCGCTGGGAAATGTGGGTTTCACCCTTCGCAGGCAAGACCGCCCCGCAATTCATCGGCTTTGGCATGTTCCCGCGCTGGTCGCCAGTCGCTGGCACCGGAGCCGCCGGTGCCGATCGCATCCTCTTCCAGGTCGGTCGTGAACGCGGCTCGCGCTCCTTCGCAGTCTGGACTCTCGATTATGTCGATGGCCGCGCCGTCAACCTCACCGAAATTGTCTCCAGCCCCGCTAGCGCTTGCATCAACCCCTGCTGGAGTCCCGATGGCCAGCGCATCGTCTACGCCGAAGTCCCCGTCTCCGCTGCATCCACCCAGACTCGTCCAGCCATTGGCGATCTGTGGATGATCTCTCTCGACGGCACGTCGCGCGTCAAGCTCACTTCTGGTCCGGTGGCCAATCTCTCCCCCTGCTGGGCCGCCTCCAACAACCTGTACTTCGTCTCCGCCCGTCAGGGGAAAGAGAACATCTGGAGCATCGACATGGGCTCCGCTCTGCTCGCCGTCGGCGATCAGCCGATCACGCCGGTGGTTGCTACCCGACCCGATCCTTCGTCTGAATCGCGCACAGTCGACGCGACGGAAACTCCCTCAAAATGACAGACCAACGTGCTCACAACTCAGTTTCGCGCGAACCGCAACGCCTACGCAACGTACAGGCACAAGGGTGGCACGGCATGGGGATGCTCACTTCGAATTTCTCTCCCGCTCGCACTTCGCAACACGTTGCGTTTGGCTACGTCGGGTTCACGATGTTGCTGATGCTCGCACTTGGCGTGCTGGCTGCGTCAGGGTGCGCTTCACGCGATCCCGAGCGACTCGTCGCTCCCTCGGTCACCGTTGCTCCTTACGACTCCATCCCCGGCGGCGTGCTCTGGGCAGTCGCTCCTGTGCGCAATGAAAGCGGCACCGTCACCGTCGACACCCCCGAACTGACGGACAAAATCGTCGCCGCCTGCGCCCAGGTGCAGGGCGTTCGCGTCCTCTCCGCCAATCGCACCGCTCAGGCCATGCGCGCCCTCGAACTCCGCGAGATTTCCAATTCTGCCGACGCCAAGCGCGTGGCCGCTCGCATGGGTGCCGATGCCATAGTTGTCGCTTCCGTTTCCGCGTATGACCCCTATGTCCCGACTCTCGGGCTCTCCGTCGCGCTCTTCACTCGCCCCGGTTCACCTATTGATGAAACCACCCGTGCAGGCGACCCTCGCGCGCTCACCATGCAGACCAGCGAGCGTGCTCCAACTCGTCGCGCTGCCATGCCCGATGCTCCCGCCTCC
>CAYTYD010000378.1:0-2765 GCA_964441555.1 uncultured Phycisphaeraceae bacterium | reverse complement strand
TATTCAACACATTCTGCCCGCCGCTCGCCGTTTCCAAGAGCAGCAGAACACCCGTGCCATCCAAGGGCACATTGCCAGTCAATCCGATCCGCAATCCGCCCTCCTCAGCGTGCACCACCATCTGATTCAGTTCGCCGACATTGTCACCCATGCTCGTCGCGCACGTCTGCAATGCCTGCACCTGCGCGGGCGTTGCATCACTCGGAATATCCCGCCCATCCACATCGCTCCCCGGTCCCGGTATCAAGCCCGCTGAGGCGATGATGTATGAGTATGCTGGAATCGAAACCGGATATGAGCCGCGATTGGCCGTAGTGATCGTGCCGATCGCCGAACCACCAATCAGACTGACAGGCGAAGTGCTGCCCCCTGCTACGCCAAAATCCGAAAGGTTCAACGTCGTTGAAACAGACGAGCCGCCAAGATTGATCGCCACCAGCACGCTCTGATCCGCGTGCATCCGCACAAAGCTCCACACGCGGCTCGATCCATTCGTCACCGCGTGATACGCCCCTCGCCGCAGTGCCACGCTGTTTCGCCGCGCTGCGATCAACTGCCGATACGTCTCCAGCACCGATCCACTCACTCCCTGTTGCTCTTGCACGCTGCGTCCATCGTTGTTCTGCGCAAAGCGGCCGTTGTACGCTGATGAATTCAGGATCCAGTAATTGCTCATCGGCGCGCCCGCCACCGCCAGCCACTTGAACGGCTCGCGCATGGGGATGTCATTGGCATCGCTCCCCCAATTGCCTTTGGTGCCGCGCATGCCGAGTTCGTCGCCGTAATAGATATTCGGTGGGAACGGCTGCGTCATCAGCACCGCCGCCGCCACCTTCTGCTTGGCATTGCTGCCGCCCAAGTACGATGCCAATCGATCCGAATCGTGATCGTTGGTCTGGGCCACCACCACTTTGCCGCTCGGCACCGCTGCGATCGTCGCCGCCATGCTCGAATACAGCCCCGCCGCGGTTTCATTCAACACCGCATCCCGCGCTGCAAACTCCCACGGCTTGGTCAGCACACCATCGAAGCCAGTCGGTGTCATCACCTCGGTGCCATAGCTGCCCCAATCCCCATGCTCACCGAAAATGAAAATCCCCGGCTTGATCGTGCGCAGCGTCGTGCAGAAGTTCTGCCAAAAGCCGATGTTCGCCCCCCACCCTTCCGGAGCATTGGCATAGATGTGATCCAATCGGAATCCATCCACACCATCGCTCGTGTCCCCATCGCTATTCGGATCCAGCCATTTGGCCGCCCAGCCGATCACCGTGTTCGCGGCAGCAGGAGTCGCCAGATTCCAGTGAATAAATCCGACATTGCCCCCATTCCACGTCGTATAGCTCGATCCCGTCGATTGCGTATTCTGCGCATTGGTAAACGCCAGCCAGCTGTCATATTGGCTCGACGGGTTGTTGTACGCCGAGGTGTAATACACCGAATTGCGGCTCACTCCGTACGCCACGAAGTCCAGGATCACCTTGATCCCCCGCGCGTGCGCGGCAGTGATCATCGCCTGCACATTCGCCTGCGTACCAAACCAAGAACTCACCTGATCCGCGGGGCCGTGCTGGTATCCGTGATACGCCGCCGATGGGAAAATCGGCTGCAGGTAAATCATCGTCACGCCCAGGTTCTGCAGGTAGTCCAGCGACGCCGCCGAAGAGACGCCTCCCAAATCACCAAATCGCGTCTGCTGCGCCCCTTGCGTGTCTCCGTTGGAGTCCCGCCAGGCGATCGGCATGATCTGGTAAATCACCTCGTCCTGGGGCGGACGATCCAGCTGCGCCACTGCCCCCTCGCCCATCGCGGCAAGACCGCACACCATCCACAGCATCTGTGCCCGCCGCATATCCACACGCCTTTCGCCCACTTTGAACACCCACCAGCGTAACGCAAAACCCCACTGTTTCACAAGCCGAAACTGCTGAAAAAGCACAAGGCCCCGCCGAAGCAGGGCCTTGGATGTTTTTCTTGAATCTGCGGCTCAGGCCCGCATCTTCTCGGCCTTGGCCTTGGCATCCTCGAGGGAGCCGACGTACATGAAGGCACCTTCGGGAAGCGAGTCGCCCTCGCCGTTGCACAGACGCTCGAAGGAATCGATGGTCGAATCCAGCGAGGAGTCCACACCCTTGAAGCCGGTGAACTGCTCGGCGACGTAGAAGGGCTGCGACAGGAATCGCTCGATCTTGCGGGCGCGGGCCACGGTCTGCTTGTCCTCTTCGCTGAGTTCATCGACACCGAGAATGGCGATGATGTCCTGCAGGTCCTTGTAACGCTGCAGAATTCGCTGCACGCGCTGTGCACAGCGGTAGTGGCGCTCGCCGATGATGTTTGGATCCAGAATGCGCGAGGTCGAAGCCAAGGGATCGACGGCGGGATAGATACCCTTCTCGGCGATACCACGCGAAAGAACGACGAAGGCGTCCAAGTGGGCAAAGGCCGTCGAGGGGGCGGGGTCAGTCAGGTCGTCGGCCGGCACGTAAATCGCCTGCACCGAAGTAATCGCGCCCTTGCTCGTCGAGGTGATGCGCTCCTGCAATTCACCCATCTCGGTGCTCAGCGTCGGCTGATAACCCACAGCGCTGGGCATGCGGCCCAGAAGAGCCGACACTTCCGAACCCGCCTGGGTGAAGCGGAAGATGTTGTCCACGAACATCAGGGTTTCTTTACCCGATGCATCGCGGAACTCTTCGGCCATGGTCAGGCCGGAGAGGGCCACGCGGAGACGGGAGCCCGGCGGCTCATTCATCTGGCCAAACACCATG
>CAYTYD010000377.1:0-2776 GCA_964441555.1 uncultured Phycisphaeraceae bacterium | reverse complement strand
CACGGGAACTCGTCGCCAAAGCCCTCGACAGCGTCTACGGCGTCGACATCAACCCCTTCGCCGTCGCCATCGCCCGGTTCCGACTGCTGGTTGCCGCCCTGCATGCCGCCGGCGATACCAGCATCGAACAAAAGATCGGCTACACCCCACACCTGGCCGCCGGCGACAGCCTCCTATGGGGCGCACCCCAACAAGCCCTCGACGACGACATGCTCATGTTGGGCAGCACTGTGCGCGCCGATGCGACAGAAAACGCTGCAGCCCTCAAGGAAATACTGCAGCGGCACCACGATGTGGTGGTGGGCAACCCCCCGTACATCACAGTGAAGGACGCGGCCCTTAATTCGACATACCGACAGCTCTATTCGACATGCCACCGGCAATACGCATTAACAGTCCCGTTCATGGAATTGTTCTTCCGGCTCGCTCATCCATCCGGACAGGAACGACCTGCGGGTTGGGTCGGCCAGATCACCTCGAACTCATTTATGAAGCGCGAGTTCGGATCAAAGCTGATCGAAACTTTCTTTCCAAGTGTCGATCTCCAATGTGTGATTGACTCCGAAGGGGCATGGATCCCCGGGCATAACATGGACGGAACTCCGACCGCAATCATCCTCGGCCGCAACCGATTCCCCACTGCGCCAACTGTAAGAGCTGTACTCAGCATGGGAGTTAGGGAAACTCCCGCCAGTGCCACAGAGAGCGGTTACGGCCCGTACTGGACTTCCATCGTCGAGCATGTCAGCGAAGCCGGGTACGAAGATGCATACGTCAGCGTTATGGACCTTCCGCGGCACGCCCTAAAGACCCACCCGTGGAGCCTAGCTGGCGGTGGTGCAGTTGGCCTTGCCGAACTACTCGCGTCGCAGCCGAACCGCCTGGGCGAAAAGACCGTCGGCATCGGCCGGACGACCCATACCGGAGCCGATGATGCTTTCTACATCCCACAGCAATCAGCGAAGACGCTTCATCTCACTCACGATGTAGTCGCCGTGGTGCTTGGCGAGAACGTCCGCGATTACTTGATTCGGACCGACTTGGAATCAGTCTTCCCGTACGACTCTGCTGGGAAGCCGCGGACTCCGAGCAGTGCCGCCATGCGCTTCCTATGGCGTAACCGAACGATGCTCTCCCGGCGAATAGACTTCCAGCAGACACTCGAGGAGCGCAACCTTCGTTGGATCGACCACTCGATGTTCTTCCCGGAACGCTTCAACTCGCCCCTCTCAATTGCCTTCGCGTTCATCAGCTCACACAACAATTTCGCGCTTGACCGCGGCGGCAAGGTTTTCAACCGGTCGGCGCCGGTCATCAAGTTGCGGTCCCAGGCGACACTTGAGGATCACCTTCGGCTGCTGGGGGTACTCAATACATCAGTGGCGTGCTTCTGGCTCAAGCACAACAGCCAGCCGAAAGGCGGCGCAGCGGAACACTCTTGGTCACGCACCTATGAGTTCACCGGCACCACTCTTAAAGACTTCCCGCTACCGATGACCACACCGGTCGAAATCCCCAGCCTTCTCGACGATCTTGCGATCGACCTCCAACGCGAGTGTCCCGCCGAAGTGGCGAGACGTGAAACGCCCACCTCTGCGGCGTTCGAATCAGCACACGCCGAATCGGGCCGACTACGAAGTTTGATGATCGCCCTCCAGGAAGAACTGGATTGGCAGTACTACCGCATCTATGGCCTCATCGGCGAAGACCTCACTTTCGATGGCGATCCACCTGGCATCGCTCTCGGCGAACGCGCGTTCGAGATCGCCCTCGCACGCGAGATGCAGGAAGGAGAGGAGACGCCCGCCTGGTTCTTACTTCATGGCTCAACCCCGGTCACCCAAGTTCCCACACACCATCCGGCCGACTACTGCGATCTGATCCAGCGTCGTTTGGATGCCATCGCCTCCAACCCGAACATCCGCTTGTTGGAGCGCCCGGAATATAAGCGCCGTTGGGCAATCGAGCCATGGCACAAGCAGGTCGAATCCGCGCTACGCGGTTGGCTATTGGACCGGGTGGAGGACCGCAAGTTGTGGTTCGACCGGGACGGACGGCCCACCCCATTGTCGGTCGCTCAACTGGCTGACATCCTGGACCGGGACCCCGATTTCCGAAATGTGCTGCGGCTCTGGGCCGGTGACTCCAACGCTTCCACCGGAACAGCCTTAGCCAAACTGCTGGCCGATGAGGGGGTGCCGTTTCTGGCGGCCTATCGCTACAAGCCTTCCGGGTTGGATAAGCGTGCCGATTGGGAGCACACCTGGTCGTTGCAGCGGCGCGAGGACGCCGGGGAGAACCTCGACGGGCTAATTCCGGTGCCGCCAAATTACAAACCCGCCGATTTTGCCAAACCCTCCTACTGGTCGCAACGCGGCAAACTGGATGTGCCCAAGGAACGGTTCATCTCCTACCCCGCCGCTGGTCGGGACAGTGACTCCACCGAACTGCTGGGATGGGCCGGTTGGGATCACGCCGAGCAGGCGTTGGCGTTGGCGGCGTTGGTCAGTGCCCGCATCGAAGAAGGCTGGGATACGCCCCGTTTGGTTCCCCTGTTGGCCGGGCTGCACGAGTTGGCGCCTTGGGTGCGCCAGTGGCACAACGAGATCGACCCCGAGTACGGCGAGTCCGTCGCCGACACCATTGACGAGGAACTCAATGCACGCCTGGCTGAGCAGCATCTGACGGTGGTCGACCTGACCGGCTGGCGGCCGGCCGCCCCCACCCGCGGACGAAGGGCCCGAACCTGATGAGCACCCTGCTGCGCGATGTGATC
>CAYTYD010000376.1:0-2793 GCA_964441555.1 uncultured Phycisphaeraceae bacterium | reverse complement strand
GAGTGGGCGCGGCGGGCGGACTCAACGGCCTCTCGGAGATCCTTGCGGCTGGCGCGGCTGGTGTAGGCGAGGGGCTGGCCTTTGGAGTTGAGGATGGTCGATGTGCGGCCGGATTCGGAACGAGGGAACTTGCCATCGATGAAGAGTTTGTAGGTTTTAAGGATGTCGAGGCGGTCGGTGGTGGTGTTGGTGGGCATTGTGTTTCTCGTGGGGAATCAGTGAAGATTGACGTACGCGCGGAGGCCCTGGACGCCGCCTTCGCGACCGAAGCCGCTTTCCTTGAAGCCGCCGAAGGGGCTGGCCGGATCGAACTTGTTGTAGGTGTTGCACCAGACGACGCCGGCTTTGAGCTTCTTGGCAATCTCAAAGATCTTCGAGCCCTTGTCCGTCCAGATTCCCGCCGCGAGGCCGTACGGAGTGTTGTTGGCACGGCTGATGGCTTCCTCAGGAGTGCGGAAGGAAAGGATGCTGAGGACGGGGCCGAAGATTTCCTCGCGGGCGATGGTGTGGCTGGGTTGCACGCCGGTGAAGAAGCAGGGGCGGCACCAGTAGCCGCTGGAAGGGAGCGCAGAGGCATTGACATCGTGGATCTGAGCGCCTTCGGACTGACCGAGTGCGATGTAGCGATTGATCTGATCGAGCTGGGCCTTGCTGTTCACCGCGCCGACATCGGTGTTCTTGTCGAGGGGATCGCCGACGCGGAGGGAAGCGAGTCGGATATTGAGCTTGGCGACGACTTGATCGAGGATGTTCTCTTGCACGAAGAGGCGCGAGCCAGCGCAGCAGACTTCGCCTTGATTGAAGTAGATGCCTTGGATGATGCCTTCGACGGCTTGATCGATGCTGGCATCATCAAAGATGATGTGGGGGGATTTGCCTCCGAGTTCGAGGGTGAGTTTGGTGCCGCGGGATGCGGCGGCGAGAGCGATTTTCTTACCGACCTCGGTGGAGCCGGTGAAGGCGAGTTTGTCAAAGCCGGGGTGGGCGGCCATGGCGGCGCCGGTGCGGCCATCACCGGTGATGATGTTCACGACACCCTTGGGCAGGCCGACTTCGTGGCAGATCTCAGCGAGGCGCAGGGCGGTGAGCGGAGTGGTCTCTGCCGGCTTGAGCACGCAGGTGTTGCCGCAGGCCAGGGCCGGGGCGAGTTTCCACGCGGCCATCAGGAGGGGGAAATTCCAAGGGATGATCTGGCCACAGACTCCGATGGGGGAGGGAGTCGCGCCGGGGAAGGCGTAGGGGAGTTTGTCGGCCCAGCCAGCGTGGTAGAAGAAGTGCTGCGCGACGAGGGGGATGTCCACATCGCGGGACTCTTTGATGGGCTTGCCCGAATCCATGGTTTCGAGGATGGCGAGCTCGCGGGAGCGTTCCTGGATGCGGCGTGCGATGCGGAAGAGATATTTGGCGCGTTCTTTGGCGGGGAGTTTGGACCACGGGCCGAGGGCAGCGCGGGCGGATTTGACGGCGGTGTCGACTTGCGCGGCGGTGGCGTTGGAAATTTCGGCGAGGGTTTTCTGGTTGGCGGGATTTTCGGTGGTGAAGGTGGAATTGGGCTTGGTCCAGGCACCGTTGATGTAGTGGCCGTAGTGGGGTGCGATCGTCACTTTGACCGTTTCGGGCGCGGCGGCGTAATTCCAACGCACGCCGGGTGGCGCGACGGGGCTTTCGCTCGATGTGCTGCGATCGAGAGTCGAGGTTCCATTTGTGTGTGCAAGTTGAGTGTCGGTCATGGTGTGGTCCAGAGAAGTGAATCAGGCCTCGCTGAAATCGTGAGCGGATTGGTACTTGCCGGTCTCCAGCCAGCGGATCTGACGGAGAATGTCGTTGGTGAGCGTGGAAGCGCCGAAGCGGAAGAGTTCGGGGGTGAGCCAGGGGCACATGCCGTCTCCTCCCCGAGTGGCAGTCAGATGCCCAAGCGTTTCGTTCACCATGACGAGATAGTGGAGGGATTGCTTGGCGGTGCGGATGCCGCCTGCGGGCTTCATGCCGACGAAACGACCGGTATCGAGATACCAATCGCGGATGGCTTCGAGCATGACGAGGGTGACGGGCATGGTGGCGGCGGGGGTGACTTTGCCGGTGCTGGTCTTGATGAAGTCGAAGTAGCCCGCAGCGTGGCGCTTGCGTGTGGATGCAAGGTCTTGGTCGTCGATGTCGGCCATGGCGCGGATGGAGAGATCGCTGGCGATGCGGACGTTGTCGAGGGTTTCAAGTTCGCCGGTTTCGAGAATGACTTTGAGGGCGACAGGATGAGAGGCAGTGACGCAGACTTCCTTCACAGCCCGGATCTCGTCAGCGACGGAGGCGTGGTCACCGGAGAGGAAGTTGCCGCGATTGATGACCATGTCGATCTCGTCGGCCCCGGCATTGATGGCATCGCGGACATCAGCGAGTTTGACATCGAGGGGGAATTGGCCGGAAGGGAAACCGGTGGCGACGGAGGCGATCTTGATCTTGTGATTTGATGCGGCGCGGGAGAGTTCGGCTTTGACCGCACTGACCATGGCGGGATAGACACAGACGGCGGCGACGGTGGGGAGGGCGGGATTGGTGGGATCAGGGCAGAGGGCTTTGCGGGCCAGAGAGCGGGCTTTTTCCGCGGAGTCTTTGCCTTCGAGGGTGGTCAGATCGAGCATGGAGAGGGCGAGCTTGTACCCCTCGAGCTTGGCGGCGTTTTTGATGGAGCGTTTGGTGAAGCTTGCCGCGCGTTCGGCGGCCATGACGGCGTCGACGGTAGGGCTTTTCTGAAAGGCAATCATGCCAGAAGTGTATGAATCGCGGCGAGGGCTTGAC
>CAYTYD010000375.1:0-2794 GCA_964441555.1 uncultured Phycisphaeraceae bacterium | reverse complement strand
GTGATGGAAGATCCGCAGACTGGCCGCCGCAAGTTTGAGTTCCAGCGCGGCCCGCTCTTTGCCCAGGTGGTGCTGGCCGACGAAATCAACCGAGCTACGCCCAAAACGCAGTCGGCACTCCTCGAGGCGATGCAGGAGCGGAGTGTGACCGTCGCAGGTGTGTCGTACAAACTCGATAAGCCTTTCATCGTGCTGGCGACACAGAACCCTATTGAGCAGGAAGGCACATACCCACTCCCTGAAGCCCAGCTCGATCGATTCATCTTCAAGATCACGGTGGGATACTCGCAGCTCGATGACCTTCTCACTGTGCTGGATCGCACCACCGGTCAGGCCGCACCAGAAGCACTTCCGATTCTCGATGGGCGCAGCATTCTGGAGATGCAGAACCTTGTGCGTGGCGTGATCGTGGCTCCGCATGTCAAGGAGTATGTCGCGCGGTTGGCCATGGCGACCCACCCGGGTGGTCCGTATGCCGCAGGAGGTGAGAAGGGTGTGACGAATAAGTACGTCCGCTGCGGTTCATCACCTCGTGGTGCCCAGTCGCTCTTGCTTGGTGGCAAGGTGAAGGCGCTGATCGAGGGTCGCTACCACGTTTCCTTTGCCGATGTTCGTGCGATTGCTCCGATGGCGCTGCGGCATCGCCTGATCCTGAACTTTGAGGCCGAGGCGGATCGCGTCAACCCGGATGATCTTGTCGCCAAGATGATCGAAGCAACGCCGACTGAGCCGGTGAAGTCGTAAGGGAGAAACCGTGAGCGATCGCATTTTCAGGACAATGTTGTGGACGGCGGGTGTGTTCAGCGTGATCACGCCTTTTGCCAACGCGCATTGGGGCATGCCGCAGAGCATGCCGGTCGATCGCGTGATCGCCAATTTGGAGGCGTGGGTCAAAGACAATCCCAACGATGTCAAGGCGTGGTATTCATTGGCCAGAGCTCGTTCATACGCATTTGCAAAGACATCCGGATCGATTGAATTTCATGGTCAGCAACAGCGGCCCGACGTTTCCCTTGGAATAGCGCAGAATCGAGTGGATGTAGACAAGGATAAGGACCTTGGCGCTGCAGTGAAGCACCTTGATGCTGGCATTCGTGCCTTCAACAGCGCGATCAAGCTTCGGCCTGCAGACGCGGATATGCGTTACGGGCTGGCATGCCTCATTGAGAATGGCCAAAGCGTGTGCGTGAAGGCGCGCGCGTTTCCGATGCTGGATACGCAGGTGATCGACAGTCAGTACTCCGGCATGTTTGGAGATGGCAAGGACCTGTCTCAACCTGAGTCGCTCGGCTCTTTGAAACGTTTTTTTCTTTCAGATGACGGATCGCGATGGTCACGATCAACCGATTCTCTTCGCGCCGCCGAGTGGGTGTTGGCACGGGCTCGTTTCAAGCAGAACTCAAAGGAAATCGACCAGATTTGGGCCGCCGCGTGGTCGCTCGAGATCTGTGACCTGTATTTCACTTCAGCGTGCTATGCCCTGCCCGAGGACTCAACCGCGATTGAACAATCGCTGACGGGATTGAGTCCATACATCTCCTACCAGGCCGCGAAGGACTATCTGCGCGTGAGCGAGATCAGGGGCCTTTCCGAGTCGTTTCCAATCCGCAAAGCCGTCGCCAAATCAATCATCAAAGCAATGGAGGAATTGCCGCCGTGCAATGCCATCACGCCGCTGGTCGTGCCGTTGGATGATGCGCAGTGCCTCGATCAAATTGTTGATCGTGCTGCCAGCATCCAGTTCGATTTTGATGGAACGGGCCGCGCCCAGACGGTGGAGTGGATCACGTCGAACGCCGCGTTTCTGGTGTGGGATCCCGATCGATCCGGTCGCATCACCAGCGGCAGGCAGTTTTTCGGCTCGGCCACATGGTGGGTGTTCTTCGAGGATGGTTTCAAGGCATTGGCCTCACTCGATAACGATGGAAACGGACTGATCGAGCGGGATGAACTTACTGGCTTGGCGTTGTGGCGAGATGGAAATGGCAACGGGGTCAGTGATCCTGGCGAAGTGTCATCTGTCGAGCAGTGGGGGATCCGCTCACTTTCGTGCCGCGCGGATGGCCGCGACAGCGATGGGTTGAGTGCTCGCGCGGGAGTGGTGTTTGATGCGGGTGCAACATCTGTAACTCGCCCGCTGTGGGATTGGATCACCACTCCACAGATTGCATCTATGGGCGTTTCAATCACAAAGGATGATCACGTCCGATGAGTGTTTCGATTGTGAAAAGTCGGTTCCGCAATGCTGCGATGTTCGGCGCAATGTGTGCGTTTGGGTTGTTCGCGCTCTCTGGCTGCAAATCACTTGATGCTCGTGATCGTCAGGCCGATATCGCCGACACTTTGCGCGAGCGGTATCCGGCCGGCACTGAGCTTTCAGAAATCAAGGGCTCGCTGAGCTCGTTCGGCATGAACAATGAGCGCTACACCGAAGACAAGCGCCCAACCGGAGTGGTGATTCGCACCCTGAAAGCCGATCTGACTCCGCGAAAGACGCCTGATTTCTGGCTGCAGGATCATGGGGAAGTGACTTTCTACTTCAACGCCGACCACAAACTTGAGTATCTCAAAGTCAAAAAGTACCACGGAGAGAGGGACTAAACCATGCATGCTCTTTCCAAACTCTTCACTCACGTGCTCTACGTCGCGCTTGTCGGGGCTGTGTTGGCGGGTTGCACCTCCACCAAGGTGAACACCAATCCCGATTACACCGGAAGTTGGGGCACATCGGTCGGTGAATCGTTCAGCATCTCCTCCGATCCCGCGTTGGGCAACGTGATCACCGCGCTGCGTC
>CAYTYD010000374.1:0-2796 GCA_964441555.1 uncultured Phycisphaeraceae bacterium | reverse complement strand
GGCGTATGACGCGATTATCGCGCAACACAAAGACCGCATCGCGGCGGGACGGCACGTGTATGTCTACATCGAGAGCCCGTGCAACCCGCATGGATACACGCTGGATGTGCCAGCGATCTGCAAGGAGGCGCACGCACGAGGCCTGACTGTGATCTGCGACTCGACAGTGGGAACACCCTTCCTCCATCGCCCACTGCAACGCAAGGACCCGCTGGAGCGGCCGGACTTCGTGCTGCACTCATACACCAAGGACATCGCCGGTCACGGCGGCACGACGGCGGGCGTGGTGATCGGGCGGAACGCTCGCATGTTCATCCCCAAGCATGAATCCGCAAGCTGCCCCGGACCGGATGGGAAGATGCGCACCTATCAATGGGATGAATCCCTCTTCTGGAACGTCTACTACGTCAAGGGTGCATTCCTCGATGCCGACAAGGCCTACGAAGTGCTCACCGGCATGCACACTCTCGAACTTCGCATGTTGCGCAAGGCCGTGAACACCCGCACGCTTGCTGAGGTTCTGGCCAGCCACCCCGATATCAACGTCAAGTGCGGCGCACTTCCCGAGAGCGAGAATCACGCCATTGCACAGAAGGTGCTGTATCTGGGCATGCCTGCGGGGCTCTTCACCATCGACTTTGAAGGCAAGCAGGGCAAGGGCTCAGGGTTCGGCCGCGAAGTCTTCAGCCGCTTCTTTGATTGCCTTGAACCTGCCTTCGGCCACCAGGTCTCACTCGGTCAACCCAACACCGTGGTGCTCTGTCCGGCCATCACCAGCCACAGTGAGATGTCGGCTGATGCCTTGCGCGATGCCGGGATCACCCCCACGACCATTCGCATCGCGGTGGGCCTCGAAGACCCCCGCACGTTGGTGGTCCACTTGATGAAGGCGGCGGAAGCCACGCTGGAACGCGTGCATCCTGGTTTCGTCGCCAAGTTCCCGTCAGCAGAAAAGATCGATGCAATCTACCGCAGGCACTTTGCCGAGGTTCATCAGAAGTATGCCGAGGCCCAGATTGGCACTGCAGAATTGATGAAGTAACGAATGAATGCGGGCTCTGGAAGGATGCGGCCTTGATCCGGCATTGAGTGGCCCGATAACGACTGTGAAGTTTTCCCAACTATTGGGATGACGTGCGAGGTTTCACACTGGAATCTGGCGTGCGTTTGGTATCATGTTGTCTCGCTCAGGAGTCGTTCCATGAATTGTTCACCATTCGCGGCTTGCACTGCCCTCGCCCTTACCGCAGGACTGGCTATCGCCGCTCCTTCGCGTCTCACCGTCAATCAATCGCAATCCTCTGTCACAGTCACGCTGACTTTGATCGGATCAAGCGCGACGGATTCGTCTCCGGTGACCGGGTACTACGACGCCGTCTTCAACAGCCAATCGGTGCCCACCACCATGGGACTGACGGACTTTCGCGCGGCACTGACAGAGAACCTGACGCTAAACATCAGCTATGGCATTCTGGGGCGATTCAACTCCAATGCCAACAACTTGGTGATCTTGTACGCCAATCCGCCGTTGCTCTTCGGGCCTGTGCCGATTACCGGCAACGCCGTGGCGCTGACGGATGTTCCCACCATCACGCAAGGAACGCTAGCGTATAACGCCACCGGCTTGGTCTGCACGCAGATGCAATCTGCTGGATTGCTATGCGTCGACAACTTCAACCTGGCTGACCAGGGAGTGACCAATCAGACGCAGTCTGGAACCTTGAGTGTCAACGCTGGTGTGGCCACGCTGTCTAGCAGCTTCGACACCACTTCACCAATTGATCCCGACAACCCTTCGCTGGGCACCATTCGCGTTCAAGGAACCATCGTCGCCAGTGGCGCGATTCTTTGCCCCAGCGATTTCAATGGTGACAATGTCGTCGATTTCTTTGATTACCTTGACTTTGTCGCCGCGTTTGCCAATGGCGGTCCGACTGCCGACTACAACGGCGACACCGTGACCGATTTCTTTGATTACCTTGATTTTGTCGCTCAGTTTGCCTCCGGGTGCTGATTTCTTTCTAAGGGAGGATTTCGTATGTCGCTTCGTCTTTTGCCTTTGGTTGTGGTTGCTGGAGTTGCCAGCGCTTCGCTCGGTCAGACCGTCGAGTTCGCTCGTGCGTCATTGCAAGGCACCGGAGCCACCAGTGGCTCGGGCATCGCGTGCACCGATTTTTTCTACACGGGCTGGCGATTTGAAATCACCGGAGGACCTCTCGCGGCACGCGAAGTGGGCGGCCACTTCCAGCAGGGCAGCGGCGCGATCTTCGCAGCACTAGTGCGGTTGGATGGCCCAAACGACAACCCTGACTCGTTTGATCTGACGGGCTCGGATGTCGTTGCCACGACGTTGGTCAACTTGCCGACATCTGGCGGATCGCAGGAAGCTCGTGGCTCAATCAGCGCACAACTGGAAAATGGCTGGTATGTCGTGCTCTTCGGCGGCGGCCGCTTTGGCGCGACCACAATCACCGGCGGATTGAAGGGCCAGGATCCTTCCTCTGCGATTCCGGGCGCGCAATTGAATGTCACCTATCGCCAGAATGGCCACCCCGCAGGGCCAGGAGGTCCGTTCCTGCAGGGTACGGTCGCTCGCGTCTTCATCACGGCAGATCCGGCTGGTTCATGCGCTGCGGATTTCAACGGCGACACCGTCGTCGACTTCTTCGACTACCTTGATTTTGTTGCAGAGTTCTCAAGTAGCGGGGCCAACGCTGATTTCAACGCCGACACAGTGGTCGATTTCTTCGATTACCTGGATTTCGTCGCGGCATTCTCGACCGGCTGCTGATAAAC
>CAYTYD010000373.1:0-2805 GCA_964441555.1 uncultured Phycisphaeraceae bacterium | reverse complement strand
TGGTGGGCAAGATAGACAAAGCCAAGTTGATGTACGACCCCTTGCGGTTGGTCAAAAACTTGCCAGACGCCGCCGCCATCGCGGGCTGGTACCGCCACCTGCGGCACGACCGTCGCTCACACGCGCTCCTCAGCGCCATCGCCGAAGAACTCGATCGCAGCGGCGTGGCGCTGATCGATTCCACCGCACCGATCGATGATGAGCTCTCCACTCCCGGTGTGATGACCACTCGCCAACCCTCACCAGCCCAGATCGCGGATTACGAGTTCGCCTGGCCCATGCTGATGCAGGTCATGCGGTTGGATATCGGGCAGGCCGTTGCTGTGCGCGAGCGCGACATCATCGCCGTCGAAGCCGTCGAAGGCACTGATCGCATGATTCAACGCGCTGGCCAGCTCTGCAAGGTCAAGGGCTGGACCCTGTGCAAAGGTGCACGCCCCGGTCACGACCGCCGCAGCGATGTCCCCACGATCGGCGTTCGCACCATTGAGAATCTGCACGCTGCGGGCGCCGGGTGCCTCGCTCTCGCCGCCGGTGATTGCATCATGATCGAGAAACGCAGGGTGTTGGAGGCCTCAGACCGATTGGGCATTTCCATCGTGGGCATTCCCACCGCGTTTTCCTGATACTGCCGCTGAATCCCGCAGATTCGCCATGCCGATACACTTGCTGCATGGCTGACCGCCACGTTCAACTCGATAAAGAGGCCATTGCCCGGCTCGAATCCGCCCGCGCCCCCGGCGAGTCCCTCAGCGACACCGTGAAACGCGTCGTCAAGCCGAGCTTTAATGTCGATGCCTGGCTACGCAACCTCCGAAAGAACCCCGCGAGCCCGGCGTTCATTCGGGCTCTTGAGGAGCAGGTCAACGGTCGACTGAAACGTTCGCGGAAGCGGAGGTAATCACATGCCATGTGTGGATACCTCGGTGATCGTGGACTTGATACGTGGAACTCGAAATCCGCGATTCCGAGCTGCATCGGTGCGAATCCGAGACTTCGTCCACAGTGGAGAAGAGTTGTACGTTTCGCGACTTTCCCAGGCAGAGTTGTTCGCCGGAGCATTCAAGACATCACGGCCGGAAGCTGAGTTAGACAGGGTTCATCGAGTTCTATCCGTCATGAGCATTTTAGAATTGACCGAGGCAGTCGCTGAAGAGTTTGGACGAATCAGTGCGCAGCTCGCCAAAAAAGGCGACACGATTGGCGACTTCGATACCCTCATCGCCGCCACCTGTATCGTTCACCGTCAGCCCATACTGACCGCCAATCCTCGCCACTTTCGTAAAGTCCACGGACTGGAAGTCCTCACGTATCTGTGAACCCAAACCCGTCCCAATTCGTTTCTCGTGGCGGGCTCAAATTGCAGCACGCCCTCACAGAGTTCGCCATCAATGCAACCGGATTGGTGTGTGCCGATCTGGGCTGCTCCACGGGCGGCTTCACCGATTGCCTATTGCAGGCCGGTGCTGCAAAGGTCCACAGCGTCGACACCGCCTACGGCGAACTCGCATGGAAACTGCGTAACGATCCCCGAGTCGTTGTCACTGAGCGCACCAACGCCCTCCACGCAGTGCCTCCACCGGATGGCGTAGACCTCGTCGTTGTCGATCTCGGGTGGACTGTGCAGCGCCTCGTCATCCCCGCCGCGCTCAAGTGGCTCCGCCCCTCCGGACGCATCATCACGCTCATCAAGCCACACTACGAAGCCAAGGAATTCGGCATCGACATTCCCCGCAAGGGCGTCCTCGAAGAATCCATCGCCCTTGATATCACCAATCGCGTCATAGCCAGAATCGAAGAATCCGCCCAGCAGTGGGGGATCACCGTCCGCAGCATCACCAAATCCCCCATCCTCGGCGGCAAGGAAAAAGCCACCGGAAACCCCGAATGGCTGGCGCTCCTGCAACGCGTCTGAGTGAATCACTCTTCAACCGGCGCTGGCTTCCAACCCTCGATGTGTTCACCCTTGGGATTCAGAAGCTGCCACACCTTCACCTTCAGTTCTTCCAATCCCTCGCGCGTCGCGCCGCTGATCAGCAGCACATCTTTCCGCACATCCAGTTCCAGTTTGTCGCACAGTTTCTTGACGATCTTCTTGCGTTCCTTCTCATCCGGAATTTGATCCAGCTTGTTGAAGACCACCAGCTCCGGCTTCGCCGCCAATTCCTTCGAATACGCCTCAAGCTCTTCACGGATCACGCGATAGCTCTTGGCCGGGTCGCTCCCATCCGGCGGCGCGACATCCAGCAGGTGCACGATCACGCGCGTCCGCTCAATGTGCCGCAGGAACTCATGCCCTAATCCCGCACCGTCGCTCGCGCCTTCGATCAAACCCGGAATGTCCGCGATCACAAAGCGCCGCGAGGGATCAATCGCCGCGATCCCCAACTGGGGTGTCAGAGTCGTGAATGGATAGTTGCCGATCTTCGGTGTCGCCCGCGTCATCGCCGCCAGCAACGTGCTTTTGCCCGCATTCGGCTTACCCACCAGCCCAACATCCGCGATCAACTTCAGTTCCAGCCGCACCTGCCGTTCTTCACCGGCATGTCCCGGCTCCGCCTCGTGCGGAGCGCGATTGATCGATGTCTTGAAGTGTTCGTTGCCAAACCCGCCGCGCCCGCCCTTGCACACGATCACGCGATCACGCGGGCCAAGATCAAAGATCAGTTCCCCCGTCACCTCGTCGTACACCTGCGTACCCGGTGGCACCTTGATGATCTCATCCGACGCATCCGAACCCGTGCACTGCTTGCCGCCGCCATTCTCGCCGTTCTGCGCACGAATAATCGTCTTGCCGCGGAAGTC
>CAYTYD010000372.1:0-2816 GCA_964441555.1 uncultured Phycisphaeraceae bacterium | reverse complement strand
CGCTCCCGCACCACAGTTCCGCCGCATACCCGTTGAAGTCATTTTCCATATCCGACTTCCCATACTCACTCAAGAATCCATCCTCAAACAACGTCTCCCCACTCACCACCCGCGCCTTCTTCTGTTTGATCGCCTCCACCCCACTCCCCAAATAGGTGAACCCCTCCGGATTGCATTTCGCCCATTCCGCGGCATCAAACATCTTCGCATAATTCCTCAGCAGAATGCTCGAAAACTCCGCGTGAAAAATCCGCTCCACCTGCGCATCCGTGTGCGGCCGCTTCTCCATCCCTGCGTTCACAAAAACGTCCGTCCGCGAATTCGTTCCTCCCGCCGCGATGCCGCTGTACCGCAGTTCGCTCAACACATACACCGCTTTGAGATTCTCCGTGATCACACGCTCCGGATATTTCGCCAGCGCCCGCCGCATCACACTCCGCGCCCGCACCACTTGCGATTCCGCGATCGCCTTCCCCGATGGCGAAAATGGCTCGCGCCGCCATTGCTCCGGAAACATCTTCACATCCGATGTTGTCGTCACCGACACCGGACTCTCCAAGAGCACACCCGGCTTCTCGCGCGCACACCCGCCGAGCAGCACCAAGGTTCCAACCACCATCCCAAACTTCACTGCCATCACAACTCGCATCCTTCAATCCTCAAGCAAGCTCGATAAGCGGCTCACCTTTGTCTCGGCGTCACTCGCTGAAACGTACAACATTCAACTCTTCTACCTCTCCACCCCTTCCAAATCTCAATCTAAACCCATTCAATTCAAGCACTTACAGCATTTACCAAACAAACTCCATTCAACCCCTTGCATCAAACCACACAAACACCTATTCTGTTCCGTATGAATACCGCACACACACTCAATCTCGAACCCATTGACCGCACCCTCATCGAAACAGCCATCTCCCGTCGTTTCGATCTCCCCGCCCTCGTAGATGCCACCTCTCCTCACCCCGCCCAGCACTCCCTCCTATCCCTCATCGCCTGGCTCGATCAACCCCACATCCACACCGCCACCGAAACCTGCATCCGCATTTTCACCCGCGCCGCGGCATACGCCGCCTCCCTCGATGCCCCCGCCCAGGCCGCCGCCCTCAAACGCCTTCTCACCTCCACTCTCGATCTTCTTGATCGCAGCCCTCTCCCCTCCAACCAAACCGACGCCTCAGATCCCGCCGCCGACAAAGCCATCACGCGCAACCACCGCATCGGCCGTGAGGCCCGCCTCCTCACCGCCGCCATCGCCAAAACCACAAAATCTCTCCAGGATCAAACCAATCCGCAGCAGCGCTCACCCTCAGAACCCCGCCGCACAGCCCGCCATCACACCAACCCTGGTGCTCCAACTACTTCCCTCTCCCCCACTCTGACCAACACCCGCACTGCAAATTCCGTGACTGGCGACCACGACACCACTTCTCCCACGCGATCATCAGATGCCGAGTCCATCAACCCGGCAGCTTTCTTTACCGAGCTCGCGCTGCTCAACTACGAACTCTCACACCTCGCCCTCACCCTGAAAGCCAACCAGGGCTCACCCCAAACACCTGATCGCGGCACTCCTGCACAAGAAACGCTTGACTCAAAGCCATCTGATTCATCAACCTAATACCCGCCTCCCCCACAATCCGCGCTTTCCGCCTTCCTCGCGATCCATGCCCAAGGCGTACTCAGGCATACCCAAGCACGCTCAAGCACGGCCATGAATACGCCGTCCTCCCGGTTCAGATTGATGGGAAACACTCGTCCCGACGAGACCTTCGTTGGGTTCCCCTCACCCATTACCAGTCGTGTGTGCAAATGGAGCCACCTTCATCTCCGGGCTTGGGGTGTGCCGATATCCTTCCATCATGCCCACCTCGACCTCGTCGGCGCCCACCACTGCTCCGGTTTCCGCGCTTCCCGGCGCTCGTCCGGTTCGCGCTCCCCGCGGCAACATCCGCACATGCTCAACGTGGCAGGCCGAAGCCGCGATGCGCATGCTCATGAACAACCTCGACCCGGAGGTGGCCGAACACCCCGATGCCCTGGTCGTGTATGGAGGCAAAGGCCGCGCTGCTCGCTCCTGGCCTGCCTTTGATGCGATCGTCGCCTCATTGCAAAAGCTCGCGCCGGATGAGACGCTCTTGGTTCAATCCGGCAAACCTGTCGGCATCATCCGCACGACAACCGACTCGCCGCGTGTGATGATCGCCAACTCCAACTTGGTGCCGGCATGGGCCACGCAGGAAAAATTCGATGAGCTCGCGGCCAAGGGGCTCATCATGTATGGCCAGATGACCGCTGGCTCATGGATCTACATCGGCACCCAAGGGATCCTGCAAGGAACATATGAGACCTTCGCCGAGTTGGCGAGACAGCACTTCGGAGGCACACTCGCCGGACGCCTCGTCGTCACCGCCGGCTGTGGTGGCATGGGTGGCGCTCAACCCCTTTCCGTCACTATGAATGGCGGCACATGCCTGATCGCAGATGTCGATATGACACGTCTGCAACGTCGCGTGAAGGATCGCTACCTCGATGAAATCGCGCCCAACCTGGATGAGGCGATCGACCGTGCCTTCAACTATCGGATGGATTCCAAGCCGCTGTCGATCGGCGTCTGTTGCAACGCCGTGACGCTGCTGGAGCGCCTCATCGAGCGCGAGGAGATTCCCGATGCGCTGACCGATCAGACCAGCGCGCACGATGTGCTGCACGGATACCTGCCCGTGGAATACGACATGGCGCAAGGCGCCGCCGCACGCGACTCCGACCCCGAGGGATACAAGAAGCTCAGCATGGAATCCATGACGCGGCACGTG
>CAYTYD010000371.1:0-2825 GCA_964441555.1 uncultured Phycisphaeraceae bacterium | reverse complement strand
AGCGGCGACAGGCGCCACAGGAGCACTCTCATGAACGTCTTTATGGATGGCGAGCGTGTTCCCGGATCGCACGCAGATCTGGCCGCGGCGATGCATGCTTCGCGGACCATCGCGGAATCACGGGGGCGGATTCTGATTGAAGTGAAGGCGGATGGGGAGTCGATTCCCGATGCGATTCTGGAATCGCCGGATGCGGCTGCAGGGCGGGCGTACGCAGAGATTCACTTTCAGACTGCCGAGCCGCGGCAACTGGTGAGAAACACGGTGCTGGGCGCCGTTGACCTGCTGGAAGATATCCGGGCCGGGCAAGCTGCGGCGGCGGAGTCGTTTCAGACGGGTGAGACGGGGCAAGCATTTGAACATCTGCAGGGCGTACTCACCAATTGGCAGATTGTGCAGTCAGTAGTCTCCAGTGGAACACACCTTCTGAACATGAGTTTGACAGATCCTGCGACGGGCGGTGGCACATCGTTTGATAAACTGGGGTCAGCGCTATCCAAGGAGTTGTCCGCGGTGAGAACATCGCTGGCTGCGCAGGATCATGCCGCGGTGGCGGATTCACTGGCCTTTGACCTGACTCAGCACGTCGATTCGTGGTCGGGAGCGTTGAAGGCGATGGCGAGCAAAATTGAAACGCTGCCAGCATGGAAAGCACCGAAGTGAATGGGCTGCGTGTGTGAGGAACCAAGAGAGCCGTGCCAGCACCTGTTCAGCCAACTTCGATTGACGACCTGATGGAAAAGGCCAGCGCGGCATTGCTCGCGACTGAGTACTTCAAGGTCGAGGAATTGTGTCAGAAAGCGACAAGCAAGGCGCGGCGGGCACGTGATTTTGAGAGATTGGGACGCATCATCCTGCCCTTACAGGAAGCGCGGCGGCAGCGCAGGCATGAGGCGTTTGACACAGACCATCGCCAAGTGCTGAGCAAACTGGTGGATCTGAAGAAGCCACACCCGGCGGGCGTGTATCTGGTGCGACCGCCGATCATCGGGGTTGAGGCGCGGATTGTGCGAGACGTGGCGCAACGCAAGAAAGTGCCGATTGCGGTTCTGGCGCGTGAGCCCCGAACAGCGGCGGGGATGTGGCCACTGGTGCTGACTGTGCCAGAACGTTCGATCCGCATTCAGGTGCCAGCACCTGTCGCCGATGACGACTCGCCCCCCACTGCTGAGTGGTTCATGGCGAGTATTGAGGCGCTGGGTGATGCAGCGATCAAGTCATTGAATCCAAAGGACCCGGCGCAATGGCGCGTGGATGACTTGCTTGAGTTTATTGATGCACTGCCGGAGCATGAAAAGCTGCATCAGCGATTGACACAGGAATGCCGCGTCGCGATTCTGGAACCGGAGCCGGAGGAGGAGCGTTTTCGAGGGTATCGGGGGCCGGAAGGCAGCTTTTAGCGACGTTGGTGGGATGCGTACGGGATTCAGAGTCAATATCAGATCTGTACGGAACCACGGAACGATGGGTGCGAATCACTCCATACGGCGAATTCTCGCCGATTGATTGGTCATTCATACGGGAAGGGGTTGCTCATGGGGATTCTGGAATCTCGTCGTCTGACACTCTGCGCCTGCTTGGGCGCGGTGGCGATTTCGCCACTGGCACTGAGCCAGACCACATACAACTGGCGAGGGATTGACGGAGACTGGAGTGATCCGGCAAGTTGGAATCCGACGGGAGTTCCGGGACGCACTTCCTACGCATCGATCGGCGGAACGCAATCCACGTTGATTGAGTTCTGGGAGGTCAGCGAGTTACTCGGCCTTCAGATGACCAATCCGAATGCGGAAATGTACATCTATGGCGGATCTATGAATAGATCGGCCTTGCTCAATTCTGTGGAGACTTGGAATATCCACGGCAGGATGACCGTTGCATTCGGAGCCGAGTTTCTTTTCAATCCCACAAGCGTTCGTGGCGTAGATGTGTTGTTTCGCGGTCCGTCATCCCGTCTGACGCTGGAACCCGAATCAACTGTGACCTTTGGAATTTCAACATACCTCCAACTCGAAGGCGCGCTGGAACTGCAATCGCTGGATGATGGCAGTGGATCACGTCTCAATGCCAGCGTGTTGTTGTCCTCCTCTGATATTCGAGTCAACGGACCATCATTTGTCAACGCCTCACAGGCTATTTTCGCAAGGCGATTCACAGGCAACGGATCCGTGAACACCTACACCATCCCAATTGATTGCCTTGGAGTGCCATGGACAACAATTGCGCCCGATGAGCTTCCCTCGGCAACTGGGCAATTCCGCTTGGGAATCAGTGGACCATGCAGGGCGGATTTTGAATGCGATCTTCGCGCCGGCGGCGCCTCCGATCGCCTGACCTTTGTCACCAATCAAAGTCAGGTGCAGCTGCGCGTGCTGCCGCAATTGCAGGGCGTGAACCCCACACTGGGCATGACCTGGCACATCATCGACATCGCCAATGCGACGGCAAACAGCCGCAACATCACGATTGCGCAGAACATGTCTTTGCCTAACCCCCGCTGGGGAATCCGCCCGCGTTTCAACGCAACGACCATCGACGCGGTGGTTGCGTGCAATGCGGATTACAACATTGATGGGATCGCGGACTTCTTTGACTATCTGGACTTCGTCGCGGATTTCGCGGCGGCACGCAGCGGCAGTGATTTCAACGCCGATTTCGTGGTTGACTTCTTTGACTATCTGGACTTTGTTGCAGCGTTTGCAGATGGGTGCTGAGCCGAATTGAGCCAGATTTCGGGGCTACTTCAACATCGCCGCAATCCGCAGCAGCGTGAGCTCGTCAAACGCCCGACCGATCAACTGCATGCCGATGGGCAGTCGCGGCGA
>CAYTYD010000370.1:0-2835 GCA_964441555.1 uncultured Phycisphaeraceae bacterium | reverse complement strand
CGCGATCGCCAACCTCATTCGCGAGAATAAGACGTTCCGCATCGATTCAGCAATCCAGACTGGTAAGAAGTTCGGTATGCAGTTGCTCGACGACCACCTCTGGTCGCTGTATAGCCGCAACATGATCAGTGGCGAAGAAATGATTGACAAGAGCAAAAATCCAGCTGCCCTGTCAGAAAAGGTCCACAAGATGGGCCGAGTGATTGGGCGGATGGAATGGGATAATGACGTAGACGTTCCGGATGAACCTAAGAAGTGATACTGGAACGCAAAAAGCAACGTGTCTTTACGTATTCGCTTTGCAAAAAGTGCAAGCATCATTCGAACCGTTCCGGTAAGCTGTCCGAATCGGATTACGCCTCCCGTTGTTCGGGTGGCGGGATCGTGTCTTTCTCAGAGCCAGTTTCTGAGGGACTGCTTCGGGCAGAGGCCGCCGGGATTTGAAGATGCTTGCAGCCGCTTGGGGATTGGGATGGGGTTGGGCGGTGCAGGTTGATCGAATCCTTCTATAGAACTGCCCGGAGTAGGACCATGGAATTACAGGCGTTTGGGAAATCGCCGGGTATCGTGGATCCGGACTTGGGCACGCGAGAGGTGGCTGCGTATGCCGACGGTAGATCCCGCTGAACTGAAGGGCCGCAAGCTCGGCCGCGTCCTGACCAAGTTGGGCAAAGTTACCCGTGAACAGGTGCACGAGGCCTTGGCGATTCAACAGACTCGCAAAGCCCCGCTGGGGCAATTGCTGGTCGAGCTGGGTTACTGCAAACCCAACGATGTTGCGGCGGCGCTCGCCGGTCAGGCGGGGATGGAATACCGCGAACTCGGGGGCTTTGACGTTCCCGAAGACATCCGCGATGTGATCCCATCGGAGAACGTTCGGGCCTACGAGGTCATTCCGATCGAGTACAACAAGACGTCCAAACGTCTGAAGATCGCGATGAAGTCGCCCAATAACTTCCGCGCGATTGACGATCTGCGGTTGCTCCTGGGTGGCAACGTGGAAGGTGTGGTTGCTGACCCCGCATTGATCGACGCCCAGATCAAGAAGCATTTCTCCAAGTCGGAAAGCGTGACCGATGTCGTCAGTTCATTGGCGTCGAACGAGAATCTCAAGGCCCTGGAAGGTCGCAGCGCGGACTCCATCGACCTGGACGCCCTGAACGACGCGGCCAACGACAATCAGGTGATCAAGCTGCTCAATCTGGTGCTGATGCAGGCGATCAAGGATCGCGCCAGCGACATTCACTTTGAGCCCTTTGAAAACGAATTCAAGATGCGTTACCGCATCGACGGTGTGCTCTATGAGATGGTGCCGCCGCCCAAGCATCTGGGACCGGCCATCACCAGCCGCGTCAAGGTCATGGCAAATCTCGACATCGCCGAGCGTCGTCTTCCTCAGGACGGTCGCGTGGAATTGACCGTCGGTGGCGCACCTGTCGACCTGCGTATTGCGGTGTTGCCCACCATGTGGGGCGAGTCGGTGGTGATGCGTGTGCTCGATCGTTCGAACGTTGAGTTATCGCTGGATCGCGTCGGCCTGCGTACGGACGACCTGGTGGTCGTCCGCCGCGTGATCAACAAGCCGAACGGTATTGTGATCGTGACGGGCCCTACCGGTTCCGGTAAGACGACCACGCTATACGCGGCTCTCAACGAACTGAATCAGATCGACACCAAGATCCTCACGGCTGAGGATCCTGTGGAATACGACATTGACGGCTTGTGCCAGTGCCAGGTGAATGAAGAAGCGGGTTCGACGTTCGGCAAGCTCTTGCGCAGCTTCCTGCGTCAGGATCCGGACATCATCCTGGTCGGTGAAATCCGCGACCTGGAGACGGCCCAGATTGCCGTGCAGGCATCGCTTACGGGCCACTTGGTTCTTTCGACGTTGCACACCAATGACGCTCCCAGCTCGATCGTGCGTCTGCTCGATCTTGGCATGGAAGCATTCCTCCTCACCGCCACGCTTGAAGGTGTGCTTGCGCAGCGCCTGGTGCGGCGCATCTGCACCAAGTGCAAAGAGGAATACATGCCCAAGGAAGAGGAGGTCATGGAACTTGGCCTTCGTCTTGAGACGCTGCCCAAAAACGTCAAGATCTTCCGCGGCAAGGGTTGCGATGTGTGCCACAACTCTGGCTTCAAGGGGCGCACCGCTCTCTTTGAAATCATGACTATGGATGATGAGATGCGTGAGATGATCATGCGTCAGGCCAGCACCGCGATTCTGCGTGAGCACGCACGCAAGATCGGCATGCGCACGCTGCGTGAGTCTGGTCTGCTGTCGATTTATGACGGCGTCACCACGATTGATGAAGTCATTCGCGAGACCATCGCCGAAGAGTGATCGAAGATCCGCTGCACTCCAGCTGTGCCGCGGCTTTCAAAGGTTGGAAAGTTTGCAAGGTGCTACGAGGTTGGGTTGGCTGATTCAGAATGGAGACATGAACAATGAGTTCATTTGCATACGAAGCCCTGAACGCCGCCGGAAAGCCCCAGAAGGGCATGATCGACGCGAATTCCAGCGAAGAAGCAATTGCCAAGATCAAGGCGCAGGGTTTCTTTCCCACCGCCGTGCGTGAGCAGAAGGCCGCCAAGAAAGAAGAGTCCAAGGGTGGTGGTGGGGCACCATCTGCCGGCGGCGCGCCCAAGGCCAAGAAATCGGCCAGCTTTTCCTTCGGCTCCATCAAGCCGAAGGTGATGACCACGTTCACCCGCCAGCTTTCAACGTTGCAGGACGCAGGTCTGCCCTTGCTGCGTTCTTTGCAGATTCTGGAGCAGCAGCAGAAGCCCGGCGCGTTCAAGAACATCCTCATCGGTGTTTCCGAAGAGGTCGAA
>CAYTYD010000369.1:0-2846 GCA_964441555.1 uncultured Phycisphaeraceae bacterium | reverse complement strand
TCTCTGTCGCGGGTGGATACGCGACGGAGGGCATCGAGGGCATATGGGCTCTGCCGGAACATCATTCAAAGCAAGACATCTGCTGCGGGTTGCGGTGTGGGCGTTGCTCGCGCTGGCGGCGGCAAAGCTGAGCTTGGGTGTGCTGACTCGGTGGCTGTTTCCAAGTGCGAGCGTGTGGGCTGAAGTCCTGATTGACATGGCGCTAGTGGTGGCGTGTACCGCGCCGGTGTTGGTGTGGCGATTATGGATGATGGCGCGCGGCGATCAGGCGCGTGAGATGGAGCAGAGTGAAACGAGGCGGCGTGAAGCGACGGCGAATGAGGCCAGGTATCGCGCGATTATTGATGGAGCGGACCTTTTGGCGTGGGAATTCTGCGTGGAGGAGGATCGCTTTGTTTATGTCTCGTTTGCGTATGAGCGGCATGGGTATTCCAAGACGCGCTGGCTGGAGGCGGGATTCTGGGATTCGATTCTTCATCCTGAGGATCGAGAGCCAGTGACACATGAGTGCCTGGGAGAAATCAAGGCGGGAAGGCCGCATCGATTGAATTACCGCATTCGCGCGGCGGATGGACGGATTCTGCATATCAGTGATTATGTGTCAGCGCCGGAGAAGCATGGTGAACGGACGATTGTCCGCGGCGTGGCGGTGGATATGTCGGCGCAGCGACATGCCCAAGCCAAGCTTGCAGAGAGTGAAGTAACTTTGCGCACGCTGGCGGATTCGGCACCGATCTTTGTGTGGACGAGTGGCCTGGATGGCAAGCGGGACTATTTCAACAAGACATGGCTGGACTTTCGCGGTCGGACTTTGGAAGAGGAGCAGGGGGATGGGTGGATGCAGGGTGTGCATCCGATGGATCTGGGCCCTTACCTGAAGGTGATGAACGCGGCGTATGCGGCGCGGCGGCATTTTGAGGTCGAATACAGATTGCAACGCAAGGACGGGACGTATCGGACGGTGCTCGGTCGGGGCACGCCTCGGAAGAGTGCAGAAGGCGTGGTGCTGGGGTATGTCGGCGCGTGTTCAGATGTGACCGAGGGGCGGGAAGCGCAGACCAGGGCGGAGGCAGCCAACCGTGCCAAGAGCGAGTTCTTGGCGAACATGAGCCACGAGATTCGCACGCCGTTGACGGCGATTCTGGGCTTTGCGGATATTCTGCGAGAGGATGGTGAGATCGAGAAAGCACCTCCATCGCGAATTCAGAGCATCGACACGATTCGATACGCCGGGCAGCACCTCTTGACCGTCATCAATGACATTCTGGACCTTTCCAAGATCGAAGCGGGGAAGATCGAAGTGGACCAGGTGGAGACAGCGCTGCCGAATCTGCTTGGTGAAGTGGCCAGCATTCTGCGTCCCAGAGCGATTGGCAAGGGGGTGCAACTGCACATTGATCTGGCAAGCTCGATTCCGGCGGTGGCGAAGACAGACCCGACGCGTCTGCGGCAGATCATCATGAATCTGGCCGGAAATGCCGTGAAATTCACGGAAGCGGGTGAAGTGCGGCTGGTGATCGCGGCTCGGGAAACCAACCAGGGCAAGCGGCTGGTGGTGGATGTGGTGGATACCGGGCCGGGGATGGGTCCTGAGCAGATTCATCGCCTGTTTCAACCATTTTCGCAGGCCGACAGCACGGTGACGCGCAAGCACGGCGGCACGGGTCTGGGGCTGACGATCTGCCGCCGTTTGGCACGACTCATGAATGGTGATGTGTCGCTGGTGGAATCGATTGTTGGAAGAGGATCGATTTTCAGGTTGGATCTGCCGTTGGTCTCTTCCCCTGAATGTGAACTGGTGAACTCGCTGGACGTCATCGCGCCGGTGGTGGAGGTGAATGCGCCTGGAATCGTGGAGCGATTGACGGGGCGAATTCTGCTGGCTGAGGACGGATTGGATAATCAGCGGCTGATTGCCTTTCACCTGCGCAAGGCCGGAGCCGTGGTTGAAGTGGCGGATAACGGTCGTGTGGCGCTTGAGCGGGTGATCGAATCGGCGGCGCGCGGGGAGCACTTTGATCTGTTGCTGACGGATATGCAAATGCCAGAGATGGATGGGTACACCTTGTGCCGCAGATTAAGGCGGATGGGGACCAGAATGTCGATCGTGGCACTGACCGCGCACGCGATGGCGGAAGATCGGGAGAAGTGCCTGGCGGCGGGGTGCGATGACTATGTCTCCAAGCCGATTGACAAGCCGCTGCTGCTATCAGTGTGCGATCGCTGGATGAAGCGTGAAAGCTCAGGGCAACTGTCGCGGCATGCGGGGTGAATCAGCGTGAGTAGCTCATTATCTGCAATCTGATGATGTTATTATAGGACTCTTTCTATTGACAGTCGGGTTGGGTGGGGTGCTACGCAAACAGGTGAGGATTGAAACTCCGGGGCCTACACTCGCGACCCTGCGGCGGGAGTTGCCGCGAGGGGTGATTTTGACTGGGTTTGGGCAATACAAGGGACCTTGGACATGGCCACCACGGGTGTGATTTCTCAGGTGATCGGATCGACCTTCGACGCACAGTTCCCGGAAGATCAGATTCCGGAGATTTACAACGCAGTGGAGATCAAGGGAACCAATAAGAGCGGCAACATTCACCTGGTGGGTGAAGTTCAGCAGCACCTTGGCGGCGGCAAGGTTCGCGCGGTGGCGCTGGGCTCGACCGACGGTCTGGCCCGCGGCATGGCATGCGTCGATACCGGTTCGCCGGTGCGTGTGCCGGTGGGCGAGGGCGTGCTGGGCCGCGTCTTCAACCTGCTCGGTCAGCCGATTGACAACGCAGGTCCCGTGAACGCGACTAAGTCGTCACCGATTCACCGCCAACCCCCTGAGTTCATGGAGCTGAACC
>CAYTYD010000368.1:0-2861 GCA_964441555.1 uncultured Phycisphaeraceae bacterium | reverse complement strand
AGGCGCGGAAGGCCGAGAACAAGGATTTCGAATTGAACGTGCGTGAATTGACGTTCTTTGACCGTGATGATGAACGCTGGGATGACAGCGTGCAGGGCGTGCTGGTGGATTCGGCAGAAGAGGCAGGTTGGGCTGGTCTGGCGGGGATTTCGACCGGCGACCTGATTCAGCAGATTCAGGGGACGCCGGTGACAACCATCGATGAATACCGCAAGGCGATGGAGGCGCTGGCTAAGAGTCAGCCCGCCAAGGTCGAGTTTGTCGTGCTGCGGGATAATCGCACTTTCTACAAGTTTGCCGAGCCCGATTGGAAGCCGACGGTGCAGGGAGAGAATCCGCAACCGTAACTTCGGTTGCGCGGTTTACCCTGATCGGCTAACCTCTCTGTCGTTCCTGATCTTGTGTTTGAGTCCTGTGTGTTTGATGTGATTCACCTGGTTCCTTCTTTCGGAGTTTTCCATGAAGTCTTTGTTCTCCAGTCGCGGTGCAACTCTTGCTGGCGCTGCCGCGCTGGTGCTTTTGGCCGGATCGATGCTGGCGTCGCCTGCTGTGGCAGCGACTGTGGCGCCCGTGCCTGTGAAGCAGGTGGTGGAGAAGCACGGCGGAGCTTTGGTGCATGTGAAGTTTGTGCTGAAGATCGAGGGCATGGGGCAGGATCGTGAGATGCCCGAAGAGATCGGCGGCATCATGATCGAGGATTCCGGCCTGGTGCTGGTTTCCAACTTTCAGACCGGCGGCATGGCGAGCATGATGGGCTCGAGCGGGATGTCGGCGACGCCGCGAGAGATCAAGGTGCTGATCGGTGATGATCAGGAAGGTGTGGATGCGACGTTGATCGCGCGCGACAGCGAGGCGGATCTGGCGTGGGTGAAAATCACCGACCCCAAGGGGAAGAAGTACGACGCGATTGATTTCTCCAAGGGGGCTTCGCCCGACCTTGGTGATGAGGTGATTTTCATCGGCCGCAAGGGAAAGTACTTTGACCGTGTGCCCTTTGTGCAGATGCACCGCATTGAAGCAGTGACCAAGAAGCCGCGGCACCTCTTCCTGGTGGAGACGCAGGCGTACGGCTCGCCAGCGTTCACGACTGAGGGTGTGCCGGTGGGCGTGGTGATCTTCCAGACTCCCAATCGTGAGGAATCTGAAGGGTCGATGGATATGAGCGATCGTGGCGGCTTGGCGATTCTGCCAGCCGCGGACATCATGACCGCTACGGCGCGTGCCAAGGACGCGGCGGCGAGTGGCAAGCCGGTCGATCCTCCGGCAGCCAAACCTGACGCCGCACCGGCTGGCGAAGCGCCTGCGGCACCCGCAGCCCCCGCAAACCCCAAGTGAGCTGATTTTCAAGTGAGGCGCCGGATGTGCCGATCGCACAATCGGCGAAAGAACCAGCCCAAACAGTCAACGTACTGATTGGCCGGGGCCTCGCAGACGGGCTAAAATGCCGCGTCGGAAGATTGCTGATTTGGGGATTAGTGTAACGGTAGCACAACTGATTCTGGCTCAGTTAGTAAAGGTTCAAATCCTTTATCCCCAGCTTGTTATGACAAAGGCCCGAGGCGATTGCCCCGGGCCTTGTTGCTTTTGAGAAACCGATACTCCAATCATCGGCGCGTCAATCAATACGGTTCGATTTCGACTTCCGCGCGAGTGCCGGCGACGCCATCGCGGGTCACCAGGAAGAAGTCACTGGTGATGGGGTAGGGAAGCCGCTTGTAATCCTGCTCCACGCGGGTGTGCAGGCGATTGACGAAGGGCTGCGGATCGACGGAGAGGGCCACGAACATGTCGCGGGCCGGAGTGGCGACATAAAACTCACCACCCAAGTGCTCCTTCAGGCGATCGTGCAGATCGGTCAGCAGCAGGCGTGCGGCGTCGTAGCCATCGTGATTGCCCAGGATGGCAGCGCGGCCACCTTCCTTGCTTTCGATGCACTGCACATCTAGATCCTGCGCGTAGTTGTTGAGGTTTGCCCGGGCGATCTCATCCAGCTCTTCCACCGCCAGGCCCCAGCGGACCACCTGCTCAGTGGTGATGCTGATGGTCATATTGGGTAGATCAGTCACAAAAACGATGGCCGTGCCGTTGACATAGGGAACGTGGGCGACCTGCTCGCGATTCAGATGCTCGAAGATGGAATCGGGCTGAATTCGCGGCATGATGCGAGTCCGCGCAAAGTCCAGACTCATGGCCATCAGCTGCATGGCCTCGCCACTGAAGAGCTGATCGAGGTAGTGATCGACGATCTCGCGGCCGCGACCGGGCTCGTGAGAGACCATGCGATAAAGGTTCTCAAGATCGAGGCGACGTCCGTTGACGACGAGCTCGCGCTCGCCACCGACATCAACATCGAACTTGGGCTGAATCTTGCGAATCAGTCCCGCCACGAATTCGGTGAACGCCTGCGGATCCTTCGGCATACGGGCCATCTCACACCCCCGGACCAAACACCCCGACCAGGGATGGAGCACCGCTTAGAACGGAAACCCCAACCCCAGCTCACTCACCCTCACGCCCTCTCATCACCAGCTCCCCCAATCCGGGGTTTTCCCGCCCGGGGGTGTCTTGGCCATTGAGGGCCCTGACGACTGGTGGTGGCTTTCCCCACACACAGCCCGTTCCATCGTCATCCGATGCGCATAGAACCAGTGTCTCGGTTGCGAATTGCCACCCAAACCGCGCCAAGATCCGCCCAATCCGTCTCAACCCGCGCAGATGGCGAGGGTGTGGCGGATAGACCGGACCGAGAACGTGATCATGCACGCAACCATCCCCGGGATGGTCGTAGCGGACGTCGGTTTGCGACTGACGTGTTTCAAGTGCTTGTGGGAGTTTGATTTGCGCTGAAATGAGCGATGTTC
>CAYTYD010000367.1:0-2875 GCA_964441555.1 uncultured Phycisphaeraceae bacterium | reverse complement strand
AGATCGGCTGGCATAAGGCACTTCCTCGTAACTGCTGGATTCGGCGACCACTCGACCCGGTTGGGCCGGTCTGGTCGCCACACAAACTGCTTTTCAACACACTCGCCGGAAACTACCGGCGATATTCACAAGAGATAGGGGAACGACGACAGCGACCGCCAATGTATTGGCGGCTCCACTCACAAACCTTCTTCGTCGTCGTCATCCATGCTGGCACCAAGAACAGGGGCGACATCGCCCTACTGCCATAATGCTAACCGCCTCACCCCGATTTTCCACAAAGACTAGGGTTTTCACTTGGTGTCCCTGCCGCCACCCGACACGCCCGGTTTCACCCCCGCCAACCGCTCCAACTCCGACCTTTGCCGGTCTGTCAGGCCCTTCAGCGGGTCCAGCCGGGTCCACTCATGCAACCAAAGGGCCTGTTTGGCCAGTGTCGCCGCCTTGGCATCATCGCCCATGTTTTTCACCACTTCGATCTGACGCAGCACCGGGTTCAAGCTCCAGGGGTCAAGCTTCCCCGACGCTTCAAACGCCTGGTCCGCCCTCATCAACGCCTCTTTGCCATCCAATCCACGCTTGGCCCGCTCGACCCACAACGTGCCGATCCATCCGTATCTCGCTGCGTTGCTGGTCGCTGTCGGTTCCATCACCACATCAATCGCCTGCTCCGACAACGCCTTGGCTCCGCCCTTGTCCCCTCGTTCGATTGCGAGTTCGGCCCTGAACATCAGCAACTGGCTATACGCCCTCGCCGTTCCATAGTGCCGATTCCCCTCATTCCGTGCCCTCATCAAGGCGCGGCTGGCTCGATCAGTCGCATTCTCGAGCATCGCATCCACCGCTGGCTTGATCGACTTGGGATCGGCCGTCACCGGCTTCCCCGTTGCCTGAGACAGCATCTGCAACGCGTCCTGCATCGCAATCGGATCGCGAGCCCCCTGCTGCAGCAGCGCCTTCACCTCCGCCAGTGGCCTCACTTCCATCGCCGCATCGCGCAACGCGTTGTTCCAACGCACCACACCCGGCAACGCCGTCGCAGCAACGCCGCCGCCCACCAGCACGCATCCCAACGCGCCCACCACACTCCACGTCTTCCCTAACTTGCACACGCCCGCACTTGTTGCCGTCGTCGCCGCACCAAGCCCAACCACCAGCCAGAACCACCCCGATGACCCCGACAACACCGGCGTCATTTCGATCTGCGCGTGCGCCACCATCGCGAGCGCTGCGGCACTCGCGCCCAACATGATCCTTCGACCGCTTACGCTCGCCAATTGCACGGCAACCAGCACCGCAGCAGCCAACCCAACCACTCGCACCACCAGATTCTCGACCGTGGCGATGTCGCGTTCCAGATATGCGCCGATTAACACCGGCGTCACTAATGCCGCGGCAATCAGACGACGATCCATTCCCTCTTCATCATCCAATTGCTTCGCATTCTCTTGCACCGAGTCCATAGACGCCGCATCATTCACCCGCGCCATCGCCATCAGCGCAAAGAACACCACGAGCACACCAGCGACCAAGCCTGCAACGCCGAGCCCAGCACCAAAATCAGCCAGCACACTGTGAGGACTCGACACTTCCTCAGGATTCAACGAGTTCTTCGCCAACAAGTACGCATCCTTGAACCCCGCTGGCCCCACACCAATCCACGGATGCTCGCCAAACACCCGCATCGCCGCTTCGACATACATCGCGCGAAACCAGATGCTCAATTCCCCCACGCGCTCTCCCGCCAATCCGCGGGCAGCCACGAGAGCAAGGGGCATCACTACAGCACCCAATCCGCCCGCGAGCATCAGAAGTGCTGAGAGCTTTTTCTTTCCCGCAATCGCCGCCATCCCCAGCAACCACGCGATGCCAAGCACCGTGCAGCCAACCAATGCCGCCGCGATGCCACCTTTGGCTCCGGCAAGCGCCACCATGATCACACCGACGCCTGCCACCACCACACCCAGGCCGCGCGGACTCCTGTCCCCGCGCAAGGGCATCACCAACGCCAACCCGAACACACACACCGCCGCACCGATCGTCGCAAAGGGGTTCGCGAGCCCGAACCAACCCGTAGCCTCGTTCTGCATCACACGCCGTTCATACGCCCGCGCCATCGACGAATCCGGCAGCCATCCATTCGCCGCGAAAATCGCCTCACGATTGTCCTTAAAATCTTTCACCAGCGCCGGGTGCTCGACAAACACCTGCATCGCCGCCTTCAACGCCAGCATCGCGCCGATCCCCATCATCACCGCCGTCATCACACGCCGCGCCTGCGGCACCCGTGCCGCGCTGCTGACGACAATCGCGCTCGCCAGCCCGGCCGCCCACGGCATCCCCACCCCGAGATGATCAACCGAACCACCCTGACGCACGCCCCACCACGCCGCCACAATCATCGCAGGCAACGCCAACGCCACCTGCCACGCCTGCATCACCACGCCGCGGCGTGCCAAGAGCCACATCAATGCACCCGCGCCCACAATCGTGATGCAATCGCACACAAGCAACGCTGACGGCGAAAGCCCCGTCAATCCCATCCACGATTCCAACGGATTTGCTGACCAATATGGAAACGGATCAATCGACACCACGGTGCGCAAGATCACCGGAATCAACATCGCCAGCAGCGCAAAAACTTCCCCGCCGGTGAGTGAATGTCCTTCTCGCAATTCAATCTTGTTCTGCTCATCGGCAGTCCGCGTCTCACTCATCGCTGCCCCCCTTCGCTCGCCGCGGATCCAACCGCCCGTGCCCGCTCAAACACCGCCAGCACCAAGAGGATCAGCAGCACCTGTACCCCGACCAGAATCGCCTGCCACGGTGCCAGTGAACCCAGCGAGATTCCCGCGACACCCGTCACTGCGGTGAA
>CAYTYD010000366.1:0-2890 GCA_964441555.1 uncultured Phycisphaeraceae bacterium | reverse complement strand
GGCGCCGACGGTCATGACGACCTGGCCGTTGTGGTAGACCTTGCAGTTCGGGTAATACTTGGGGTGAATGCCGTCCTTCATGACCTGTCTCCGATAGCCCGACTCGTGCCGGGTCGAGATGATAGGCACTCGATCGGGGACCAATCCACTGCGTCCGGCAACAGTTATCCGCCCCCGATCAGCGTGACCAGTTCCACGCTGTCACCATCCTGCAGCACGGTTTTCTCGTGTTCGCCGCGGCGGATGAGTCGCTTGTTGACCTCAGCGGCACAAGCGGCAGCCCCAAGCCCCTGGCGCTCAATCAATTGCCGCAGGGTCATTCCGTCTGGCAGGGCCAACCGCTCTCCATTCACAAAGACGATCATGCCTGACGGTAGACGAGATTCACCTGATTTCGCCAGATCAGCCGACATCCATGCAAGCCGACGGAACGAAACCCGAATCAACCAATACAGAGTCACGCCACCTTCCGGAGCCCCTGTTCATGGCCAATCAGAATACCCGTCTTCCCTCCCGGGGCCTTGGTCAAAGTTGGGGGCGTCGTTGGGGGCTCAGCATGGTCGCCATATGTGCGGCATTGCTGACTGCATGTGAACGTAAGGCCGGATATAGCCAGAAGAGTCCGGAAGCTGTGGTCGAAACCGCAGTGCTCATGGTCAAAAACGGCGATGTGCAGCTTTTGCCACAGTTGATCTATGCCGAATCCAAGGAAGGACGCATCGTCCTGCAACGCACCGGGCAGTTGTTCAAGTCTCTCTCGCTTTTGGCCAAAGACCTGGAAGTGAAGTTTCCCAAGGAAGTCGGTGAATTGAAAGCCCAGGCCGAAGCCGCCGCGAAAGAGGGGAAGGCCAGTAGTCTTCTCGGCGAGGTGATGTCCCAGGTCGGCGGGCAGAGCACGCAGAACATGGCGCGACGCCGCCCGCCCCAGCCCGATGGCGCTCAGCAGGAGCAGTTTCAATCAGCGATGAGTCTGTTGTTTGCTGATCCCTTCAGCATGTTGACGGGGATTGAGAAGAAAGTGAGCACGGTGCCCATCGACAACGACACCGTGGCTGTGCTGTATGACGGAAAGATGGTGGCGCCGCCACTGGGCCTGCTCATGCGCCGCAAGGATGATCGCTGGTATGTGGCGCTGCCTTCCAATATCCCGATGGTTCAGCAATACCTGCCGCAGAATCGCAGTGAGTTTCAGATCGTGGCGAGCTTGATCCGCGTGATTGATAACGCGGTGATTGATTTGCGCAAAGATGTGAACTCGGGCGAAGTGCAGAATCTTGAGGATCTGAGCCGCAAAACCGGTGAAAAGGCGTTCATTCCCGCGATGTTGACATTCTTTGCCTATGGCAAGGCGGTCGAGAATCGTTTGCAGGCGGGGAAGGCCGATGCCCCGCCCACGACACCCGCACCGGCAGCGCCCGGCGGCAAGTGATTTCGCCGCGGCGTCAGGTGCCGCGCACGAATGGGTTGCTGCGTTTTTCCTTGTCGATCGTTGATGGTGGCCCGTGCCCTGGGAAAATGCGAGTTGTGTCTGTCAGCGTGTAGAGCCGCGTGCGGATTGAATTGGCAAGCGTGTCAAAATCGCTGTGAGGAAAATCCGTCCGGCCGATGGATCCGGCAAAGAGGGCATCACCCACCAGCGCCACGCCAAGGGCCGGAGCGTGGAGTGTGATTCCACCCGGAGAGTGACCGGGCGTGTGAAGAACATTCCACGTTTGGCCCGCCAAGTCGAGGGTTTCGCCGTCGTTGAGAACCCCATCCGCTTGGGCAACTGAGACGGGCTGACCCAGGAATGCGGACAAGTTCTGTTCCGGGTCTTCCAAAAACCCGGCTTCAGCAGAATGAATGTGGACGGTGCAATTCGGAAACGCTTTGCGAAATTCGGGCAGGCCGCCGATGTGATCGCAATGGGCATGCGTCAGGATCAACTGCGATGGGGTGAGCTGCTTGTGCTTCAGATACTCAATCAACTCGGCCGGTCCATACGGACAATCCACGACGGCGCTTTTGGCATCATTGCTTAGGACATACGCATTCGTGGCGAATGGCCCAAGCTCGAATCCGGCGAGGCGCAGATTGCCAATGGTGCCGAAATCCTGCATCACGCTCTCGATTCCGGCGCAGCAGTCGGCACGACGTGTGCGCCGGTGCGAAAGGTGTAGACCACCAGAATCAGGATTCCGATGATCAGCCACAGGTCGGCGAGGTTGGAGACATACGGCCACACTTCACGCCCGCCCCATGGAAACGACCAACCGAATGGAAGTTTCACAGCCGGCAGCGGATGAATGAAATCGCGGACACAGGCATAGACCACGCGATCGTACAGGTTGCCCAGGCCGCCTCCCAGCACGAGCGCAATCGCGATATGAGCAGATTTGTCACGCTGCCGTGTCCACATCGCAAACATCCAGGTCGCGAATCCGATCGCCATCATGGTGAAGACCACAAAGAACCAACGCTTGCCAGCACCCATGCCAAAGACCGCGCCGGGATTGAGTACCAGCTTGAACTCCAGCAGATTCGGGATGGCGACGACTGGGTCGTGAAGGGGAATCAGTTGCTCAAGATCGAGCCCGGCGGCCATCACCTGCTCGCGCTGCACCATGACCGGGCGATCCGCGATCGAGGAGAAAGCCCACACCTTTGAACCAAGGTCGGTCGCGAGGGCGATGATGGTGGCCACGATCAGGAGGCGCCACGCCTTTGCGGACCGCCACGTGGCCATGGCACCACTTGCCGCGGCTGTTGGACTCGCAGAGGACGAACGTGGATCAATTTCATTCACGAGTAGTAGCTCGGTGGGGGTTGACGTGGCACATTGACCATGCGGCGGTCGCGTTCACGCGCCGCTTCAATGGTCAGTCGGGCCCAAGGCAGTTCTTCCAGACGG
>CAYTYD010000365.1:0-2896 GCA_964441555.1 uncultured Phycisphaeraceae bacterium | reverse complement strand
GCGGCGGATGTTTGATCTGGATGCGCAGCCGCAGGTGATTGATGAGTGGTTGGCGCGGGATGAGAGATTGGCAATCAGCGTGAAGCAAGCACCGGGATTGCGGATTCCCGGGGCGGCGGAGGCGTTTGAGTGTGGGGTGCGGGCAATTCTGGGGCAACAGGTGACGGTGGCGGCGGCGACGACGCTGATGGCGCGAGTGGCGGCGAAGTGGGGGGCTGAAGTGAATTGTGGTGTGGATGGCTTGACGAGATTGACGCCGACGGCGGCGAGGATGAGCAAGGTGAGCGTGGGTGAGTTGGGGGTGATTCGGTAGCGGGGCAGGAGCATCATCGCGCTGGCGGAGATGATGAAGAAAGAGTCAAGGGACGGCGGCGTGCCACTGCGAACGGAGGAGATGATTGAGGAATTGCAGAACGTGCCGGGGATCGGCCCGTGGACAGCGCGGTACATCGCGATGCGGGCGTGGGGATTGCCAGATGTGTTTGTGACGGGCGATCTGGTGCTGCGGCGGATGTTGGGAGTAGAGCGCGATCGGGAGGCCGAAGACATCGCAGAAGCATGGAGACCCTGGCGGTCGTACGCGGTGATGCATTTGTGGCGGATGGCATCAGAGCAGGATCAACTGGCGCGAAAGCAAAAGAAGGGGAAGAGGTAGATATGGCTGGAACAAAGAAGAACAACAGCGAGACATCGAGTTGGACAGTGGAGACCGCGCTGGGGCGATTGCGAATCGAACTCGACGAGCAGGAACGGTTGGTCGCGATGGTGTTTGCGGAGGCGAGAGAGCGGGTGAGTCAGGGGAAGTTGCCTGTAGCGATCGCGGTGCTGGTTGCACAACTGGAGGACTATGCGGCGGGAACTCGTAAAGAGATTGATGTGCCCTTGGCGAGTGGCGTGCCGCGGGGGACGCACTTTGAGCGGAGTGTGTGGCGGCTGACATCGCGGATTCGGGCAGGAGAGACGCGGACGTATGGGGAGATCGCCAAGGAGTTGGGGTCGCCGAATGCGAGCCGCGCAGTGGGTGCGGCGCTGGGGCGGAATCCGTTGCCGTTTATTGTGCCGTGTCACCGGGTGGTGGGTTCGACGGGGGCATTGACGGGGTATGCGGGAGGGGTTGAGGTGAAGCGACGGTTGCTTGAGGTGGAGGGTAAGGGGAAAGTTGGATTGTTCTCGGACATGGGGTGAGGAAGTCAAGCCCGATGGGGGTTCATGGTTGAAGGACGTGAGCGTGGCGGGCAAAGGGGCGCGATGAGCCGGAGAGATTGGTCCGATACAATTGACTGACGGGTCGTGCGGCTGGAGTTTGCGGGCGCAGGGCCAGAGTCGAATTCGGGGATGAGCCATGACGGTCTTTGCCACAGCGTCGACGCAGTTTGCCAGCAAGGTCGAGATGCAGCATCGGCTGTTTGCCGAGTTGTCGCGGATGTTTGCACTGGAAGTGAAGATGTATGACCGCTCGCTCGCGGTGAACAACGCGACGAATAGCGCGGTGTGCAACCTGCTGGGGAAGCTGTACCCGGGATTCGCGATCAGCGATGCGCAGCTGGAGAGGACCAGCGGCGAGCGGCACGGGGCGATCCGAATTGGCAGGCCGGACGAATATCGGTGGATATGCCGCTTTTTCGGCTGCTTCGCCATGGAGCCGCACAACTACTACGACATGACGAACGTGGGGGCCAAGAGCCAGCCGATCGTGGCAACGGCGTTTCGCTCCATGCGCGGCCCTGAGCACCGGGTGTTCACATCGCTCTTGATGACGGATTATTTTGATCCGGAGACGCGAGCGCGGATCGAGGCGACGCTGGCAGGGCGTCAGATCTTTTCGGATCGCGCCAAGACGCTGATCGAGAAATCTGAAACGCAGGGCGGGTTGGATTGGAAGGATGGGGAGGCGCTGATTCGCGAAGGGACGGAGCGGATCTTTAAATGGACGGGGCAGGCGCGGGACCATCAACTGTACAAGGACCTGTGTGATGCGGGGTTCAAGATCGCCGCGGACATCGCGTGCTTTCAATCGCACCACCTGAATCACCTGACGCCCAACACGTTCTGGATTGATCTGTACACGGCGGCGATGAAGTTTGGCATGGGCGAAATGGATGAGGTGGTGTTTCGCCAGCGTGCTGTGCACTCATTGGGCCAACTCGCCCATGATGCAGATCGCCAGTATCTGCGGCTGACATTCCGCCATTTAACGCGAGAGGAGATCGCGCGGTTACCTCATGATGCAGGCGGTGTTGGCGCGATTGAGACAATCGTTGATCAATTGGTGAGCGCAATGAAGGCACCAGAGTGCTCTTTCAAGGGCCTCAAGCACGCTGGATTCAAAGACACGACGGAGGGGCCGCCGGTGGGTGTGCCGGTGCTCTTGCGGCAGGATGCCTACAAGGCGCTGACTGAGCCGGTGACGTTTACCAACGCGGATGGAAGCAAAGTGGACACGGTGCACACTGCGCGTTTTGGTGAGATCGAGCAACGGTTCTTTGCCACAACCACCAAGGGACGCGAGTTGTATGACGCGTGTCTGACCAAGGCAGAAGCGGCGAATGCCGATCCGACGCTTGCAAAACGGGACTTTGTCGAGTACCAGACTCGCTATGCAGCTCCATTCGCGGCGTTTCCCCGAACCGCGGCGGCATTGATTGAGCAGGGTCTGATCCTGGCAAGCTATTACCCGACCAGCAAGGGACTCGCTGCACGAGGAACTGTGAGGAGTGCGGATTTGCCATCGCTGCTCCGCGATGGGTACGTCGGCTACCAAGCGCTTCGCTACGAGGATTTCCTCCCCGTGTCGGCCGCGGGGATCTTTGCTTCGAATCTGAATCAGTACGGCACCAAGTCAACCGCACACGCCAAACCTACCTACACGCAGCAGCAACTCGAAGCCATTCTTGGC
>CAYTYD010000364.1:0-2906 GCA_964441555.1 uncultured Phycisphaeraceae bacterium | reverse complement strand
CTGAGGTCATGTCGCGGCTGACGGTTGGGACAACGCCTGCCCATCCTCTCTTCATCGCTCAATTGCCCACAATCTCACATGCCACATCGACGCCTCACCGCGGCCGAACTCGCAACCGCAAACAAGCTTCTTGCCGAGTTTCGTGCCAGAATCACCGACACCGCTTCTGGCGATGAAGCCCTTGTATGGGCACTCCGCCGCAAGATCTTCAAGGAACTCATGCACGATGAGCGTGGTCAGCCGATGGCCCGTCGCGCCCTCAAGGAACTCAAGCGATCCGCTCAGGGCGGTCTCTGCCCCATGTGCAAAGAGCAACTCCCCGAAAAGAATACCGTCCTCGATCGCCTCGAAGCCATGAAGGGGTACACAGTCGAAAACACTCGCCTGCTATGCCCACCCTGTGATACGCGGCTGCAGGCCGAAAAAGTCTACTCCTAGATATTGATTCGCATGAGCCATTCGCGATGAGTGCAACGAGTGGTTCATCCTTCTCACTTCCCATCTGTCTCAATTGTCACACCAGACTTGCGCGCCGCACCCTTGTCCACCGGTGCCTCCTCGCTCTTGCCGCTGAGTTCCGCAATTCTCCTGCGAGCTGATGTCAATTGCTCTCCCGCTTTTTCAAACTGTGCGGCATCCCGCTTGGTCTGGAAAATCAGCTCGCCGTTTCCTTCCTTCATCTGCCATGACCCGAATCGATCCCGCAGCAGCGTGAATCGCGCCTTCGCCGCATCCAGTGCCTCTCCATACGCATCGCATTCTGCCTGCCGCGCCTTCAACGTCTCGCCGCGGCGGATCGCAAACTGCTGCATTTCTCCTGCCAAACGCTTCTGCTCACACCCTTCCGCCAGCAGCAGGTCACTGAAGGTCTTATCCGCAGCCGTCAAATACATCCCCAGCGCCTCCTGAGCGCGAATCGCGCTCCCCAGGTCGCTGATCCGCTGGTTCAATTGCTCGCGCTTCCGTGCATTGCTCGTGTCATCACCACCCGAGCGTTCATACACGCGCTGTGCTTTGTCGAACTGCGTGACCAGTTCGTTGAGAGTCTTGTCGAATCGGGTTTGGGCCAGGGTCCCTGCTGTGATCAGCGATTGCCCGTCATCCTTCTTCCCCGAATCCGCTGTTCCCGACAGCGAGGCCTTCCCCGCGGCATTCGCCACCGCCGACAACGTCTTGTTCGCCTGATCCACATTCACCGCGCCATTCGTCAGGCGCGATGCCTCCGCCGCCGCCGCCGCCGCGATCGACGGAGTGAAAACCCGCGGTGCTGCCAGCGCGAGCAGTACCAGCGAGAATGCCAGACTCGAAGCCACCTTCGAGCGATTGCAGATCAGAAAGCAGACGAACGACACCGCGAGCGCCCACACCAGCAGCACCGCCATGCTGATCCCCAGCTTCACCGGCGCGATACCCGTCTCTGTTTGTGCCGGACCAGGAAAAAGCACCACCAGCGCGATTGCCGCGATAGCCGGAAGTGCGCACCACTGCGACAGTGCAAAGCGTACGCGCTCCTGCGTATTACCCGCGCTCAACTCCATCGATGGACGGCTGGGCGCCTGAGCAGCAGCTTCACTTCCGGTTTGGCTTTCCGGATTCACATCCTTGAACATGTGCGACAAGTCACGACCCATGGCGACCTCCGGAGAGAGCGAGCATGACTGTCATCGACCGGAACGCGGTTGCACTGGTCACGCAGGTTCTCGTACCACCTGTGCAGGGTGGGGGATTGGTGCAATCAGGCGAATCGTTCCGTCTGTAGGGGCTCAGCAGATCCGCGTGCCAAACTCACCAATCTCAAAGAAATGAGCTCGATCCATGTCAAAATGCAGATGAATCAGAAGTCGCGGCGTCAGGCCGTCCCGTGCCGGAATCCGCGCCACCAGCCGCTCATGTCGTGGCGTGCCGCACATGACATCCACAGATTCGCCCAATGGCTCGACCACCTTGATCGGCACTTTCCACGTCCGCCCCGCCATCGGCTCGCTCGCCTCACTCAACATCTGCGGCCGAACGCCCAGCACAACCGTCTTTCCCAGGTGGCTCAGCAATGCCTCGGTGCGGGCCACCGGCACGGATAACTCATACGCACGGCCATCGGGATCATTCGACCCCTCGACAAAGAGCAGTCCGTTTCCGTTGCTGGCCTGCCGCAGCGTTCCTTCCAGGAAGTTCATCGGCGGCGTGCCGATGAATGATGCCACAAACCGGTTCACGGGATGGCGGTAGACCTCCAGCGAGGGCCCGGCCTGCTGGATGATGCCTCGGCTCATCACCACGATGCGATCCCCCAGCGTCATCGCCTCTTCCTGATCGTGCGTGACGTAAATCGTGGTGGTTTTCAGGCGTTGATGCAGCGCCTTCAGTTCGGCTCGCGTCGTGACTCGCAGTTTGGCATCCAGATTCGACAGCGGCTCATCGAAGAGAAATGCCTTGGGCTCACGCACAATCGCGCGGCCCACGGCGACGCGCTGGCGTTGTCCGCCGGAAAGTTGTGCCGGCTTGCGATCCAGCAGTTGCTCCAACTCCAGAATCTTGGCCGCCTCGGTCACGCGGCGTTGAATTTCAGTCTTGCTGACTTTGCGTAATTCCAAGGCAAAAGCCATGTTTTTGTACACGCTCATGTGCGGGTACAGAGCATAATTCTGAAAAACCATCGCGATGTCGCGGTCTTTGGGATGGACCTCGTTGACGACGCGATCGCCGATGCTGATGGTCCCGGAATCGACGGCCTCAAGGCCGGCGACCATGCGAAGGGTCGTGGATTTGCCGCAGCCGGACGGGCCGACGAGGACGATGAATTCGCCATCGGCGATGTCGAGGGAGACGTTTTTGACGGCTTCGTAGCCGTTGTCATACACCTTGCGGACATCTTTGAGGACGACCTTGGCCATGCGGGCTGGGGCGTT
>CAYTYD010000363.1:1968-2910 GCA_964441555.1 uncultured Phycisphaeraceae bacterium | reverse complement strand
CGACTCTCAACACTCTTCCTTCTGCATCCCTGAGCACCGAAGGTGCGCCACACTCAACACGGTCTCCCGATGCCCTGACCTCTGAAATCACCTTTTCCCCCTCGACACCCTCTTCAATTCGCCCCCGCGAACCCCCCTGACGCGCTCTCCATTGCATCGCGAAGACAACTCAACCACCACCAACACGCCTCGCGTGGAGTTCCTGATGCGCCCTCATCATTCACTTCTTCTTGGCCCTTCTTCGTGCTCGTTCCAGATTTACTGCGCCGATGGCCTGGGCGATGGCGGGCTCCACCTGGTCGTTGGTGATAAAGAGGTCGTAGAGCTTGCAGGTGCGTGCCAGTTCAATCTCACTCTTGGCGGCGGCGAATCGCCTCTGAATCGACGCCTCATCCTCGCGACGACGCGATTGCAGACGATCCAGCAGTGCGGACTCGCTGGGAGGCAGCACAAAGATCGAGTACGCATCCGGAATCTGCTTCTTCACCTGAATCGCACCCTGCACATCAATTTCGAGGATGACCAACCTTCCGCGGCGGAGGTGCTCCAAGACCCACGCCTTGGGGGTGCCATATTTCTTGCCATAGATACCAGCCGTCTCCAGAAATTCGTTGCGAGATTTCATGGCTTCGAAGGTTTCGTCGGTGACGAAGTGGTAATCGACGCCTTCGACATCGGCGCTGGTTTGCGGACGTGTGGTCGCGGAGACGCTGAAGACCGCGTCCGGGACACCACGTTCGACGCCGCGGGTGATGGTGGTTTTGCCGACGCCGCTGGGCCCGCTGATGATGAGGAGCAGGCCGTCGTCGGTGTCGGTCGGGAAGCGGTGGGCTTGATCGTCGGAGGGCATGGAGAGGGAGGGTACGCGCACCGTGTTGCGGCATTCGTACGGCGGCCCTGGCTCGGTCAATCTTCGACGAATTCGATCACGTTCGTGCGCCT
>CAYTYD010000363.1:0-1958 GCA_964441555.1 uncultured Phycisphaeraceae bacterium | reverse complement strand
TGTGTGTTTTTGGGGGCGTGGGGCGGTATCGGTGGCCGGTTTTTGGGGGGGTGGTAGATTGTTTCAGGGGAGACACGGGGGACACGATTCTCAGAAAAACGTTGAGTCAGCCGCAATAGCAGGGTGCGGGGTGGCGTTTGCATGATGGTTCTGGGGTGAATTCCTGCCAGAGGTTGGTGGTTGGGGTTGGTGTGTGGAGCTTTCTCATGAGTAAGACCGAGTCCGTGGGTGTGTCGGAGATGAAACAGCGTGTGGCCGTGGGAGCATGCGTGCTCTCGATGGCTGCCGGTTGGGCGAGCGCGGCATTGCCGCCCGTGCCGGTGCCTCCGGCCAATCCCATCACCGAGCCCAAGCGCGTGCTGGGCAAAGTGCTCTTCTGGGATGAGCAGTTGTCGACCTCCAACACCGTGTCGTGCGGCACATGCCACAGTTTCACCCGCGCAGGCACGGATGCACGCAACGCCGGGCGCAACCCCGGCGCCGATGGAATCCTGAATACGCCGGATGACATGCTGGGCTCATTGGGCATCGTCCGCAGCACCAGCAGCAACGACGTGCAGCGCGATGGTGTCTTTGGTGTGCTGGCGCAGGTGACCTCGCGCGCGGCCAACACGATGATCAATTCCGGCTATTCACCCCTCTTGTTCTGGGATGGTCGTGCCAGCAACCAGTTTGTGGATCCGCAGACCGGGCAGGTGGCCATTCAGCAGGGTGGCGCGCTGGAAAGCCAGGCCGTGCAGCCGATCGTGAACAGCGTGGAAATGGCGCACGATGGAATTGATTGGGCCGCGATCGCCACCAAGCTGGGCTCGGTGCGCCCGTTGGATCTGGCGACGGTGATTCCGGCGGATGTGCAGGCAGCGCTGGCAGACAAGCCGACGTATGCGGAACTGTTCCGCCGCGCCTTTGGCGACACCCAGATCACAGCGCGGCGGATCGCCTTTTCCCTGGCGACCTATCAGCGCACGCTCGTGAGTGATCAGACACCCTTTGATAGTTTCAGGGCGGGAAACACCAATGCGTTGACGCAGCAACAGCAACAGGGCCTGGCCAGGTTTCAGCAGGTCGGGTGCGCTGTGTGTCACTCATTGGCCAACGACATGACGACGGATTTCAGCTTCCGCAACATTGGCCTGCGTCCTCCGGCAGAGGATCTGGGGCGGCAGCTGGTGACAGGCAATCCCAACGATCGCGGCCGCTTCAAGGTGCCCAACCTGCGCAACGTGGGTTTGAAGCAGAGCTTCATGCACAATGGCCAATTCACGACGATTCAGCAGGTGATTGATTTCTACGCACGCGTCCCCGGGGCTGCCCCGCAATTCCCGGATAACCAGGACCCCATCGTGCGCGGCATCGGGCTGAACGGTCCGGATCGCGCTGCCGTGGATTCCTTCATCCGCGACGGCTTGACGGATTCGCGCGTCGCCAATCGCACGTTCCCATTCGATCAGCCGACGCTGGCCGGTGCGCGAGCTGCAGATCGTTCCAGTTCGCTTGGTGGCGGCGTCGCTGGCAGTGGCGGCATCGTGCCCCGCAGCGTCCTCCTTTCGCCCCCCATGCTGGGATCACTGGATCATCGCATCGGGCTGGATGGTGCGCTGGGCGGCGCGAGCGCGCAGCTGGGCATCTCACTCACGCCACCGGTGGGCGGGCGAATCACGCCGACCTCTTTCGTGGGGAGCGTGACGGCGGCAGGCGTTGGCAACGGCGTCGGCTTGGCAACGCTGCACTGGCCCTTGAATGTCGGAGCATTCCAGCCGGGGCAGATCGTCTTTGCACAGTGGATCGTGAGTGACCCGGCAGCGCCCAATGGCCAGGCCCTCTCTGATGTGATTCGCATTCCGGTCTTCTGCGGCAGTTATGGCTGCTGCGTGCCGGTGAGCGCGAGCGTGCAGACGCCAGCCGCCACGTGCAAAAACGCCCAGATCACCCTGACGTGCAATCACACCGCCACGGGC
>CAYTYD010000362.1:1706-2929 GCA_964441555.1 uncultured Phycisphaeraceae bacterium | reverse complement strand
TCGTCGGCGGAGCATCCAACGGAGTTGGAGGATTCAATTCCGGCGGTACGGGCACCCTCATCATCGCCTCTGGAGGCGTAGTCAATACACCGATCAATCGAGGGGCGTACATCTCGGGGAACGGAACGCTGACCATCAACAACGGCACCATGAACATCGGCAGCTCTCTTATCTGCGCCGGCACCTACACACAGAATGGCGGCACGATCAACGCACAATCGATGGAGTTCAACGGAGCGGCATCCGGGCGCGGCACTATCAACGCCCGAATCTTCACCGGCTCGACGTTTATTCTCACAGGTGCTCTGGCCCTTGGACTGAACACTTCGAATGCCGTAGATCGCGTGTTGATGAACGTTGGCCCCCACACTTTGACCTGCGTGGATTCGGATGTCGCCGTGCTGGCCGACACCACCATCGCCGGCGGCACCATCAACGCCGCCAATGGTCTGCGCCTCTTTGCAGGTGAGACGCTTTCCGGCTTTGGCACCATCAACAATGACTTTGAGAATCTGGGCACCGTCACTGCCACGACTGCTGCTGGCATCACATTCACCGGCGATGTCATCAGCAGCACGGGCCAGCTCGGCGGCACCCGCATCCACTTTGCATCCGGTTCGTCATATACGGGCCGCAATGTCACAGGCGGGGCCAAGTGGCATGCTGACGAGAACACCTTGCTTTCCTTCACCGGCTCAAGCTCCGGAATTGGTGACAACACGGCCGATGGTGTCATCATTCGAGACACACTCGATGTCGCATCAACCGTCACGTTCTTTGATACCGGTGGGCTCCAGCTCGGCCGCCTGACCATGCTCCGCAATGGCACCATTCAGTCTTTCAACAACCTTCTCACCGTCGAACGCAACTCCGGCGGTGGCCGACACACCCTCATGGGAACAGGAACGATCAACGCCGCGCTGAGTGTCTCTGGCACGATTTCTCCCGCCCTTCCCACCGGAGACCGCACCACAACCCTCACGATCGGCGGCTTTTACTCCCAATCCGTCGCTGGCGACACCGGCCAACTCATCATCAATGTTGACGGCACATCCTCCACCGCCCACGACATCCTCCAACTCAATGGTGGCGGCGCGGTTGATGGGCTCCTCACTGTCGCGGTCGGCTACACACCCGCCAATGGTGATCGCGTGTCCATCATCCGCCGCGGCGGCACCAACACCCTTCTGGTCGGCACCTTTGATCAACTCGTCGCACCACTG
>CAYTYD010000362.1:0-1696 GCA_964441555.1 uncultured Phycisphaeraceae bacterium | reverse complement strand
CCTGGATTACCGGGCTGACTCCATAGATCTGGTCTTCTGCGCTTCGGACTACAACGCTGATGGCATCGGCGATTTCTTCGACTACCTGGATTTCGTTGCCGATTTCAGTTCCGGCGATCCTCGCGCAGATTTCAATCTCGATTCGGTCATCGACTTCTTTGATTATCTCGATTTCGTCGCTGCCTTCTCTTCTGGCTGCTGATCCACCCTCACCTCCTCATCCTCGGCTCAACAAAGGACTCGCTCATGTCCCGCATCTCCCCCATTCTGATCGCTCTCATCTCCGGCTCCACCGCCTCTCTCTCTGCCGCGCAGCTCCTCAACTGGACCAATACATCCGGTGGTTCTGCATCCACGGCTGGTAACTGGTCACCAGCCGCAGTCCCAGGAGCCGCAAACACTCTCCAATTCAACCTCGTCAATACCTATACCACCACCTTCAACTCCTCCACACCCGCTTCCCTCGGGCACGTCTACAAACGCGGCACAGTCACCCTCAACGTGTCCAGCCCTCATACCGCCGGCACTTCGGGCATCATCGTCGGCGACACCTCCGGCGACATCGCCACTGCAACACTCTCCGGCGGCTCCCTTTCGACCCCTGGCACAATCTCTATCGCCGAAGATGCGGGCTCTACCGGCACATTCAATCTCTCCGGGCAGACCGCCGCGCTCGCCACCAGCGGCACCGGCCAGCTCATCGTCGGACGCAATGGATCCGGCGAGATGGATATCACCGGCTTCTCAACCGCCACCATCGCCGGTAACTTCATCGCGGGCGACAACTCCACCGCAACCTCAAACGTGCTCATCTCCGGCGCATCGAGCATCATCCCCTTTCCGCGGTCCTCACTGATCGTCAATGGAACAACTGCCTCTCGCATCGGATCAGGTGGCGACGCCACCTTCACGATCGCCAGCGGTGGCCGTGCCACCTTTGCCGCCGATGTCATCGTCGCGAATGGATCCGCTTCGACATCCACAATCTCAGCCCAAGGAACAAACCTCCTGAATCTCGCCTCGACTCTGACCGTGGGCGGAAACCTCTATCTTGGCCGCAACGTCTCCGCCGTCACTGCTGCAGGAAGCGGCACTCTCAGCGTCACGAATGGCGGTCGTGCCACGATCAGCGGCACACTCTTCGTCTCCGGAGATGTCCAGGGAGGAACCGGAATCCTCTCCCTCTCCGACCCGTCGTCTCTCATCACCTGCCATAGTCTTGAGCTTGGGTCGGGATTCCAGTTCAATCACTCGAGCGGCACGCTCCGCATAGATGGCGGCACACTCTCACAGACGAACAGCGTGATCCTGAACCATAAGGGTGGTGCGGACACCGCAAACCCGGCAACCATCATTCTTCAGAACGGGGCCACCTTCAACAGCACGAATGGCTCTCAGGTCGGCGAACTGGGTGCCGCCAAACTCCGAATCGAAAGTGGATCATCTTGGATTCACAACTCCACTCTGATGACGATCGCAAACAACGCGACCTCCACCGGCATCGTGGAGCTCGATGGGACAAATTCGCTTCTCCAAACGTCCAACATTTTCGTGGGCAGTAACGGAAACGGCTCGCTGCTACTGACGAACAACTCTCAGGTTGTGACTCGAGGCATTTACATCTCGCGACAAGCAGGCAGCACCGGCACACTGCTCATGGACCACTCCAGTATGACGACTATCGATGACATCTACG
>CAYTYD010000361.1:1092-2948 GCA_964441555.1 uncultured Phycisphaeraceae bacterium | reverse complement strand
AAGCCACTCAACTCCACGGCAAGGAACTTTCCTACAACAACATCAACGATGCCGCCGCAGCACTTGCCCTCTCCCGCCAACTCGCCTCGCTTTTGCCCGAATCCACTTCCGCCGTCATCGTCAAGCACGCCAACCCCTGTGGCGCATCCACCGCCTCCTCTCCCCTCAACGCCATCTCCGATGCCATCGCCGGTGATCCTCTCGCCGCCTACGGCGGCATCATCGCCGTCACCTCTCCCATCGACGAAGCCGCCGCTGCGCGCCTCTGCACCAAAGATGTCTTCTTCGAAGTGGTCATCGCCCCCGACTACTCCCCCGCCGCGCTCGATGCTCTCCGCGCTCGCTGGCAAAATCTCCGCATTCTCAAAGCTCCCGCCACGCTCACCGATCCCACCTTCGAGCTTCGCTCCGTACCCGGCGGCATCCTCATCCAAAAACCCGACCGCACCCTCGCCGTCGGTCCCGCACTCGTCCATGCCGCCGGCCCCGCTCCTTCTCCCTCTCACCTCGCCGTCGCCCGCTTCCTTGAGCCCGTCTGCCGCGCTCTCACCAGCAACGCCGTCTGCATCGGCGGCATGGGCGAACACTCCACACCCCGCCTCTTCGGCGCTGGCGCAGGCCAGATGGACCGCGTCGCAAGTTGCACCCTCGCCGTCTCCAAAGCCGGCACGCGCGCCAAAGGCGCTGTCGCCTTCTCTGATGCCTTCTTCCCATTCGCCGATGGCCCCACCATCCTGGCCGATGCTGGTGTCACTTGCATCGTCCACCCCGGTGGCAGTAAACGCGACCAAGACACCTTCGATCTCTGCAATTCCCGCGGCATCACCTGTCTCAACACCGGCATCCGCCACTTCCGCCACTAATACCAATCGCGGCAATGTTCTGGGCGTGCCAATGGGCCAAGATCATTTTTGCGTGGTCGCTATTCGCCGTTGATGCAACACATCTGCGAGGTTTTCACGCCGAAGGCGATGTCGTGAGTAGACGGGGCGTGGAGGCGTTCCGAGGGAACCCGAGGAGCGACGACACCCCCGGAGAGCAAGCACGAAACACACTGCACTCTCATCGGTTTGCAGTCTGACAGACTGCTCGTGGCAACCGTATTGATGCAGTTGTCGAATCGCCTCTGGTGGTTCCGCAACCCGGAATCAAAGTGGGATTGGTACAACCCGGCACGTTCAGTAACGCACGAATCATGCCGTCAAGCCAATTCTCGCCTTCCAGGCGATTTTCATTTTTTTCCTACCGACAAGATTTTGCCAACTCCGCCTAGCACAACTGTCATTCACATCATTCAGAGTGCGTTGTTATAGGAACTTCGGCCCAAATATCCCGGTTACAACCCGTCACAACCACCTAAGAATAGGTATTTAGAAGGTTCACGTGCGGCTTCTGGTTGCGTCAATCCGCCTTTTCTGGTATGCTACCCCGGGATGGCAAGGGGCTCGTCACATGCACACGTGATGCATGTGAACGTTGGCCTCATGGTGGTCAGGGGGTTGCGATGAGGATGTTGCTGCGTGCCTTGATGTGCGTGATGGTGACGATGTTGAGCGTGGCGATGCCGCGCGATGCAGTGGCACAATGTGGCGGCAGGTGGTTGGCAAGTCCTGTAGAGGTATCGCCGGGTCAGTTGGGAACTGTTTCAGCTTTTCTCGTCATGCCCAACGGTGATGTGATTGTCGCTGGATACTTCAGACAGATTGGAGATGTAACTGTCAACCATATCGCACGTTGGAATGGTTCACAATGGTCATCATTGGGCAGCGGAGTCGATGAGGGTGGAATTTTTGCACTGGCCCTTATGCCGAATGGAGACATCATCGCGGGCGGGTACTTTCAACGTGCCGGAGGAG
>CAYTYD010000361.1:0-1082 GCA_964441555.1 uncultured Phycisphaeraceae bacterium | reverse complement strand
GGAGGAGTTGTCGCGCGGAATATCGCACGTTGGAATGGATTGGAGTGGGCACCTTTAGGACTAGGTATAACGGGAACCGACACGCATGTCGGGGCGCTTGTGGTGATGCCGAATGGCAACCTTGTTGCCGGCGGCAACTTTATCGACGCTGGCGGTCAAGATGTTCGTTATATCGCTCAATGGGATGGTTTGTCGTGGTCTGGATTCGGGTCAGGAATGACAGGTCCGGTGTCGGCTCTCGCACTGCTACCCAACGGAAATTTGGTCGCGGGCGGCTCCTTTACAATGGCTGGAGGGGTTTACGTTCATCGAATCGCGATGTGGAGCGGCACCCACTGGTCAGGATTTGGTTCTGGGATGAATGATTCGGTGGCCGATATCAGAATGTTACGCAGTGGCGATTTGATTGCGGCTGGCGTCTTCACGCTTGCTAGCAACGTGAACGCAACTGGTGTGGCAAGATGGAATGGAGCGGAATGGTCGGCGATGGGAGATGGATTGTCAGGCGGGCTCTTTCCAATTGTGCAATCTGTGACGGAATTGGAAAACGGCGACCTGATTGCAAGCGGAAACTTTCTGACATCTGGGAATGTCCCGGTGAATCGCATCGCTCGATGGAATGGCTCGACATGGACCTCGCTCGGCACCGGAGCATCCGGAAGCGGAGTGCGATCGGTTTCTGCTATCGCGGCATTGGCGAACGGCGAACTGATTGCTGGTGGCGAATTTACTGAAATCGGGAATGTGATCTCGCCACATTTCGCCCGCTGGACAGAAACCGGAATCCCCTGGATCGCTCGCCAACCCCTCCCCCAAACCGTCAACGCCGAAGAAACGCTCACGCTCACCGCAACCTGCGCCTCCGGCTATGACTTTGATGGCCCAGTCACCTATCAATGGCAGCGCAACGGTGTGAACATCGTCAACGGCGCAGCCGGTGCATCGCCAAACGGCGGCACTGTCACGGGCGCAAGCGGTGCGTTGCCGACCCCCACTACCAACCCAACGGCAACGCTGACGATCACCGGCGCGAAGCCAGGTGATACCGGCGCGTACACGATTATTTTCGCAAATGGTTGTGG
>CAYTYD010000360.1:0-2952 GCA_964441555.1 uncultured Phycisphaeraceae bacterium | reverse complement strand
AGAGTTGGCGGCGAAGCTTGCGACGAAATCGAGGTAGTCGAAGAAGTCGACGACGCGATCGCAATTGAAATCGGCGCGGCAGATGGTGAGGGTGGTGGGATCAGAGGTGACTGTGCCGCACTCGTTGGAGATGGCGCAGCGGATGCGGTAGAGATCGACACCCGGGCATGGGTTGACGCGGATGGAGGTGAGGCGCACGGCGGGGCCGGTGGCGGTGCCTCCACAGGGGAGAGAGATGGATGTGTTGGAGAGATTGGCCCATTGATCGGGCGCGGATTCGATCTGCCATTGATAGGAAAGGATGCCATCGCCGGTGTGGGTGATGCTGAAGTCAGCATTTGATGAGCGGCACGCGGTGTTGGGTTGGGGCTGCTGGGTGATCTGGATCGGTTGGACAAAGTTCCAGCGGGCGATGCCGCGGGTGGAGATGCCCCCGATGCTGCCGAAGTATCCGCCGGCGATGATGTCGCCGTTGGATGAGGCGGCCACGGCGTACACGGCGGCGACGGGACTGGTGTCGGTGACACCTGAACCAACAGGGAGCCATTCGGTGCCTGTCCAGCGCGCGATGCGGCTGGCGGGTACGCCTCCGGCGGAAGTGAAATCGCCACCAACGATGATGGAGCCATCTGTGCCGCGGGCAAGACTGTACACAGTGCCGGAGATTCCAGGGCCGAGGGGGAGCCATTGGGAACCATTCCAACGGGCGATGCCGCCGAAGGTGTCGGGGCCGAAGGTGAGATCGCGGCCTCCGGCGATGATGTCTCCATTGGGGAGAGTGAGCAAGGCACGGACAGTGCCGGTTGCCACAGCGCCGAGTGGATTCCAAGTGGAGCCATTCCAACGAACCAGCGAGCCGATGTAGGTGAAGCCGGAGGATGTGAAGCCGCCACCAGCGATGATTGCGCCTGTCGAATCGGTGGTAAGGGCGAAGACGAAGTCGTTGATGATTCCGGTGTTGATGCCCTGTCCGAGAGGGCTCCAGTTACTGCCGTTCCAGCGGGCAATGCCTGGCGTGTTGGTGGTACCGAAGCGAGAGAAACTGCCTGCGGCGATCAATTCGCCATTCGGCAGGGTCAGCAATGCGTTGACAGAAACGCCCTGAAGTGCTGGGCCAATGGTTTGCCAGGATGTGCCATTCCATTGGGCAATCAGGGGAGAAGCGATGCCGCCAGCGGTTTCGAACTCACCACCTGCAACGATATTGCCATTCGTAAGGATGGCAGCGGCATATGCCGTGTAAGACAGACCAGAGCTCAGAGGCGACCACACCGAGCCGTTCCAGCGTGAGATATAGCGACCGCGAGTTCCGGCGAAGTTCCCTACGACAAGAAGGTCGTTGTTCGGAAGTTGAGTGATCGAGTGCACCGTCGCGTTCCCGCCAAAGGCACCGGTGCCGACGGGTTGCCAGGTTTGGGGGCATTGAGCGCGCACGTTGGACGCGAAGAACATTGCGATACAGGCCGGTGTGGAGCGGAAGAGGAGTGAGCGTGAGCTCGGCATGGCAGAATCCTGATTAAATGACATTGACGGAATGAACTCAGCAGCCGGAGGCGAAAGCGTCGACGAAATCGAGGTAATCGAAGAAGTCGATGATGGAGTCTTGGTTGAAATCGGCGGATAACGAACCCGCGGCGAAGGCGGAGACGAAATCAAGATAATCGAAGAAGTCAATGGTGCGATCGAGATTGAAATCGGCAGCGCAGATGAGGCGGGATGTGTCAAAGTTGCGAATGAGAGCGATGCGCGATTGGCCGTTGAACGTGCCGAAGCAGGCGAGAGTTGTGCCATCTTCAGATATTCCAGCCACGCCACTGAGTTCCCACCCGGTCAGATCGGCGCCTTGGACAAGAAGAGCATCACGAAGGGGCATTCCCCCTCGGTAATTGGTCCAGATGCACGCGGTGAATGGGGAACCGATCCTGACGGTACCTCCAATGAGTGTGGCGTTGCGGTTGGTCGTGATGGCGTTTGATTCCGAGGAGTCAACAGGATCGCCGAGGGACTGCATACCGGCGGATCTGGTCCATCGAAAAGCGCGATATCCATTGAGCGACGAAGCACGGCCGACAGCGGTGGACCCGTCGGGACTGACGGCGCGGATGACGGAGTAATTGCCACCGGGGAGGAAGCCGATGCTCTCGACGCCATTGGATGTCCAGATGGTGGCGACTTCGCTGGTGGATGCGCCAAGGGGGAAAGTGGATGAGCCGGCAATGAGAGATCCGTCTAAGGAAATGCCCCAGCAGTCGGAGGACGTGGCATTGGGTAGAGTGTCAAGCTGTTGCATGCCGCCGGATGAGGTCCAACGGAATGGGAAACGGCGTTGCAATTGCGGTGAATAGGCGTAGCCGGCAATCACGCTGCCATCGTGGTTCGCGGCGTAGGCGGCGGAGTAGGCGAGACCGGGGAGTTCGCCAAGGTCCTGCATGCCACCTTGCGAAGTCCAGCGGTATGCGCGCGGGTAGATCGAGTCAGCGGGATTGCAATGACCGACAACGGCCTGCCCGTTACCGCTGATTCCAAAGGCGCGTGAGTTGGCAAGACCGGGGAGCACGCCGAGGAATTCGAAGTTTGGAGAGTTTGACGGGATTGTGCAACGCGTAGCGCGAAAGGTCCCGGAGGAATCAGCGATGCCAGCGGCAGCGGAGCCATCGCTGTTGAGTTTCCAGAATTGCCATGTGTTTGCGCCGGGGGGCAGACCGAGATTGATCAGGGTTGGCGCGGCGCGAGCAAAGGCACTTCCCGTGGAGATGATCAGTGCGCATGTGAGGAAGCGGTGACGATCAAAGAGATTCTGCGTATTCATGAAGGCAAACCCTTGTGAACTCGGCCTAAATCGGCGAGGAGACGAGGGGTGTACCGGAGCTGCGACTGGCGGTTGCAGACCGGCCAGAAAAATGCTGGCATGTAGAAGATTCACTCGAGTCCGAGAAAGTGCCGCTCAGCAGC
>CAYTYD010000359.1:0-2989 GCA_964441555.1 uncultured Phycisphaeraceae bacterium | reverse complement strand
CCCGAACAGGCCGGCATCAAGCTCATCCGCAAACCCGAACGCCCCAAGCGCAACCCCCTCATCACCCTGCGGCTGGGCAACGCCAAGTACCAATCATGGAAGCAATTCCTCGATGAGGCGTATTGGAGTGTGGAGTTGAGGTGAGCAAGTTTGCCATGATCACGATCATGTGAACATGGCCTGCCGGTGATGAGTCAGACCGCCTCGCTTCGATCACTCAAGCATTCAAAGCACAATTTCGGTCGCAATAGAGCGACCGGCTGTTAACCGGTAGGCTTTAGGTTTGTTTCCCGTTCGTGTAGCACGGTTGGTCGCCAAGATGTAATCGGCCAGTCACACGACTATTCACCGCTGCCACGACGTCCGCCACCACTCATTGACCAGATAGCAGCGGCACTTCCCATCAGTCGCCACTTCCACGCCGACCATTATTTGATGAAGTATCCACGGAATGTTCCATCAATCGCCAATTCAGCTGACTTCGATGTTCCCGGTCGAAACTTTGCCAGCGCCGCCTCCGCATCGGGCCACCACATGACATTTGCCCAGCGATAGTCGCTCAGCCAGTGTGTGTGCGTCCGTTCACCATCTTGAATGACAACCTTGACGCTTGATGAATCTGGAACCACATACGAAACGTCCGGATGTGAAGTCAATCCAGACTCGCGAACCGCCTTCCACGCCTCCGCCAATTCCGCCGCGCTGAGTTGTCCAACCTGCACATCCTTGGCTGGGTGCATTTCATCAGTGCCGAAAAGCACCACACCATCATCCCAGACCGCCATCCGCACGCCTGAATTTCGAGTTGTTCGATCCGCTGGCATCCCCGCATCAAAATCGACGACAATTCGCGGCAGCTGACTCGACGGCTTTAGATTCAAACCGTCTTGACATCCCCAAATACATAGGCACGTTGTTATCAAGATCACCACAATCGCCGTATTGCGTCGCATCAACGACAGTAGACATCACTGATATACCCTCCCCCATGCCCTCCGACGCCGACCGCATCCACGACTTCCTCACCTCGCGGCACCCCTGCATCCGCATCTGCACGCACGATGAGCCCGGCGCTCTCGCCGCTGTCCGCGATGCCGCAGCGCGCGTCGGTCTTCCCGTCCACGTCTGGTCCGCCATTGCCGGTCTGACCAACGACCTTTTTCTGGATGCCACCGGCGATTCCAGCACGCACAACGCCGCCGGGGCCCTCTTTGTCGCTCGCCGCAAACTCGCCCCCACCCAACCCGGCATCATGGTCTTTCTCGATCTGGCCGATCACCTCTCCGACCCGCGCACACTGCGCGCCCTCCGCGAGCTCGTGCATCACTGCGGCCGCATGGCCCGCGAAGTCGGCTCACCCATGGTCGCCGACAACGCCCGCGTCGCCACCACCACCAGCTCCATCATCCTCATCGATCACAACTCTGCCATCCACACCCTCGCAGGTCCCATCTCCACCCCGTTCGAACCCACACTCCCCGATGCCGCCACCATCGAATCCACCATCCGCAGCACCCTCGCACGTCTGAATCGCGCCATCCAGATCGATGTCAACGTCAAACGCTCGACATGGACCGCGATGATCAACAATCTGCACGGGCTCTCCCTGCCGCAGATCGACCGCATCGTCTCCGATGCCGTCTTCGACGATCGCGCCCTGCGCGATGACGACCTGCCCGACATGATCGATGCCAAGCGCAAGCTCATCGCCAGCGATGGTGTCCTCGAACACGTCAACTCCCCCACTTCCCTCTCCGACATCGGTGGTCTCGATCGCCTCAAGACCTGGCTCAATGCGCGGAGCGCCACCTTCTCCCCCGAGGCCCGCGACTTCGGCCTCACTCCTCCCCGCGGCGTTCTGCTGCTGGGTGTGCAAGGTTCGGGCAAGAGTCTCTGCGCCAAAGCCATCTCCACCGCCTGGTCGCGCCCGCTTCTCCGCCTCGATCCCGGCACTCTCTATGACCGCTACGTCGGCGAAAGTGAACGCCGCCTGCGCCAGGCCCTGCAGCAGGCCGAGGCCATGGCCCCCATTGTGCTGTGGGTCGATGAAATTGAAAAGGCCTTCGCCTCTGCCGCGAGCCGCAGCACCGATGGCGGCTTGTCGCAACGCATGTTCGGCACGCTCCTCACCTGGATGCAGGAGCGCCGCGCCCCCGTCTTCTTTGTCGCCACCGCCAACGACATCGAAGCCCTGCCCCCCGAACTTCTCCGCAAGGGCCGCTTTGATGAGATCTTCTTTGTCGATCTTCCTGGCCTCGAAGCCCGCCACAAGATTTTCTCGATTCACCTTGCCGCTCGCAAACGCGATCCCAAAACCTTCGATCTCGCGCGCCTCGCCGCCATCAGCGACGGCTACAGCGGTGCCGAAATCGAGCAGGCCATCATCGCGGCACTCACCACCGCCTTCGCCACAAAGCGCCCCCTCGACACTGCCCTCGTCGAAGAGTCCCTCTCCGCTTCCCCTGCCCTCAGTGTCACCATGGCGGAAAAGATCGATGCCCTCCGCACCTGGGCCAAAGGCCGCACAGTCCCTGCCGAATAAGCCGACGCCTACTTCACCAGCCCATCCGCCTTCTTCGCCAGCGTGAAATCCTTCACGGTGATCCCGCCCGAATCATGCGTGCTCAGGGTCAGTGTCACCTTGTTATACCGGATCATGATGTCGGGGTGATGCTGCGATGCTTCCGCCTCGCGCGCCACTTTCCCCACAAACGTCATCGATTCGACAAAGTTGGTGAAGGCAAAGGTGCGTTGAATGGTGTCGCCGACGTGTGACCACTCGGGAATCTCCTCGATCCCCTTCTCGATCTGCGCATCGCTCAGTTTCGGAGCGATCGCTGGCTTCCCTGCCGCCGAGGGTGCTGCCGCAGATTTCGAACTCGGAACCTTTGCCATCTGCTGCTCCTGCCGGGCGGCCATCATGGCACCCGGACACGGCAAGTGTAACGGCTTTGCCGCCACGATGAAAACCCCGCAATCGCCCGCATTC
>CAYTYD010000358.1:0-3000 GCA_964441555.1 uncultured Phycisphaeraceae bacterium | reverse complement strand
TGGGGTGGCCGGTGGCGCAGCCCAAGTTCAAGAGACGGCCTTCGGCGAGGACGAGGATGCTGTGCGTGGGCTTGCCGCCACTTGCGGGGAACACGAACTCATCAAACTGGGGCTTGATGGTGATGCGCTTCACACCGGGGAAGGCGAAGAGCCCGGCCATGTCGATTTCGTTATCAAAGTGGCCGATGTTGCCGACGATGGCCTTGTCCTTCATGCGTTTCATGTGATCGACGGTGATGACGTTGTAGCACCCGGTGGCGGTGATGAAGATATCGGCAGTTTCGAGGACATCTTCGAGCTTGGCAACCTGGTAACCTTCCATCGCGGCCTGCAGGGCGCAGATGGGGTCGATCTCGGTGACGATGACACGGCAACCCTGGCCACGCAGCGCCTGACAGCACCCCTTACCCACATCGCCGTAGCCCAGGACCACGGCGGTCTTGGCGCTGAGCATGACATCGCTGGCGCGGTTGAGGCCGTCGATGAGCGAGTGGCGGCAGCCGTAGACGTTATCAAACTTGCTCTTGGTGACGCTGTCGTTGACGTTGACTGCGGGGAAGAGAAGCGTGCCGGCCTTTTCCATTTCATACAGGCGGTGCACGCCCGTCGTCGTCTCTTCGCTGACGCCCTTGATGCCCTTGGCGATGGCGGACCACTTGCCGGGGGAGGCGGCTTGCTCGGCACGAATCAGATCGAGAATGACGCGCCACTCTTCGGGCTCGCTGGCGGCGTTGTACGTGGGCACTTTACCGGCCTTTTCAAACTCGGCACCCTTGTGCACGAGGAGGGTGGCATCGCCACCATCATCGACGAGGAGGTTGGGACCGACGCAATCGGGGCCAGGGGTGGGCCAAGTGAGGCATTTGCTGGTGCACCACCAATATTCCTCAAGCGTTTCGCCCTTCCACGCAAAGACGGGAATGCCCTTGGGATTGTCGGGTGTGCCGGTGGGGCCAACGACGACGGCGGCGGCGGCGGAATCCTGCGTGCTGAAGATGTTGCAGGAAGCCCAGCGGACTTCGGCGCCGAGATCGGCGAGTGTTTCGATGAGGACGGCGGTCTGCACGGTCATGTGCAACGAGCCACTGATGCGAGCGCCCTTCAAGGGCTTCTTTCCGGCATAACGAGCACGCAGGGCCATGAGGCCGGGCATCTCGTGCTCGGCAAGGCGAATCTCATGGCGGCCAAGCTCGGCAAGCGCAAGGTCCTTGACCTTGTAATCAAAGGGAGCGGAGACAGCGGAGGGAGTGACGGGACGGGATGCGATGGTGCTCATGGTGTGCCTTATGTTGAGGATTGGACTTGAGTGGGCGGTGTTCAGTGTTTGATGTGAATTCGTCGCCAACAGCAATCTGGATTCTGGTTGAGATGCCGGGTTCAGGGAAGTTCATCGGGGCGAATCGCGGCGGTGGGACCAGCAACTTCACCGAGATCCGCAAGGCGCTGAAGGATGATTTTGTTCTCAGGATCGATGTACAGGGCCATCTTCAGCCGCTGCGCCTCGTTGGTGGGGTCGTTGAGCTGCTTGTAGAGATCGGCCAGCGCGATCTGCGGAGCGATCGTTGCGCCACTATCCACGCGAGCTGCGGTGGAGAGGGCGACACGCGCCTCATCGATATTGCCCAGCTTGGCTGAGTAGGTGCCCAGGCGGATGTAATCCGCGACGCGGCCACGCTCAGCGACGCGCTTCTGACAGAACGACACGAGGGCATCGCGCTCACCGGATTCGTACAGCGTGCGGGCGAGAAGATCGGCGTATTCATCGCTGGATGGCTTCACATCGTTCACGACCTGGGCGTGAATGCGAGCTTCCTTGGGTTGATCGAGGAGGAGGAGCGTGTTGATCAGGCCGACACGCATGGGGACATCGTCGGGGCGACGCTCGACGTATTCACGGAAGTCGACTGCGGCGGCGGAGTAGTTCTCGGTGCCGACGTAATACTCAGCACTGGATTTCACGACTGGCAGTGGACGCTGCGCAGAGTTGCAGCCAGAGAGAATCGCGAGGGCGGCGAGTGGAACCAAGGCCAGTGAACGAAGCGTGTTCATGCGGACTTCCTTGTCTATATCCGGGGGTCAATCCGTGTGCCGCGAAACCGGCAAATCGGGGATCGCGGCGTGGTTGAAAGGGTAGGATCGCGGCACGGGGAAGGCCCGAGAATTCGAGAGATGTTCGGAGCCGACAGGGTGGGGCGTGGGGTGGGAAACTGAGGGGTGTGGCGTGGAGAAGAGCGGCGAAAAGGCGGGGAAACGGTGTGCGGCGATGGTGTTGCTGAGGCACACGGGAAGTGCGCTGGGGGACCATTTTGACTGGATGATCCAGGAAGGGGCAAGTCAGCAAAGCCCTTTGCGGACATGGCGGGTGATGGTGCGATTGGATGAGCTCGGGCCGGGGGACTGGTTTATTGCGGAGCCACTGGAGAAGCATCGCGCGGAGTATCTGACCTATGAAGGCCCGGTGAGCGGCGGGCGGGGTGCGGTGAAGCGTGTGGGATGGGGAAAGGCGAGCGTGCATGGTGAGGTGATTGAGATGGAGTGGGATGGGGGTGCGAAGCAGCGCGTGGTGGGAATGAGAGTGGATGATCTGGCGTGGAGGTTTGAGGTGAGAGAGTGACCATCGAAAGCGGATGGGATATCCGCTTCACGGGCGTCGTGAAGATTGATTGATTGGTTTTTGTGTCATCTGGATTGGCCCGGGCGATCGCGGGCGCGGCGGCACATAAGTTCTGAGTGCTGAGTACTGAGTGCTGAGGAAGCAGCGGAGTCGCGTTGAGTTGAAGTGGGATCGGTGGAGTAAGGAATGTTGTCAGAGGCCGGTGCATCGGGAGAGCGTGTCGAGTGTGGCGCACCTTCGGTGCTCAGGGATGCAGAAGGAAGAGTGTTGAGAGTCGATTCCTTTCCCGGGGTTGCCACCCCGGGCTCGTTACGAGCACCGCTTCGCGGTGAAGACGAGGCAGAGACACACGGACCCGAGGGCGAGTCAGTGGCACGGGAAGCGGA
>CAYTYD010000357.1:0-3025 GCA_964441555.1 uncultured Phycisphaeraceae bacterium | reverse complement strand
CATCGGCTGAAAACGCCGGCAGAAGGTCCGCGCCAGCGGCGGTCGTGATCCGATGCCGCGCCAGGTTCGGTACTTTGACGTAATACCCCGCACCCGCGGCATTCATCAGGTCGCGATCAACGGCTATGGCAAACACTTCATAGTTGCTATGCCCGGATTCACTGCTGGCATACACCAAAAACTTGCCGGAAGGATGCCAGTACGGAGCCCAATTCACGTGCTCATTCTCAGTCAACTGGAATTCGCGCGTCACACCAACCGGCACCTGCACTCCACTCTCATCACTCTCAAACTTCAAATCCGCGACATAGATCTGCAAGAGGTCGTTCCCCGCACGATCACTGCGATAGCAGATGCTCTTTCCATCCGGAGAAAAGAACGGACCACCGTCGTATCCCGGCTCCACCACCAGGGCCGTGTGCTTCTCCGTCTTGGTGTCATACACATAGATATTCGCATCCGGCTTCTGTCCTTCCTTGGCGGGCTCCATGTGCGAATACAGAATGAATCGCCCCGTCGGATCGAACGAACACTCGGCGTCGTAGCGCTCGCGTGTAAAAACCGGCACCGTCTCACTCAAAGAATCGATCGTCGCGGCATCCACGCCACGTTCTGCCAGCACTCCCCGCACCACCCGCGTGGTCACATCCATCTCATCGGGAAACGCCCAGCGGTAGCGGCTCGTGCCGCGTTGATAGCCACTCGTCGCCTCGGCCTTGGGCGCAGTCAGCGTTGACCCAAAGATCACACGCCCCGGCTCGCTCGGGTGGAACCAGCCGCAGGTGTTGGCCGATCCTACAGGATTGAGAAGCTCAAGTTTCTCAAGGCCAGTCGGACGCCCATCCGTCCACACGATCTTGGCAACATACATCGCGTAGAACTGCCCCACTTCTTCGCCTGGCTTGGGCGCATCCGTGGCTTGAAAAATCACCCACTTCCCATCCGGGCTGAAGTACGACTCTCCCGCTTTGGCAAACCGATCACGAAAGGTGATCTGCACCGGGTCTTTCAGATATCCGCGTTCGGTGTCCACCGCCGTGACGACCGGGGGAGAATGCGCGTCGCCTCTTGCCGCTGGTTGCACCTGAACGCTCGCTCCACACGCCAGCAACATGCCGATCAGATTCATCATGCCCAATCGTACAATCCTCGGCATGCCCGGGAATCCTCACGATTGACAGCCGACATCCACATTCTGCACGCCTCTGAGCGATACGCCGTGATCATCAAGCCCGGCGGAATGCTCAGCGTCCCCGGCAAAGGTGCCGACAAAGCCGATTGCGCCGCATCGCGCGTCCTTACCGCCTTCCCCCACTGCTCAGGTCCGCTGGTGGTCCACCGATTAGATATGGATACCAGCGGCGTGATGGTCTTTGGTCTGGATCCGGATGCCCAGCGCGAACTCTCTATGCAGTTTGAATCGCGGGTCGTCACGAAGCACTACATCGCATTGCTGCAAGGAACCCTGAAACAAGACCACGGCACCATCCAGCTTCCCATTCGCCCCGACATCGACCATCGCCCGTTACAGATTGTGGATCATGTCCACGGACGTGACTCCATCACACACTTTCAGGTGCTCTCGCGCGAGATTGATCGCACCCGCATTCGCTTTGATCCCATCACAGGTCGAACCCATCAGCTCCGTGTTCACGCCGCGACGCCATCGCACCTTGGGGGTTTGGGACACCCGATCATCGGTGACGTGCTGTATGGTGGTGCGATGGAAGGCGAGCAACTCTGCCTGCACGCGGCACATCTGTCGTTCCTCGAACCGGGAACACAACGACGCGTGGAGTATTCTGCTCCACCGCCATTCTGACTTCATTTCAATTGAATCTCACTCGCGATCAGGCCGCGGCATGGTGGTGAACGTGGAGCGAGCGTCACGCACAAATGTCTCAAATCTCACACTGCCATCTGCCGCAAGCATGTTCCCCGCATCCGGCTTGCCGTGCCACGAGGCCTCAAAGGAAGCATCCGGATGACCGGTACTTCGCGTGCCGTAATACCACGCGGTATCGCCCAAGAGCAGCAGTCGGCTCGCCGAAACGTACACCTCATGACTCTTCAAGGGCCGCATCAGACCGGTGCCATCTTCCACCGGCACTTCAATCACAGATTCATTCGCGCGATACGAAGTCCCAAATGTCTGATAGCACGTTTCGCGGCTGAGAATGCTGCTTCGTGTCGTGCCGTTTCCGGCGCCTCTCGCAAATACGCCCGCATCGCCCGGACACCTGAAAAGCTGTGACATGGACTTGGAATCAAGTGCAGCGTCATCTGCAAGGTAGCGATTGATCGGGCGCTCAGAATCCAGCACAGCGACTCGTTCAGTGCCCCGGAACGAAACTCCGCCATAGCGCCAGGCGGGCTCGCTCGCGGCACGCGGTGCTTCACCTTGATTGCGCGGATCAGCGCTGTACCCATCCCACGCCATGCCGATCTGACGAAGGTTGCTTGCACACACTGCGCTGGAACTCAGACGCCGCGCATAGGAAAGTCCGGGCAACAAAATCGACAGCAGCACTGCGACGATTGCAATGCTGATGAGAAGTTCAATCAACGAAAATCCGCGATCCCGATTCACTGCGACCTCTGAGCTGCCACCACGCGGCGTGCGCGAGTACGAGAAGTGTACCAGACTTGCCAACTCCGCACGTGCTTGAATCTCAGCGTTCACGTCCTATAACTGCGAGTTCCGGCTCAGTCAAATCGAGCCAAAAACAACACCGGGCCCCTGCGGACCCGGTGTGAAATCGCGGAGTTCTTCTCCCGTATTCAGCGGCGACGGCGGCGAGCCACCAAAGCCAATCCACCGAGAGCAAGAGTTGCCGAACCGGGGGTCGGAGTGATGGTGACCGTTGCAGATGCCGTGGCGGCTTCATTCACGCCCAGAGAAAACGCCCATTGGTAGGCGCCTTGGAAGTTGAGAGCGCCGGCCGGAGGCAAGCCGCGGTTGCCGAGCGTGTTGATGCTGCCATCAGTCAAGTTCGCGAGCACATCGACCGCGCCGTCAGTGACA
>CAYTYD010000356.1:0-3033 GCA_964441555.1 uncultured Phycisphaeraceae bacterium | reverse complement strand
ATCACTTTGCCGCTGACTTCGCAGACGCCGTAGGTGCCATCGTCGATGCGTTGGAGAGCATCATCGATTTCCTTGATGGTTTTGCGGTCGGCCTCGGCGATGGAAAGGGCAAGAGTCTGGTCGTAGGTGTCGCTGCCCTGTTCGGCGATGTGCTGGGGTTGGTGAGAGAGTGAGCCGGAGCCGCCTTCGAGGGCCTGTTTCTCCATGCTGGAGACATCGGCGAGAATTTCAGCCCGCTTATTGAGGAGGATGTCGCGGTAGTGCTTGAGTTCGGTCTTGTTGAAGGGGGATGAAGCGCGGTGCACTTCCTTCTCGGCGTATTCAAGCTGGCTGCCCAAGGGGCGCGTGGATGGGGCCTTGGTGCCGCTGGCGATGAGGGGCTTGGGAGCCGGGCCACCGGGACGCAGCAATTGACCGGCGAGGGAGGCCAATTCATCCACCGCTGAGGGCTTCACGGGCTTGGGCTTCTTGGCTGGTTGCTTCTCGACGACGGTGATTCCTTTGCGACCGGAGCCGGGTCCGGTCTCGGGCTTGGCGGGTGCGGGTGCTGGCTTTGCGGCGGGGGCCGGAGCCTTGTCCGTCTTGGCGACGGGCTTGACGGGCTTGGTGGTCTCTTTGGCTGCCGGTTTGACGGCACCCTTCTTCACTTCCACTTTGGGAGTTGGCTTGGCTGCAGCTTTGGCGACCGGCTTGGCGGGCTTGGCGACGGCTTTGGCGGCTGGCTTTGCAGGTGGCTTTGCGGTTGGCTTCTTGGCATCGGCCTTGGGAGCGGGTTTTCCTGCCGGCTTGGCAACCTTGCTCGCCGGTTTGGCTGGGCTCTTGGCTGCGGGTTTCTTGGAGTCCTTGGCCATCGGCGTGCCTCCTGATGCGTCGGTCGGGTTTCACAAGTCCCGGGGGTGCGAGGATCCGGAGAGGAAACTCGCCATTTTCGTGCCGCAGCGTGCTGTGAACCAGCCCTGTCAGGGACAGAACGGGGGCGCAAAACGGCGGCCACAGTAGGGAGATGGACGCCGATCGTCAAAGAACCGACAGATTGCCGAGATGGGGCCTCTCTCAGGCCAACGCGGCATTTCCCTGCTCGGTGTAGGCCCCCATGCGGCGGAACCGGTCGTACCGCTGCTGCAGGAGCTGGTCGGTCGGAACCTTCTTGAGTTCCTGGAGGGTGGAGACGATCCAATTCTGAAGCGATTCGGCGGTGCCGCGCGGGTCGCGATGGGCTCCGCCCACCGGCTCATTGATCACCGAGTCGATGATGCCCAGATCGATGTTGTCAGCGCTGGTGAGTTTCAGAGCGCGAGCGGCGGCGTTGTTGGTCTGCTCGTTGGCTTCCTTCCAGAGGATCGCAGCGCAACCCTCGGGGCTGATGACGCTGTACCAGGAATTCTGGAGCATGGCCACGCGATCGGCGACGGCGATGCCGAGTGCACCACCCGAGCCACCCTCACCGATGACGATCGACACGATCTGGGTTTGCAGGCGTGACATCTCCAGCAGGTTGACGGCGATGGCCTCGGCCTGACCGCGCTGCTCAGCGCCGAGTCCGGGATACGCGCCCGGTGTATCGACGAGGGTGACGATGGGGAGGCCAAACTTCTCCGCCAGCTTCATGGCACGCAGGGCCTTGCGATATCCCTCGGGGTGAGCGCAGCCGAAGTGGCACGCGATCTTCTCGCTGGTCTCTTTGCCTTTCTGATGGCCGATGAGGAGACACTTGACGGGCCCGATGCGGCAGAAGCCAGCGACGATGGCGGGATCATCGCCGAAGCGACGATCGCCGTGCACTTCGGTGAAATCACGTGCGATCATGTTCACGTAATCACGAGTCTGCGGACGCAGCGGATGACGGGCGACGCGCACGGTGTCCCAGGGACGCAACGCCGAGTAGAGGGTTTCCAACTGTTCGCGATGCTTGTTGCGGAGCGTGTCGATCTCGGTGAGGAGCGCGAAGATCTCGGGATCTTCAGAATCCGCCGCGTTCTCGAGGGCCGAGCCGGTGGTGGCCAGCCGCACCCGCAGGGCTTCTTCCGCGCGTTCGATGGAACGCTCGAGCTCGACCACGGGTTTCTCGAAATCCAGCTGGTAGTAGACGGCCATGGGGAAGTTTAGGGGGGAAGAGGTGTCGAGGTGCCGAGGTGCCAAGGTGTCGAGGGGAAAGACAAAAGGCACTCCATCCCGTGATGAAGTGCCTTTCTGGTTCTTGGTTCTTCTCAGTACTCAGTACTCAGTACTCAGTACTCAGCACTTCTTAGGCCGCGAGCTTGATCCCCGCGCTGCTGGTCGAAGTGAAGCTTGCCCCATCGTTACCAAACTGCACGATGATGGCATCGCTGGGAGTCCCCGCGCGAGTGCCGCGGAAGCCCTGCACGATGTACTGCGCACCCGCGCTGGCGGCGGAGGCGGGGATGGTCGCATCGGTGAAGAAGCAGCGCCGCGATTCGAGCGTGGAGCCCGAAGCACCACCGAGCGAAGTGAATCCGGTTTGTCCGGGCAACTTGCGGCTGATGGTGAAGAACGCGCCGGAAGAAGCGGCGGAATTGCTGGCTTCCCACGAGATCGTCACCGAGCCATCGGATTCCAGGCCAATCGCAAAGCTGTTGGGCTTGCCGGGTGCGGGCACCGGAGTCGGCGGCGCGGGAGGAGGAATCTGCGCCGCATCGTAAATGGCGTTGGGATTCGCAGAGTTCTCCGCAAAGCCCTTGATGCTGGCAATCAGATCGGCAGCCGATTCGCGCAGCGCGCTGATTTCGGTGCGGGCGGTGTTGGTCGCGGCGAGCTTCACTTCATTGGCCGCATCCTGATTGATCACCGCGTTCTGGGCGTTGGTGATCTTGGTCTTGAAGGCGGTGACCTGGGCGGAGGTCAGGCCGATCGTCGTGGGCGAATTGGTCCAGGTGTCGCCGTGCGTTTCAGCCCAGAGAAGAAGTTCGGGAATACGAGTCGGAACGATGCCCATAATGCGGACTCCAATCTCAAAAAAGGGTTTGGGTCGCACTCTTCACATCGGTGAACAGGGACCATGCGATGGGCATCGAC
>CAYTYD010000355.1:0-3059 GCA_964441555.1 uncultured Phycisphaeraceae bacterium | reverse complement strand
GCCAACTCATCACACTCAACCAGCGGCGGATCCCCGTAAATATGTGCAGTACTCATCTGCACCCACACAGGTGGCGGCGCGGCACACTTCTGCAATGCCATCCCCAACACACGCGTCGATTCCACCCGCGATCGCAAGATCTCATCTGCATGATCCGGGTTCTTGATGCAATCCACGCTCCGCCCCGTTAAGTTCACAAGCCCTGCCGCGCCTTCCAGCACTGCGGCCCACTCTCCCATTGTCCGCGCATCCCAACGCACCACTTCGATCTTCGGATCGAGCTTTGCCTCACCCTTCCTCGACAGGATCGTGACGGTTGCCCCCGCCGCGGCAAGATGCGCTGCCAACGACCGACCTAGAAAGCCTGATCCACCGGCGATCACGACACGTTTGGCAATCCAGTCCATGCCCGAGGGTATTCCCTCAACTTCCAACTTTCAATAATGCTTGAAAGTTCAGAAACTTTGCCTGCACCACAGACCATTTACTCCGGGCACCCGGCCCAGCTCCACTCCGCCGTGATGGACTGGACAATCGAATTCACCTCCGCTGACACGAACCGGAGCAGATTCCAAAGGTGCACCTACGTCGCCACGGGCGAAGGTGCCGATCGTTTGAACACGCCTGTGCGGTCACTCGTCAACCGACGATCGTATTGAACAGCCATACTGAGTCAGACATCCTCAAAAGCTTGGACGTTCCGAAGCATGTTCTACCATGATTCATGCTCTCCCCAGAAGCCCCGCACGAGACCGTTCTTTATGGCGACAACGTACCAGCACTCGCAGACTTCTACTCGCGCGTGATTGGGCTCCGTCTCTTGCCGGGAGCGGACGATCACGGCGCTGCGCTCAGGTTTCCAACCGGCGATGCCGTCCTCCTGCTGTTTCACCCAACATACGCCGCAACCCCGGGGCGAGGCGTGCCCACTCACGGCACAACCGGACCAGGTCACATCGCATTCCGCGTATCCGTGGGAACACTCGATCAGTGGCTTCAGCGATTTGCAGAATTGGGAGTGGCCATCGAACTGGATCGCACCTGGAAGCGCGGCGGGCGCTCTTTGTATATTCGCGATCCCGCAGGCAACTCGGTCGAGTTGGTCGATGGAGACATCTGGCCGGCTTGATCGGGACTGCCTCGCACCACTCAGTAGAGTTGTGCCACCTCAAAGTCACTCACTCCGGACACCCAGCCCGGCTCCATTCCACCACGCTCGATGGCGGCAAGGGATTCACTCCCACATGCCGCAACATGTTCAACATCTGGGCCCGATGGTGCATGCCGTGGGTTGTCACATGCATGATGATCGTCGCACGCGAGTAGGTATGCACAGTCCCCATCCGTTCATGCTGCAACGGCTGATCCAACGGGCCGCACACCGCTGCCGCCGCCAGTTCCGCGGCGGCCTGGTCATACATAGCCACCAGTTCGCCCACACTGCAAGCAGGCGTCTCTGTCAACCTGGTCCGCACTGGACGCTGCCCCAGAATGTCCGCCCACACCCGCATCGCGCTAATCATGTGCACCAGTGTGTCATGCAGAGACCCGCACCCCATCTCAAACTTTCGGTGCAACTGCTCGAATGTCAGCGGCTCACACGCCTGAATGATGCCGCGCGTCGCCCAGCGGTCGTGAGCGAGAAGGATGAGTGTGGGGTCGGTGGGGGGCATCTCCTTATCCTAACAAGATCCGCAGTCTGCAACCCTTACCCTCCTCATCACTATTCTCTTCCCTCGTGCAGCCCAATTTCCGCCCAATCCGTGGCTTCGGTTGGATCGGCCTCGCCGGCCTCCCTGTCGTCGCCTTCCTGCTCTATTGCCTCGTTGGCGGCTATGACCTGCGCTACGCCATCTTTGCAATCATCGAGCGATTCTGGGGTATTGACGCAGTCTTCAACACCATCATCCGTCAACTTCTCTTCGGCGCATACTGGCCATCCCTCACGGGCATCCTTGTCTCTCCTGTCACACTCCTCTGGTTCCTGATCGTGATGTTCCTGCTGCCCCGCCGTTGGGCATGGTGGCAGTGGGCTTTGATTTGTGTGTGGATGCTCACCAATCCGCCACTGATGCTGTATCTGGCACGCTGGGGTTCAACCCTTCCCGCCGCGCTCCGCGATCTTCTTCTTATCCCGGTTCGGGCTGCAATGCACGCTCCCGAGGCACCGCTCCTGGTCGTGATCCAGCACACCGCGTTCTGCTGGCTGCTCTGGCGCATGCTCCGCATTTCGCATGCACACCTGCCGCGGATGGCGACCGTCGCGCCCCTCACCATCTTTATCCTCGGACTCATGCTGGGAACCCTGCAACACTGGCTGAATCTGTCCACGACACAGACCACATTCACGATCAGCATCAACGCCTGGATCGCCATGGGCATCCTCTGGCACACCACCTGCGCCGCTCTCGGCATCTGGGCCGCCATCGCGGTACGGCACGCTGCCCGCACCACTCACCACTGCGCCCACTGCGGCTACGACCTTTACGGGCTGGCTGCTCCCACCTGCCCCGAATGCGGCAACGCCATCAGCACAGATCAAGTGATCGCGCAAGCGGCCACGACCACCACAGTGGCCCGAACCGGCACCTCATCACCAACCTGATTCATCCCAATCAGTTATTGAACAAGAAGTGGCACACATCCGCATCCTGCATGATGTAGTCCTTACCTTCGATCCGCATCTTTCCAGCTTCCTTGATCGCCTTCTCGCTCTTATATTGCTGCAAATCCGCCACTGAATAGATTTCGGCCCGGATGAATCCCTTCTCAAAGTCCGTGTGAATCACACCCGCTGCCTGCGGCGCGGTCGCACCCACGGGCACCGTCCAGGCCCGCACTTCCTTCTCACCGGCCGTGTAGTAGCTCTGCAGGCCCAGCAGCACATACGCCGCCCGCGCCAGCGATGCCAGCGCGGGCTCTTTCAGTCCCACCATCGCCAGCATTTCATCGCGCTCGGCATCCGCCAACTGCGACAACTCACTCTCAATCTTGGCACACACCGGCACGCACTGAGCCCCTTCTTTGGCCGCGTGCTCGCGCACGCGCTGGGCCATCGG
>CAYTYD010000354.1:0-3100 GCA_964441555.1 uncultured Phycisphaeraceae bacterium | reverse complement strand
CCCCCAGAAACACGATCGCCGGTGTTAACGCGCGAGAGGGAATGTGCATCGCCGCCAAACGCATCGATGCTCCAAACAGCCCCACCTTTTCCGCCACACCAATTCCGAACATTCCCACCAGTACCACGCCCAAGGGAGCAAAGTTGATGAAGTTGCGAACCGCATTGGCCAAGAGCCAGTACACGCCCTCAACGCTCAAGAGACTGCGTGGAGAAACGGCGGCACCGGCTGCGACTAATTCGGTAACGGGTTTGCCACTGGCATCGAGCTTGGCGACCTGCGAGATCGTTCCATCCGCGAGCGTGACCGCCTCCATGACCGCCTTGACGCGCTGCGGCTGCACCGACCACCCCATGCTACTGCCAATCGCTGAGAGCACCATCACAATGGCGGTGGCGCCGATGAAGAGGAAGACAGGGTCGGGCAAGCGATTGCCGATGCGTTCAATCAGTCCGAGAATGCCGCGTGAGGAAGATGGTGTGGACACGGGTTGATCGCTCATGCAGTGGGCTCCGGATCTTGCGAAGTAGTGTAATGACGAGATCAGGGAAGTGTTGCCGAGTCATCGCCACATGCGGTGCGGTTTTGCGCGTCCGGTTCAACAGCCCTGCCTCCAGCAGTTGGGGCGCGAAACGGGGAAAAGTGGCGCGATTCAGCGCGATGACGAGTGGCAAAAACAGGCCGCCTGTAAAAGCGAAAAGACCCGGAAATCTCCGGGAAATACACGAGAAACTGCGAGTGATTTGAGAAAGCGGGCGAAGGGATTCGAACCCTCGACGTTCAGCTTGGAAGGCTGACACTCTACCACTGAGTTACGCCCGCATCGGGTGACTATATGCCGCAACTCAGCCGGGGTGAATGTGCGGCATGGAAGGCGTTTCAGGTCTGGACAGGATCTGCTGTGGTGTTGGCCAATGTGGTAGGCAGCGTGGTAGCCGGAAGGAGTGGATTGTGCGATTGGAAAACTGGCGGGTCGGTGAGTATGCGGGCACGCAGTGACGCCGTTGGCATCACGCACTGTTCAGTCTTGCCAAACCAGCGATAGCGGTGCACTGCGAAAAAGTCGTAGAGCCAGTCACGCAGCGCGGCCGGCAACACGCGACCAACCGCCGCGATAGACCAGGGAAAGCCAAGCAACGCACAGAGTCGCAAGATCGCCTCAGAACGCGACCACACACCACTTCCATCCAGCAGAATGACGCTGTCAGGCAAAGGGAGTACCACGCCGTGTTGGTTGTTCTGAGATTGAGCGATCAAGGTCTGCGCGATATTGGATTGCAACGCAGCGAAGCGAAAAACGCCTCGACGATCGCGAGCGGCAATCCAGCGCACCGATGCGTTGCAGAAATTGCATGTGCCATCGGTGAGCACGATCGGCGCAGTGTGGCTGGGAGGGGCACACGGCATCGCGGAGCGTGAAGGTGTTGTTGAAGTGATGGTGTGCATGGCAAGCTAGTGCGCTGTGGTCGTGGAAAGTGTGCGGCGGTTGACTGACAAACCTCCGAGTTCAAAGCTCACGATCTGATTGATACTGATCGGGTCACCATCATCAACAATGCCCAGCAGAACCCAGCGGGATGGGCTTTGGGGATCAAGGCGCGGGCCAAGACAGAGTCCTTCGAGATTGTTGTTCCCTCCAGAGTAAATCAGTGTCTTTCCACAGTGCGAAAAAGTGCCAGTCACAAGCCCATTGTTCTGGTCGCGCACATCCGTGGCCGTGGTATTCACTTCATAGACACGAGTGAGGAAAAGCGGCGAAGCGAGTGCAAAGCTGCGCTCCAGCGCGAGCAGTCGTCCATCGGGCAGCGCCACAAGATCAGAAAGCCCGCTCCGCGCGCCATTGATCACCGCGCCATGAATGGGCTCGGTGCGATACACGATTTGGCGAAGCAGGCGTGGTGCCGCGGCGGGAGCAACAGCGAGTAGTGACAGCCGCACATCGGTGCCAGCGGTGGGGGTGGAGATCGGCCCATCGATCGCAAGAGCTTCCTCGTTGGCAATCCAGTATTGATCGCTGCGTTCGCGGCTAGTAAGTGATTCGAAGCCCAAGTTCGGGCGTCGCTGGGTGTAGACGGATGGAGGTGTGATGTTTCGGATGAATGCGCCATCGGAAAGGCGAAACTCGGTGAGCGCGGGGCGATCTTCATCGCTGAGTGTGATTGAGTTACGGGCGGGATCGGTGTATGCCGCGCCTTCCCAATCATGCGATGTCGAAAGAGTGATGCCGCGGATGAGTGTGCACTGCGTGATGGAACCAGATTCATCGAAGCGAAGTGAGAGCTCGATGAGTTTGTTGGAGTTATCCATCACGGCGATAAAGCGGTGATCGGCGGTTGGGGCAGGGTCTGGTTTTCCGGAGCGCGTGGGGTCGAGATACGTGATCGCGCTGAGGCCGGCGATGGTGAAGGTTTGGCCGAATTGATCGATCGCCTGATTCGGCAAGGTGATGGTGGAGCGACGTGCAAGGGCGAGCGGTGCAGCGTTGCAACCCGCGGCACTTGCGACCAGGGCAAGGATGCACAAGATGGGAAGGTGGCATGGCATGGAGGTGAATCAGTCGTGGCGTTCGCTGCGGCGGCTCTTGATTTGTCCGCGAGTTTTCTTAGCAGTCAGGCGGCGTTCTTTGCTGCCGCGACTTGGCTTGGTGGCGCGGCGGATTTTGGGGGCCTTGAGATTGGCGACGATGATTGCGCGGAGGCGTTCCCAACAGGCGTCTTGATTCTGGCCTTGCGAGCGATGCTCATCACAATCCAAGAGCAGGTCGCCGGCTTCGGTGACGAGGTACGGGACGGCGGCACGAACACGAGTTTCGACACCAGGGTTGAGGGAGGCGGCGATGAAGGACATGCGAAGGACGCAGCGGGTGGAGCGCTTGTTGACGTTCTGGCCACCGGGTCCGCTGCTGGTGGTGAATGAGATATCGATGGCATGACGGGGAACCGTCACGCCAGGCGCAATCATGATGCCGCCATGCGGTGAATTCACCGGGAATTATAGGGGTCGATCGCGGGCGCGAAAGGAAGAAGGTGTTGAGGGGGAGGAAGAAGGTGTCGAGGGGGAGGCAGTGATGTCACAGGTCAGGGCATCGGGAGACCGTGTC
>CAYTYD010000353.1:0-3101 GCA_964441555.1 uncultured Phycisphaeraceae bacterium | reverse complement strand
TGCTGGGGAGCCGCCCGGAAGGCCCCATCGACCCACGCGTGCCGGCCCTGGTGCCGGGGTTTGATGCGCCGTTCTTTCAGGCGGGATTGTGCGGCTATTCGGATGCTCCGATGCGGCTGGTGGCTCGCAAGCACGGATGCCCGATGTGCGTGACCGAGGCGCTGCTGGATCGGACGTTGCTGGCGGGTGGGCGGGGGTTTGCCAAGGCGGATCTGGGGGATGTTGAAGACAACGTGCCGGGTGGGGAATTGGACCACCCGCTGACGGGGCAGATCATGGGGAGTGAGCCGCGAGAAATGGCAGCGGCGGCAATCAAGATGATCGAGCAGGGGCGGCGGAACGAAAAAGCGTACCGCACGCTGGCGTATGCCGTGGATGGGGTGCTGCCGAGCACGCATGTGAGCGCGGGTCAGCACTTGCGATTGCCGGGTGGGCAGCAGGTGGGTTTTTACAATCCGTTGGAAGGATTGAAGCCGGGCGCGGAAGCGGGAAGTGTGATCGGGGCGATGCCTGATGAGGGGAAGACGTTTGAAGTGATCGATGTGAACCTGGCGTGCCCGGTGAAGAAGATCGATAAGAAAGCGCGGGGCGGGCACTGGCTGACAGAACCGGATGGGGCGATTGAGATCTTGGAAGCAGTGCGCGAGGCAGTGCCGGCGGAGATTCCCTGCACAGTGAAATTGCGGCGGAGTTATGACGACTCGCCCCAGATGATCGAGAACTTTCACAGGATCTTTGATGCAGCGTATGAAATGGGGTATGCGTGGACAACAGTGCACGCGCGGACGGTGGAGCAGCGGTATGTCGGCCCATCGCGCTGGGCGTTTTTGAAAGCACTGCGCGAGATGCACCCGGATCGGATGTTCTTTGGCAGTGGTGACATCTGGAACGCGGCGGACATTTTCAGAATGCTGGCGTACACAGGCGTGACGGGAGTGTCGGTGGCGCGGGGGTGCATTGGCAACCCGTGGATATTCAGGCAGGCGCGCGACATGCTCGCGGGATTGCCGCCGCGGGCCCCCACTATCGCTGAACAGCGCGAGGTGCTGCTGGAGCATTTCACGCTGGCGCTCGCAGCAGGCAAACGCATGAAGCACAGCGAAGAGGCGACCGCGCTGACGATGCGGAAATTCGGGATTCGATTCGCGGAGCATCATCCCGAGGGGGAGAAAGTTCGCCGCGAGTTTATTGGTGTGAAGGGGATGGAGGATTGGAGCGGGGTTTTGGAGAGGTGGTATGGAGAGGGAGATTTGCCTGAAAGTCGGGGATAGACACGGTTATTGAGCGATTGACGCTGCATTGGGATCGTAGATTGTGGGCTTTTTCTGATGTGCGGGCCAACATTGATTGACACCCGCAGGCAAAGCTTGTATTTTGTTTGGGCAGCCCTGTCCAGATCACTCTTATAGATGTTACATCTGAACTCGATGTTCTCACAACCGCGCTGACTCATGGGAGGTTCACTTGCGACCACATTCATCTTTGCTATCAGGTGTCGATGATCGCTTGGCGGCATCGCCCTCTCTTGCCCGAATGTGTGCTCGTGCAGCCATCGCGATTGGGCTTTTGGGCCTGGGATGCGCAGCGCATGGACAGTGGACATTCATCCGACTCCATCCTCCGGCGGGGTCATTCGACACCTATGCGTTTGGAGTGTCAGGCCCAAGTGTTGGTGGATGCCGGTCTGGTGGCGATATTGATCACGCCTTGCATTGGAATGCCGCGACGAATTCGATGGTTGATCTCCACCCTGCGACAGCGCAGTGGTCGTTGGTGTATGGAGTAACGAATTCGCAGCAAGTGGGCGTGGCGATGGCGGGTGGCATTCCCAGTGCGAGCATGTGGAGCGGCACGGCGGGATCGTGGGTCAATCTGCATCCTGCGGGAGCGGCCGTATCAGAATGCCGCGGAGCGTGGGGATCAAAGCAGGTTGGAATGGCGTATGTTCAGAATGCCAATCATGCCGCGTTGTGGAGTGGCAGCGCGCAGTCGTGGATTGATCTGAATCCTGCGGATGCGACAGAGTCGATGGCACTGGGAGCGTTTGGCACACAGCAAGTGGGATTCACGCTTTATGACGGCGAGTATCGCGCGAGTCTGTGGTCTGGCACAGCCGAATCATGGGTGGATCTGAGCCCCGAGGGTGCGGTGTATTCGGTGGCGCAGAGTGTCTTTGATCATCAACAGGCGGGACATGTCGTGTTCCAAAGTGATTCTCGCGCGTGCATCTGGAGTGGCACGGCAGCGTCTTGGACGGAATTGCACCCTGCAGATGCGCTTCGCTCGCGAGCTTTGGGGACGTGCGGCACTCGACAAGTCGGGTTTGTGCAATTCAGGAACGGGCGGAATGAAGGCCCGCAGATCGCATGCGTGTGGAGAGGAACACCGGAATCGCGGGTTGATCTTGCCGCGCTTATGACGGGAAATTGGGGGAACACACAGGCGACGGGGATTTGGAGCGATGGAATCAAGACATACATCAGCGGGTACGGGCTCAACCTGGACGCGATGCGGTATGAGGCCGTGGCGTGGTATCAATGCCTGGCTGATTTCAACGGCGATGGAGCGAACGACTTCTTTGATTATCTGGATTTCGTGGTCCGGTTTGCCGCTGCGGATTCTGTGGCAGATGTGAACTACGACGGTGTGATTGATTTGTTTGATTACCTGGACTTTGTCGCGGCGTTTGCACAGGGATGCGATTGAATTGCTGATGCGAGGATTGGTGTGAAGGGGATTGAGGATTGGAGCGGGGTTTTGGAGAGGCGGTATGGGTGATTCCGGATCGCAAAGCCAATCCGGGTAGAAGGCCCCGACCTGCAGGACGATGGATCGTGCCACTGACCGCAGCCACCGTTGGGGGTTGGGCGGTCAGTTACCCGGTGGTGCCGCTGCGCGACGACCACCGGCTACGCACCACCAACCCGATAGGCTAAAGACACTGACCCGCAGACGGGTCAGCGGCAGAAACCCTCACTCCACGTTCGCGGCTTGCTCTTTGATGCGGTCGATCGCGCCCTTGATCTCGACGGTGCTGCGGCTGATGCTGGCATCGGGGCTTTTGCTCGCTTTGTTGTTGGCTTCACGGAGCATTTCCTGAG
>CAYTYD010000352.1:0-3107 GCA_964441555.1 uncultured Phycisphaeraceae bacterium | reverse complement strand
ATTCGATTCCAAGATCACCGGCACCTTCGATTACAGCGACATCAAGGATTCCGATGTCATCATCGTCACCGCCGGTGTGCCCCGCAAGCCCGGCCAGAGCCGCGATGACCTCGTCAGCATCAACGCCGGCATCGTCAAGAGCGTCGCTCAGAACATCAAGCAGTACGCCCCCAACGCCATCGTCATCGTCGTCAGCAACCCCCTCGACGCCATGGTCTATGTGATGTGGAAGGTGACGGGCTTCCCCGCCAACCGCGTCCTCGGTCAGGCCGGCGCTCTCGATGTCGCCCGCTACAAGACCTTCCTCGCCTTCGAACTCGGCGTCAGCGTCGAAGACATCCAGGGCCTGCTCCTGGGCGGTCACGGCGACGACATGGTCCCCCTGCCGCGGCTCACCAGCGTCAACGGCATCCCCGTCTCTGACCTCCTCTCCGCCGAAAAGATCCAGGCCTGTGTCGATCGCGCCAAGGTCGGTGGCGGCGAGATCGTCAAACTCATGGGCACCAGCGCGTGGTACGCCCCCAGCGCGGGCACCATCGAGATGGTCGAAAGCATCATCCGCGATAAAAAGCGCGTCATCGCCTCCGCCGCCTTCTGCGAGAAGGAATACAACGTCGCCGCCCAGAACGGCGGCAAAGGCCTCTTCGTCGGCGTCCCCTGCGTCTTGGGCGCCAACGGTGTTGAAAAGATCCTCTCCTTCAACATGAACGAGACCGAGCAAAAGTCCATGAACGAATCTATCAGCCACGTCAAGGACCTCATCGGCGCCACCGTCAAGCTCTTCCCCGAGCTGGCATAAGCGCAAGCCATCACGCTTGACAACCCAAAGGCACTGAGTCATCCGACTCGGTGCCTTTTCTATTGAGCGACTTCCTCTGCATCCCCCCTCGACACCTTCACACCTCGATACCTTGACACCTCGACACCTTGACACCTTGACACCTCTCCCGAATGCCCATTCCTACCCTTTCCCGCATGATTCTCCTCGTCGACAACTACGACTCCTTCACGTGGAATCTCGTCCACCGCTTCGGTGAGATCGATCCCACCCTCAAACCCGATGCCGACATGCTCGTCGTCCGCAACGACAAGATCACGCCCGATCAGGCCGAAGCTCTTGACAACCGCCGCGGCCCATCACACATCGTCATCTCTCCCGGCCCTTGCACACCCAAAGAGGCCGGCGTCTCCTCCGCCATCATCGCCCGCTTCACTGGCCGCGTCCCCATCCTCGGCGTCTGCCTGGGCCACCAATGCATGGCAGATTCCAACGGCATGACCGTCACGCGGCACACCATTCCCATGCACGGCAAAACCAGCCCTGTCCACCACGACAACCAAGGCCTTTTTGCCGGGCTCCCCAATCCCTTCATCGCCACTCGCTACCACTCCCTCGTCGTCCTCGAACACACCATCCCCAAAGGCCCTCAGCCCGATGGCAGCACGTGGACCGTCAGCGCCTGGTGCGATGAACCTGATGATCGTGGCGGCACACGCCGCGTCGTGATGGGCCTCCGCCGCTCATACGCCGATGGTCGCCAACCCGTCGAAGGTGTGCAGTTTCACCCCGAAAGTTTCCTCACCGTCGATGGCCCCCTGCTGCTGGCTAACTTTTTGCGTATGGGTGAGCGAGCCAGAAACGTGTAAACATCGCGTACTGCTATACTGACCCAGCGAGATGCGGAACCGATTCGCACTCTGCAAGTAATACACTACATCGTGCCCGGACCCGACACAGAAAGGCCCAAATCCGGCTGCCTCAAAGCCCTCATCTGGTTTGCATGGCCATTTGTGCTGTTCATCGGTGCGGTTTTTGTTTTCCGCGCTGTGTATGCCGTGATTCCCGAGAATAGGCCGCAACCACTTTGGGTTGCATCAAGTGGTGAACCGGTACCTCCAGACTTTTGCTTTGCCATGTTCCCGATTGACAACGCTGTGCCGCTATCTAGCGTGCCAGATGGAAAACCCGTCACCACACTCACCCGCGCGGTGGTAAACACCCAAGAGGAAGTGGTCGCTGGCGGATGGGTTCAAGTGCTAGATCCCCAAGGTCCCTACGTCGTGCAATTGAGCAAGCTTGCCTACTTGCCACCTGAAACTCCCACCACGGATTACTTCACCTCATTCGTCACCGCGTATCAGGCACGCGATCCAAATGACTTTCGATCTGCCAGCTTCACACTTCAAAGTGATGCATCTGGCATCACCATCGCCACACTGCATCTCAAACAAGAAGATCATTGGCAGGACTACATCTACGAAGTGACCGCAAATCGCGCCACCCCACGCGAAATGTACAGAGTCTTCGGACCTGCCCACGCGGCACAAAGCCTCGGGCAGTTCATCAGCGCCCTCGCGGCGGCTATTGGATTCCTCGTTCTTGCCATTTCAGCTCGAGGTTTTTGGAATTGGAAAAGGCGATCGACCCAAAGGTACGATGTCACACACGACAAATAAACTGACGCCGCTGCACGACGTCACATAAGCTATCGCCAATCAACTTCACTCCTTCAGGATCGCTCCATGCCCCTTTCACTCCGCGACAAAACCATCAACCGCCTGATCGATCGCATCGTCGCCCTCTACAGAGCTGATAAGTTCGACTCCAACTCCAAAGCAATCGTTTCTGCAGCAGCACGCAAGTACCCTCGCGAACCTTACTTGCTGCTTGCCGTCGCGGAGTATCGCCAACTCGCCACTCCATTGAGTCCGAGCTATGTCACCCGCTCTGAACGCGGCTATCGACGCGTTCTGAAACTTGATCCAAAGAACGCCCGCGCATGGGAGAATCTTGCAGCCGTACTTGACATCTCTGATCGACTTACGGAAGCGGCTCGCGCCGCTCAAAACGCCTTGAAGCATGGCGATGACCCAGACGCTGTCGCGATTCTCGCCCGAATTCGCGCACAACAAGGTCGAAACGCCGAATCTCGACGCCTGGCCAAAAGCGTCCAGAGGAGTCGCTCACAGTGGGCAAAAATCGTCGCACGGCAAGTACTCAAGGGCGAGTGGGACCCAATAGAGTGATCCCCTTCCGCAACCACCAAGATTGAAGTGGGCAAAGTGCTCGTTTGCGTATGGCAATCCTTAGCACTCAGTACTCGTCA
>CAYTYD010000351.1:0-3113 GCA_964441555.1 uncultured Phycisphaeraceae bacterium | reverse complement strand
CAAGATCTTCAGTCACGCTGAGCGTGGAGTTGGAGATCGTGGCACTGCCGCTTGAGTTGGAGGTTCGAGCGATATCCATGTCGCGACAGGTGAGTGAGCCGCCCAGCAGCTGCAACTGGGCTGAACCGGAACCGCCGACCACGACAGCAGCGTCGGCCTGCAATGAGCCGCCAGTATTGATCACCACACTCGCGGAGCCGCCGGCGACGGACCCCATGCTGAAGTCTGATCCCGCCTGGTGAAAGGTTGTCCCATTTCTAATGTTGAGGAAACCAGTTGAACCTGCCACCCCGCCTATGGAAGTTGCGCCGGTGCTGGTGTAGGAGGACCCAGTGCGGAGGTCGACAATGGGGGATGATGACGCCGGCGCACCGGGGAAAGGCACCTGGAGTTGGAATCCAGCCGGAACAGTGATGGGACCCTGAATCGTGAGCGAACCACCAAAAATCTCCAGTGTTCCGCCCACTCCGATGTTCAGACCGCCAACTTGGGCAACGGGGCTGGTGCCTGACATGCGAAAGAGACCTGATCCTCCGTCCGGGTCGTTACCCAGATTGACTGGTCCCGTCACCGTGAGCCGCCCCCCGGATTCGACAAACACGGATCCATTGCCGGCGGCGACTCCGGTGCTGATGTTTCGGCCGAGGGAGAGCGTTCCGGCGATAGAGACCTGTGAAGATGTTGATGTGCTACGGATGCGCAGATTCGATCCTGAGGCGCTGCCGTTGGCGATGATTACGTTTCCTGAAAAGGCAGCAGCGCCGCCGGATTCCACGACCATGGTGACATCGCCTCCAGCACCGATGCGAGAATCTGTCGTGCCGGTGACATTCAGAGTAGAGGCACGTACTCCGGCCTCTTCTCCAGAGATCGTCACTGTGGTGGTCGAAGTGCTGTTGCCGCCAGCCAAGAACTGGTCAGGAACAGTGAGTTGCCCACCGTTGAGAATATTGAGTGTCGCATTACCGTTGTTGCCGATGATCGCATCAGCATTTCCGCCGATAGTGAGTGTGCTGCTGCCACCAATGATCTCTAGCGTTCCCACTGTACTGGTGGCATTTGCCAGGGTGAGACCAGACACGTTGAAGCTGCCGTTGATCAATCGAGCAGTAGCAATATCGCCGGCAAGGTCTGCGACCACAACGTTTCCGGTGCCGTGTGGACTCGTCATGCTCAGAGAGACCGTGCCACTCTTGTAAGTATGGCTCAGCGAACTAAATGTCAGATTATTGAACGTTGTCACGTACGCGTTGTTGAGGTTCCACACCAGGGCGTTCGCAGATCCGGGCACTGCGGCAGGGGACCAATTGCCACTCAAAGATGCTGCGCCGCCGGAGGCGTTGGCCCAGTTCAGAAGCTGGGCGGAGGAGATGGGGGTGATAGATGCAGTGGAGCCGGAGACAAGAAAGAGTGTGAGCGCGAGATGTCTTGACATGGGCGTTTCCTGTGTTAGTGGTGAGGAAGTTGGCGCTTGGGGATGCGGTCAGCAGCCGGAGCTGAAGGCCGCGACGAAATCGAGGTAATCAAAGAAGTCGATGACCGAATCAAGATTGAAATCCGCGCGAGGATCACCGGAACTGAAATCGGCGACGAAATCCAGATAGTCAAAGAAATCGCTGATTCCGTCGGCGTTGTAATCCGCAGCACAGAAGACCGCATCGATGGTGTCCGCGCGGTAATCCAGCGACCAGCCGACGGGGGCGATGAGTTGATCGAATGTGCCGGTGAGGATGGTGTTGGTGCCGCCTCGGAAGATGATGGGAATTCGGGCACCGTTGAATGGGGTGAAGCCGACGCGGAGGCGAAGGATGCCGTCGACCGCACCGCCGCCGTTGAGCTGGAGAATGTCGTGGGTGAAGGTGGTGAGGCCATCCAGATCCATGATGAGTTCGCCGGTGTTGCCGGTGACGGATTGGGAGTAGAAGCCGGTGATGGCAAGCGCGCCGGTGCGATCGGCTTCGTCAAGGCCGGGAGAGATGGTGCCCGAGTTGTTCACCACGGCGTTGAGAGTGCCGGTGCCTCGGAAGATGTGCCGCGTGTTGCCTGTGCGTTCGATGGTGACGGGGTTTGAGAGAGTGGTGAGGGTGGTGTTGCGAAGTGTGGTAAGTGGGCCCAGAGGAAGTCCGCCTGTGTCATTGAGTAAGAGGGGCGCGGCGACATCCAGGGTGCCCAGCAGAATGACTCCGGTGGCGGAATTGTCACCGATAGACGAGTTGTTAGTGTTGAATGTGGCAGTGGTATTGGCATCAAAGTGCCATTTGGCGCCGCCTGTGATGTTGCGCCCCGTGTATGTGGAGCCAGGGGCAAAGTGAATACGTGTGCCACCGAGTTGGCCGCTGGTGCTGATGACATCTTCGGTGAAGGTGATGCCAGTGGCGGTGGTGGAGGTGACGATGCCCAGATTCTCAAAATCTGAAGCGATGGTTCCGGTGCCGGTGATGGTGTTGCCGGTGAAGAGGCGGATGGAGTTGGTGGCGTCGATGGACCCGCCATTCATGGAGCAATTGGCCAAGACCGCAACATCCGGATCAACGCAAGAGAGTGCGTGAGGACCAACATCGACCGTGATGCGATCAATGGAGTTAGTGACGGTGTTGCCGATGGTGAGCGGCCCCGTCATGGTGATGGGGGAATCGGAGAAGAATCGGGCGTTGATGCGACCAGCGGCAGACACAATGCCGTAGCATTCGATGAACGGCGCGTTCAGCGTGCCGTTGTTGAGCGTGAGGTCTCCTGCACAGAAAAGTGACCCTCCGATGTTTGCGGTACCGCTGTTGATCTCCAGATGTCCATTGCCGGTGACGGCGGCCGAGCGATTCGTCGGTGTGTTGAGGATGCCGCCAGAGTCGATGCGCAGCGTGGCATTTCCTCCGTTGCTGAAGCCGCCACTGCCGTTGGAGGCACCGCCGACAACAAGGTCTTCGGTGACCGTGAGCGTGGAGTCGCCGACGATGCCGATGGCCGTGCTGCCAGCCAACGCCGCAAGATCCAGGTCGCGGCAGGTAACGCTGGAATTACCACTGAGATTGAGTTCGCAGAATCCCGAGACTCCGGCGCGAATCTGGGAGGTGACGGTGAGCGTGCCCTCGTTCATGAGGACATGGCCGCTGGAA
>CAYTYD010000350.1:0-3125 GCA_964441555.1 uncultured Phycisphaeraceae bacterium | reverse complement strand
ACGCCTTCCTCTTCGGAGAGTTCGATGCCCTTGACGCCACCAGCGGAACGCCCCATGACACGGGCATCGTCTTCGGGGAAGCGGATGGCCGAACCTTGAGCGGTAACAAGGATGAGATCATCTGTGCCGGTGGTGAGGAGGACATCAAGGAGTGAATCACCCTCGCGGATGTCGACGGCGATGATGCCACCACGATTGACGTTGATGTAGTCTTTCAGGGGCGTGCGCTTGACCAATCCCCGTTGAGAGATGAAGGTGAGATAGTTGCTGCCCTGCTCAAAATCCTTGACGGCAAGGTAAGCGCGGGAGCGTTCACCCTCTTTGAATTCCATCAGGTTGACGATGGCGCGGCCGCGGCTGGTGCGGCTCATCTCAGGAATCTCGTAGACCTTCTTCTTAAAGACGCGGCCGGTGTCGGTGAAGACCAGCAGATCATCGTGGGTGCTGGCAACGAAAACACGTTCGACAAAATCGTCATCTTTGGCATCGCTGGCGCGGATGCCCTTGCCACCACGCCCTTGCTCGCGATACGTGTCGATCGGCACACGCTTGATGTACCCCTGGTGGCTGATCGTCACCGCGACATCCTCGACAGGGATCAACGCCGCGACCGCGACATCCGCCCCGGAATCTTCGATCTGAGTGAGCCGCGGCTGGCTGTAGCGGGCCCGCATCTCTTCGCAATCTTCGCGGATGATGTCCATGACGCGAGATCTTTCGGCGAGGATGAGTTCGTATCCTTCGATCTCGCCGGTGAGGACGGCGTATTCGTTGGCGAGCTTTTCGATTTCCAGTCCGACGAGCTGGATGAGGCGCATGCCACCGATGGTTTCGGCCTGCAGGCGAGTGAGAAGAACTCCACCCTCGGCCTCAGCCGCCTTGACTCGCTTCATGAGCCGTTCGGGGAGCTTGGCGGCATAGGGGTGCGTGGATGGAATGCGGTAGCGGCGATCCATCAACTTCTGGATGGCTTCTTCGCGAGTCTTGCTGGCACGGATGATCTTGATGACTTCATCAATGTCGCAGACGGCGTAGATCATGCCTTCGAGGATGTGGGCCTTCTTCTTGGCCTCTCTCAGCAGATATGCGGTGCGGCGACGAATGACTTCGATACGGTGATCGATGTAGCAATCAATCAACTCGCGCAGGCCCATCGTCTTTGGACGACGACCGACGATGGCGATATTGAGAATCGAGAAGGTGTCCTGCAGACTGGTGAACTCGTAAAGCTGGTTCTCGATGACTCGAGGATCGGCGCCCTTCTTGAGCTCGACGACGATGCGCGACTGGGCTTCGCGGCCGGATTCGTTGCGCACATCCGACACTTCGGTGATGCGCTCATCTTTCACTGCGTTCACGATCTGCTCGACCAGTGTGTTCTGCACCAGCATGTAGGGAATGGTGTCGATGACGATCTGCTGGCGACCGTTGCCGACCTCTTCGACATGCACCAAACCACGCACGGCGATGCGGCCACGACCTGTGGCATAGGCCTCGATGATGCCCTGGCGGCCGTGAATGATGCCGCCGGTGGGAAAATCCGGGCCCTTGATGCCGTGACGGATGATCTGGCCATCGGTGCCGGCGACATCCTGCATCAATTCGGGCACGGTGATGGCGGAATTCTCAATGACACGGATGATCGAATCGAGGACTTCGCGGGGGTTGTGCGGCGGCAGACTCGTGGCCATGCCCACAGCGATGCCAATACCACCGTTGATCAAGAGGTTGGGAAACTTGGCGGGAAGGACTGTCGGCTCCACCAGCCGATCGTCGTAGTTTGGCGCAAAATCCACCGTATCCATATCCACATCGGTGAGCATGTCCATCGCGGCATGAGTCATGCGCGCTTCGGTGTAACGCATCGCGGCGGGTGGATCGCCGTCGATGGAACCAAAGTTCCCCTGCGGATCGACCAGGGGCTGACGCATCTTCCATTTCTGAGCCATGCCGACCATGGTGGGATAAATGACTGCCTCACCGTGGGGGTGATAATCGCCGGAGGTGACGCCGCAGATCTTGGCGCACTTCATGTGCTTGCGCCCGGGCCGCAGATTGAGATCGTTCATCGACACGAGAATGCGGCGTTGGCTGGGTTTGAGTCCATCGCGGACATCGGGGAGGGCCCGGTCCATGATGGTGCTCATGGCGTAGGTGAGGTAGCTGTCTTGAAGCTCACGCAGGATGTCGTGGTCGACGATCTTGCCGCCGGGCTGACCACCCGAAGTCGACTTCGCACCAGAATCCGGAAGATCGGCATCGGGTGACCGCAGAATCTGAGCGAAGAAGCGTGGCGATCCATCCATGATCGGCATGTTGCGGGACTCCGTTGCGACCCATGTCAGGGCGCGTTCAAGGGCTCCTCTATTCTAGGCAAAACCGGTGGTTTTTGCCTGATTCAGAAGGCGATTCCTGACAAAAACACAACCCTCCGAAGGAGTGCTTCGAAGGGTCGGATGAGGTCAGATTTTCAGGCCCGATTGGAGATATCCAAAGGGTACAAAATCACTTCTTGGCGGCGGCCTTCTTGGCCTTATCAGCCTTGGACTCGGCGACATCGGCGGCCTTGGTCGATGAACCAGTGGACCACTTCACGATCTTGCGCTCTTCACCCAGGAAGCTCTGCTGGGCCTTGGGAGCAGATTCGGTGCGATCTTTCTTCCACTCACGCTTGCGGGGCTTGTCGCCGTCCTTGCCGTCGGACTTCTTGCCTTCTTCCTTGGATTCGGTCTTGGCTTCGGCACCTTCGACGGCTTCACCCTCGGCCCCGGCCTTGGCCTCGCCCTTGCCATCAGACTTCTTGGCATCATCAGCGTTGTCGAGATCGAGCTTGCGATCGGCCTCAACGGTGAGCTTGATGGTGGAATCCAAATCACTGTCGAGTTTGACGTGCAATTCGTAAGAATCGACACGCTTGATGGTCTGAGCAATGCGGATATCGCGGGGCTTGACGGCATAGCCCATCTCATTGAGCGCGGTGGCGACATCCTGCTGTGTGATGCTGGCGTAGAGAATGCCCTGATCGTTGCAGGAACGAACGAGCTTGATGGAGACGCCCTGCACCTTGGTGGCGAGGACTTCGCGCTGCTTGCGCTGCTCGGCAATCTGCTTCTGGGCCTCGGCAC
>CAYTYD010000349.1:2052-3139 GCA_964441555.1 uncultured Phycisphaeraceae bacterium | reverse complement strand
GCTCTCCACGACCGGCTTGGTTCGCCGACCCTCAATTTGAGCCTGGAGTTCGGTTTGGAGTACAGTCGCCTCTGGTCCGATCGAGTACGTTGGCTCGTGCGATTCGAAGGGTTTTTTTTGCGCGGAAGCCTCCTGAATTCGATCGGAAACTACGAGCTCGCGTATCGAAGTTTTCCGATTTCGGTGGGGATTGCGGCGGATTTTCTGCGTGGAGAGCGTTGGCGCGGTTCGATCGGCGCGTTGATGGGTTTGGGCCTTTTTTCGGCATTCGACCTGACCGTGCCGCTCGCGGCTGCGCCACGAACGACGACGCTTGAGGCGACGCCGTTTGTGCAAACGCTCAAGCTCGAGTTCTCGCGCTCGATGAGCGCGGGGGTGGGCGTTTTTTGCGAGGCGGGTGTGGGGGGGGGGGGGGCGGCGGCCGCACGCTGGGACAGGGGCCGAAAGTCGGTATTCTGGGGGTATGGATATGTATACGGCTCGGCGCGGAAACATGGGGATTGGCCTGCTGGTGCTGCTGATCGTGATTGCGATCGCGTTGTATGTGATGTTTGGGATACAGGGGAAGGGGACCGTGGGTGCGGCGGCCCAATCGAGGGCGACGGCGCAGGCCGCGGTCTTCAATATCAATACCCAGCAGTTGACCATTCTGATCAGTGACTATCGCCAGCAGCATGACAACAAGCTTCCCAAGACGGCTGCGGAGTTGGAGGCGCCTCCGGGGACGTTTAAGGATCCTTGGGGTGGTGAGATTAGTTTTGAATTCAAAGAGGATGCGGTGAAAGGGACGCTGGTGACGTTTCGCAGCGCGGGGAAGGATGGGCAGAAGGGGACGGCGGATGATGTGGTGTCGACTGCGCCGCTGCCTTACTAGGAAGTGTTGAGTAGTGAGAGTTCAAAGTTGAAAATGAAAAGCAAGCAAATGCGTTCTGGAGGTTTCATGGCTGGTTCAAAGGGTTTTGTGCGTGCGTGGAGCGTTGTGACGGTGTGCGGTCTTGCGGTGGCGATGCCGCTGGAAGCGCGAGCGTGGCAGGATGGTGGGGGCGCGCCGGTGGTGAAGAGTGATGAGAAGCCATTAGAAAAATCA
>CAYTYD010000349.1:0-2042 GCA_964441555.1 uncultured Phycisphaeraceae bacterium | reverse complement strand
AGAGGCAAAGCCGGAAGCCAAACCAGATGCTGGTGCAAAGAAGAAGGAGCCGAAGCAGGCGACGAAGGGAACGTTCGCGGCGATCTCGGCCAGAGGGATCGGGCCGGGGTTTCCAAGCGGGCGCATTGGTGATTTGGCGGTGAATCCGAGCGATCACAGTGAGTGGTATGTAGCGGTGGCGAGTGGCGGGGTGTGGAAGACGACGAATGGCGGAATCACCTTTTCGCCGATTTTTGATGGGCAAGGGTCGTACAGCATTGGTTGTCTGCGGATGGATCCAAGCAATCCGGCGACGATCTGGGTGGGGAGTGGTGAGAACAACAGCCAGCGGAGCGTGGGGTATGGGGACGGGGTGTATCTCTCGCGCGATGGGGGGAAGTCGTTTGCGAACATGGGGTTTAAGGATTCTGAACACATCTGAATGATTCAGTTTGATCCGCTCGATTCCAACACCGTGTATGTCGCGGCCCAGGGGCCGCTGTGGAAGCCGGGTGGTGATCGGGGCTTGTATAAGTCGATCAACGGCGGCACGACGTGGCGGCCGATTCTGCAGATTTCAGAAAATACCGGCATCAATGAGGTGCATCTGGACCCACGTGATCCGCAGACGATTTATGCAGTGAGCTATCAGCGGCGGCGCCATGTGTGGACGCTGATCAACGGCGGGCCGGAAACGGCGATCTACAAGTCCACCAACGGTGGTGAGAGTTGGCGGAAGCTGACGAATGGCATTCCCGCCGGAGATAAGGGGAAGATCGGCATGGCGATCGCGCCGACTCAGCCGGACACGCTGTACGCGATCGTCGAAGCGGCCGAGGGTGAAGGCGGCGTGTTCAGGTCGGTGGATCGCGGCGAGACGTGGACCAAGCGCAGCTCGTATGTGTCGAGCAGCCCGCAGTACTACAACGAATTGGTGGCAGATCCGAAGAATCCGGATCGTGTGTACTCGATGGATACGTTCATGAACGTGTCGGATGATGGTGGGGCGACGTTCAGAGCGGTGGGGGAGCGCGACAAGCACGTGGATAATCACGCGCTGTGGATCAATCCCAACAACACCGACCATTTGCTGGTGGGTTGTGATGGCGGGATCTATGACTCCTTCGATCGGGGCCAATTGTGGCGGCACTATCCGCATCTGCCTGTGGTGCAGTATTACCGGGTGGCGGTGGATCAGAGTGAGCCGTTTTACTACGTGTATGGCGGCACGCAGGACAACAACACCCACGGTGGCCCCAGCCGCACCACCGATCGCATCGGCATCTCCAATGAAGAGTGGTTTGTGACGACGGGTGGCGATGGTTTTGAAGTGCAGGTCGATCCGACCGATCCCAATATCGTCTACACCGAATCTCAGGATGGTGGCCTGGCGCGATTTGACCGCGCCAGTGGCGAAGAGGTGGACATCAAGCCCAAGGAGAAGAAGGGTCAGGAACCATTCGTCTTCAACTGGGACACGCCGATCCTCATCAGCCCTCACAAGAACACGCGGCTGTACATGGCGGGAAATTACCTTTTGAAGAGTGACGACCGTGGCGATTCATGGACGGTGATCTCGCCGAACCTGACGCGCGGTTTGGATCGCAACCAGCTCAAGGTGATGGGCGTCGTGCAGAAGCCCGAGGCGGTGGCCAAGCACATGTCGACGAGCATTTTCGGCAATGCCGTGTCGCTCTCCGAATCGCCAAAGGTGGAAGGGCTCTTGTATGTGGGCACCGATGATGGACTGCTTCATGTGTCTGAAGATGGCGGCAGCAATTGGCGAAAGGTCGAGAACTTCCCCATCGTGCCGGAGATGACGTATGTGGCCGATCTTGAGGCCGGGCAGCACAACGCAGACACGGTCTTCGCGGCATTCGAGAATCACAAGATGGGGGATTTCACACCATACTTGTTGCGATCCGACGATCGGGGTCGCACGTGGAAATCCATCGTCGGCGATCTGCCAGCGCGGGGCGAGGTGCTGACGTTTGCCGAGGATCATGTGAATCCCAACTTGCTTTTCGTGTGAACTGAGTTTGGCGCGTACTACTCGTTGGACG
>CAYTYD010000348.1:0-3167 GCA_964441555.1 uncultured Phycisphaeraceae bacterium | reverse complement strand
CCGCCAGGCCCGCTCAGTCAGTTCGCCCAGGGTCTCGAGTTCCGCGATCTGGGCTGCATCCGTCGCATCCGCCAAACCACCGGGACGCAGACCATCGCCGATTGAGAACGTCACATCGTACTGGCGAAGGATGTCACAGATATCCTCCCAGCGCGTGTACATGATGTTCTCATCGTTATGGACGAGCATCCACTTGGCCAAGAGCGATCCGCCACGCGACACGATGCCGATCAGCCGGTTCTTCACATATTTCAGATGCGCCCGCCGCACACCGGCGTGAATCGTGAAATAGTCCACACCTTGTTTGGCCTGATGGTGCAGCGATGCCTCGATCGTCGGCCAATCCAACTCTTCGATCTTCTTGCCGATGATCATCGAATAGATCGGGACAGTGCCGATCGGCACCGTGCTGTTCTCGATGATCGCAGCGCGGCAGGCATCCAGATCTCCACCCGTAGACAGGTCCATCACCGTGTCCGCCCCCCACTTCTCCGCCCACTTGAGCTTTTCGACTTCCTCATCCGTGCCGCTGGAGACCGGTGAGGCGCCCATGTTGGCGTTCACCTTGGTCTTACTCGCGCGGCCGATCGCCATCGGATCGAGCTTGTACTTCAGATGGTTGATATTGGCCGGAATCACCATCCGTCCCGCGGCAACCTCATCGCGCACCGCTTCAGCACCCCGCCCGGGAAAGAGAACATCAAAGTGGGTCTCACGCTCTGCCACACGCTTCATCTGCGGCGTGATGATGCCAAGCCGCGCCGATTCGAGTTGCGTGATCGGCGTGAAGTCCGCGGGATAGATCACCCGCAGCACATCGCCCTTGGCGGTCACGAATTCACGTACAGACTTCTCACCCACGCAGCGCGAGCAGACTTCAGTCGAGGGCTTCACGCCGGTGGCCGTGCTGCCCAGGTTCACCACGCTCCACCCTTCGGGGAGAAAGTCCCAGGCGGTCTTGTCGCTGGGCGCGGGCATACCCGGCGCGTCGGGCGAAGAGAACATCAAGGGCCCGCCCACATCCGGCGCATTGGCAAACGAGCCGAGAGTGGTCACATTCGGCGTGGTCGCCGGATTGAACCCGCCGCGGAGGGGGGGAAGGAAACGCGATTGAATACGGGATGTTTCAAGTATCATCATGAGATCTCGTTTTTGAAATGTCAGGGCTTCAGCGAATTCTCGCCATAGAAACGCGAGATATCGAAAGAGAACGTCGCGCCATCAGCGCCGGTATGAATATCTTGTTGGCCATTTGGCGTGGACATAGTCGCTTGCTTGCTGGAACGAAGTCCGAGCACACGCATCGCCTGATATTCCTCGCTCACTGAGTTCGCGATAAATTTTGGATGATTCCATCGCACCATCATGGCACCTTCCGGAACCGGCGCCGATACTCCAAGCTTTGAAAGAGTGGGGCCAAGGTTACTCACAACATCTTGAGGCTCAGATGCACGCCGAACACCTTTTCCGACAACCACCTGCTGGTGTGTGATCGTGACTGAGAAGTCTTTTCCAAATGTCAGCCCGGGATCCTCTTTGGCAAACCCGTGCGCTGCCAGTTCGAGTGAAGCTTCGCCCTTCTCATCACGAACAGCGGGCTCCGGGACATTGTGAAGAACGGCACATTTGATCAATGCCGGGATATCAGACTTGGGGGTAATGATCGCTACAGGACAATCCTGAAAAATGGAATTTCGAATCATCGGTACCGAAAGCGCGTCTTGTCCCATGGCGACAACGACTCCGCTCTTTGCACAGCGGAGAAAAAGGTTGTTTCGAATCATGGCCTGATTCGTGCCTTTCGGTACTGCTCGCACGCCTTCCTCCAGATCGACAAAGGCGTTGTTCTCCACATATGGAGCACCACCCATGGCAAACACGCCCATGCGTCCTCTCGAGAAGACACATCCATAGACCGTTGGCGATGCCTCTGCGATGGCACGAACGCCAATACCGCAGTCAACGAATTCGCACGCGACGATGTCGGAAAGCGGCGCGCCCATCAGAGCAATTGCTTCTTTGACCTCGACAATGCGAACACGCTCAACACGCACGGGACCGCTGGCGTCAACAGCGCGAAGAGTCTCCCCATCGCCGCGGATTGTCAGATCGCAAACGGTAACCCGAGGCCCGCTGGCTCGAACAACCACCCGTTCGGACGAACGCAGAATGGTCATTTCAGCACCCGCGCCACGAAGCGTCACACCAGCACCGAGGGTGAAAGCATCCTCATACTCGCCAGATTCCAGGAGAATGACATCACCAGCGGTTGCTTTAGCCGCAACCTCCGAAATTGTCCCCTTGCCGGGGGCAGCACGTATCTCGTCTGCAACACACGGCACAGCACAAGCAATCAACGCAGAGAGAATTGCGATTCTTACGCGAACGCGCAACCGAACTGACTGAACTGGTGACATCTCGCCGGAAAACCGAGCGATTTCGATACAACGTGCAAACCGACCCAAAGGGCTCATGTGCTTTCCCTCCGCCGGTACGAACCGGATCAGGTTCCACGGGTGCATCTCAGGTCGCCACCGGCGACCGCCCCGAAGCTGAAGGGGAGTGTAGGTCGTCGTCGCACTCCTCCCACTCAAACCGGTGCATGCGCATAACACTGCCGCAACGCCGATCGCAGGTCCGGATACTCAAACCGGAAGCCCTCCGCCTCCAGCCGTCGCGGCACGACATACCGCCCATACAACGCCAGTTCCGGGTCAGTCCGCAAAAGCAATGGCGCACCGACCCGCACCATCCATTCAAAAGCCGGCAAACCGATCATGCTGCCGATTCCCCCAGCCACCCGCCGCAGTTCTCGCATGAACACCCGATTCGAAACTGGTGTCGGCGCTGTCGCGTTATAGATTCCTTCCATCAAAGGGTTCTCAATCGCCGCCGCACAGATGCGGTTCATATCTCGCTCATGAATCCAGCTCATCCCTTGTCGTCCATTCCCCACCGTGCCGCCCAGCCCACACTTGGCAAGCCATCCCAATCTTCCTAACGCCCCCGCCCCGCCCGGATTCGGTCGACCAATCACAAAGCTCGTGCGCAGGACAACACTGCGAACTTTCGCGGCACACCCCGCAATCGCCGCGTGATGCTCTCTTTCCCATGCCATTCCCACGGTCGGCGCGAGCCCAAACCCAAGAGACGCCAACTCATCACAC
>CAYTYD010000347.1:0-3206 GCA_964441555.1 uncultured Phycisphaeraceae bacterium | reverse complement strand
ACAGACACCGGTGCGCATCGTTCGCACCGTGAACCAAGGCGATGGCAAATGGCTGTTGGGCTGCATGCTGATGGACCTTGCCACGCTGTTGCACGCGGCACGCCTGCTTGATGATGGCCAGACGCCGCAGACCGTCGCGTCCAGCGGGAGTACGGAGTCATCGACGCTTCAACGCTTTGATGTGGTCTTTCATGACGATTCGCACGTAGAGTCGATTCGCGGGATTTCGCTGCGTGCCAATCGCGAGCTGTGCATTCAGAACTCTGCGGCTCATTGCGTCATCGACGTGTACGGCGCGCTGGTCGCACCGAATGCGTCGATCGTGGGAGGCCGAACACATATCCGCAATCGCGCGACGATCGGAAACCTGGGCTCAACGGAGCACTTTGTCACCGTGGTCACGCTGGGGCGCTCGTACGGGGCCGCCATGCTGCTATCGACGGCGCCATCGATGCTGGATGCGCCGAACGCCGAACTGGCCAAGCGGCTGAAGACGATCGAAGAACTCAAGTCCGCGCCGGGAGGAAAGCTCTCCTCCGCAGAACGTGAGTCTCTCACGATTGCGATTTCGGAAGCCAGGGACATCGAACGCCAGATCAGCAGGATCAAGAAGAACCTGCGTTCGATTCAGGAGCTTGATTCCAAGCCGGAGAACATCCGACTGGACATTCAATATTCGATGCATCCGGGCGTCGTGTTCATCCACGGCGATCAGGTGGTGAGAATTGACCGGGAGTATGCAGGGCCATTCGGCGTGATCATCGACGCCTATGGACATATCGCGATGACCACCGTCGACAGCGTTGTGCCAAAGCGATTTGCGGCATGAACGGGTGCTGCTGATCGCCTCAGCCGCGAGCGGACTCCACCATGTAATTGGGACTCTCTTTGGTGATGGTGATGTCGTGGGGATGATTTTCCACCACGGTCGCGCTGGACACCTTGCAGAACATGGCGTGCTCGCGGAGGTCTTCGATGGTTTTGCAGCCGCAATATCCCATGCTGGCGCGGATACCGCCGACGAGCTGGTAGACAAAGTCTGCCAGTGTGCCGCGATAAGGAACGAGGCCTTCGACACCCTCGGGGACAAACTTGCGGACGGCCTTGCCACTGGCATCCAATTTGTCGGCTTGGCGATAGCGATCTGCACTGCCGGCGTTCATGGCACCTTCGGAGCCCATGCCGCGGTAACTCTTGTAGCGGCGGCCATGTGAGATGACCATTTCGCCGGGGGATTCGTCGAGACCGGCAAAGAGCGAGCCCATCATCACGGCGTGGGCACCGGCGGCGAGGGCTTTGGGGATATCGCCACTGTGGCGGATGCCACCATCGGCGATGACGGGGACCCCAGAATTGCCCACACCCTTCATGACTTCCATGACGGCGGTGATCTGCGGCATGCCCACGCCGGTGACGACACGAGTGGTGCAGATGCTGCCGGGGCCGATGCCGACCTTGACAGCGTCGGCACCAGCTTCGATCAGATCGCGTGCGGCCGTGGCGGTGACGATGTTGCCGACGATGAGCTGGACATCGCGGGTCTTTTTGATTTCTTTGACGGTGGCGAGGACGTTGTCGGTGTGGCCGTGGGCGGTGTCGAGTGTGATGACATCAACTTCGGCGGCAAGCAGAGCATCGACGCGATCGTATTGACCGGGGCCGATGGCCGCGCCGCAGAGGAGACGGCCGCGGGAATCGGTGACGGCGCGGGGGAAACTGGCGAGACGCTCGATATCACGCATGGTGATGAGGCCGACGAGATTGCCGGACTTATCCACGAGGAGCAGCTTCTCAACCTTGTTTTTGTTCAGGATCAACTCCGCATCGGGGAGAGTGGTGGTATCGGATGCGGTGACGAGCCCTTCGCGGGTCATGACTTCGCGAACGCAGGTGGCGGGGTCTTCGACAAACTTGAGATCGCGGCGGGTGAGGATGCCCAGGAGCTTGCCCTTGCCGCGGGGATTCGTGCCGCCATCTTCGGTGATGGGGAAGCCGGAGACGTTATGGGCGCGCATCAGCTCTTTGGCCTTGGCGACGGTGTCTGCGGGGCCGAGGGTGAGGGGGTCGCGGATGATGCCATTGGCGGAGCGTTTGACCTTGGTCACTTCGCGGGCCTGGGCCTCGACGGACATGTTCTTATGGATGATCCCCATGCCGCCTTCCTGGGCCAGGGCGATGGCGAGGGCGTGCTCGGTCACGGTGTCCATGGGGGCGGAGATGAGGGGAATGTTGAGATTGATCTTGCGGGTGAGCCGCGTGCGGGTGTCGGCCTCGGCGGGGGAGATGGCGGAGCGGCGCGGGATGAGCAGGACATCGTCAAACGTGATGCCTTCGAGGACGATTTTTGGATAGTCAGAGCGGGTGGCGGAAATCGGTGAGGTACCCATGGATAAGGGTTGCTGGTAAACGTGGGGAGTCAAGTGAGTGGGTTTCTGGTGGACGCTGGGGCATGCCAACGCGATGCGATTGGGTGCCAGCGAGCCGCGGCTGGGTGGCAAAGGCACGAGTTCGAGGGGATGAACGCCCCGGATTGGCGTTCTGGCGAGCATCAGCGCATACTTATCGGACGCAATCCGAAGGGGCGATTTGGGGGTGGGTGGCCTGGATGCCTCATACCCTTTCAGCGTGAGCGACGGGCTTTCACAACCAGCCACGGTGAGCGTGCAGGATCGGACGGGGCGTCTGAGGGACGCCGACGTGACGAGATTGAGAGATCAAGCGTGCCGCGCTTTGCGGGAATTGACGAAGAACGCGGCGACGGGTGGATCTGTTCGGGTGGTGGTTGTGAGTGATATTGAGATGTCAGCGGCTCATGAGCGATTTTCGGGCGTGGCCGGCACGACGGACGTGTTGACCTTTGACCTGCGCGAGGAAGGTGCCGGGGCGTTGGATACCGACATTCTGATTTGCCTGGACGAGGCGGAGCGGGTGGCATCTGAGCGTGGGCACACTCCGGATCGGGAGTTGCTTCTGTACATCGTGCACGGGATTTTGCATTGCCTGGGCCATGATGATCACGATCCGGTGGCGTATGCGCGGATGCATGCTCGGGAGGATGAGGTTCTTGAGTCGATTGGGGTGGGCCGGACGTTTGCCCAGGGCGGTGAGAATTTGGAGGGTGGAGTCTGATGGGCACACTGTCAGGCGGATCATGGCTGGGAATTGCATTGATCGCCGTGGGCGCGGGTGGCGTGCTGTCGGCGTTG
>CAYTYD010000346.1:0-3280 GCA_964441555.1 uncultured Phycisphaeraceae bacterium | reverse complement strand
GGTCGTCCGAGCTGTTCGAAACCGCAGGCCCGATGAATGCTGATTTTGTGTATCAGTGGAATGGAAACTTCCACATGAGATTGTGGGAATGGAAGTATGATGCTCTTGAACCTTGGACAACAGTTGAGTTCCCGCTTTGGATTCTCCCCGCGTTTATTGCAATTCCCACCGCTCTTATGTGGCGAACGCACATCATCAACCGTCGTCGCACGGCGGGCACTTGCGTGAAGTGTGGCTATGACATCAGCGGTCTGGGGGGCAAAGAGGCGTGTCCGGAGTGCGGTATTCGGTTCGAGATTGCGAAATCACAAACCAGTGCATCGTGAGACCGTGTAGAGGTGAGGGGATTGGAGTCCGGGGGTGTCGCTCCGCGACGACCCCCGTCTATTCACCTTGAGCCCTGCGGGCTGAGAAGCAGAAGCCGTGTGTGCAGCAGCTTTCCTCGACGATTGGCTGCCCCCGACCACTGCCAGTTATGATGATGGCGATGAGGCCGCGTCCCAAACTCCGCACCTTCTGCCGCTGGATGCTGACGATCCTGACGGTGATGCTTGTGGTGGTGTGGATTGGGAGCGGGTGGTATACCTTGGAATCCAATTGGTTGGAGCCGATGCCTTCCGACGAGTTGATCGCTATTGATTATGAGATTGGTCCTTTCATCTTGCTGTGCGACGGAACGTTCATCATCTTTTCACCGCATCACAACCTCGACTTTTCAGCTCTCATCAAGAACGGTTGGAGCTTGGACCCTCAGAGCCAATTCAATATCCTTCTGTGGGCGTGGCGATGGAATGAGGGCGGAGGCTCACAATTTCCTCTTTGGTTTCCTGCTCTCTTCGCCGCCATTCCTGCAGGGCTGATGTGGCGAAACGAAATCATCGCCCGACGCTGCAAACCGGGTATGTGCATCAAATGCGGCTATGACATCAGCGGTCTGATGGGTAAAGAGGCGTGTCCGGAGTGCGGAACGTTGTTCAGGATCGAAGGGGCACAGGCAAGTGCATCGTGAGACCGTGTAACGTACGGGGGATTGATTCCACGGGTTGCGCTCGAAGACTCGCTCTACCCGTGGCTACATCCCGGCGGCCCTCCGGGCCGAAATCAGTGCGAATCAGAGGCGGTGCATCGTGATACCGTGGAGAGAATGAGGCAGAGCTTTCCGCGGGTGCGGCTGCGCCGCTACCCCCGGCCATTCAAAGTCACCACTTCGTGGTGAAAGACACTTTGCCACTTTGCCACTTCTGATTTGGCTATTTGGACATTTGGCTATTTGGCACTTTGGAAACCCCACCGCCGAGTGCTTTCAACCCCACAATACCCGCGGCGATCAGCACCATGCACACCCACTGCGCGGCGTTCAGGCGTTCGCCATACCAGACCACTCCCATGATCGCGCTTCCCACCGCGCCGATGCCGACCCACACCGTGTAGGAGATCGACAGTGGCAACTGCTTCATCGCCAGCGCGAGGAGGGCGAAGCTCACGATCATCGCCACGATGGTGACCACGCTGGGGCCGAGTTTGGTGAACCCATCGCTTCTTTTCATCGCTGTGGCCCAGACGACTTCGAGCAAACCGGCGATGATGAGGTAGATCCATGGTCCCATGAGTAATTAAAGCGCGGTGGATGCGCGAACACGCCGCGCGGCGGCACGGATCGTGCAAGAATGGGGCATGACTCACACTGCCTATCCACCGCCCGGAACGCCAGTCGATAAACAGGTCACCGGGGCCGCAGCGATTGTGATTGATGCTGCGGGGCGTGTGCTGCTCCAACGCCGCGCAGACAACGGCCACTGGGGCCTTCCCGGAGGTGGCATCGATCTCGGCGAATCCGCCTCTGCCGCCTGCATCCGCGAAGTGCGTGAAGAGACGGGGTATGACGTGGATATCTTGCGCCTGCACGGTGTGTACAGCGATCCGGCGGTTGGACAATTGATTCGCTATCCCGATGGGAGTGTGGCCCACATCGTGGCGATCGTGTTTGTGTGCGCTGTGGTCGGAGGGACGCTGACGATCAGTCCGGAATCAACGGAGGTCGCGTGGTTTGAGCCCGGGGAATTGCCCGAACCGATGACGCCGAGCCATCGTGTGCGACTGACGGATTTTTGGTGCGCGGGCGGCCTGGCCAGCACCACCACATTCATTCGCTAAAGCGAGTGATCCGTGCCGCGATTCCTTGCGATTGGAAGGTGATTCTGGTACATTCGGGCTCTCGCTCACTCACCGCCTCTCCTCGGCCCGGAGCACAGATTTTGCCACAACATCATCCCAATAACCGCGCGGCCATCATCGCTCCCGCAGTCTGGCTCACCGCAGTCGGCCTTTCCACTCTGGCGTGCGCCACTGCCGCGATATCCCTTCGTCCTGCTGCTTTACTCAGCACCTCGGCCTTTACTGCCGCAACTTCAAATCTCTCGACCAACCCAAACACCAGTATCCGCTACGGCCGCGACATCCGCCCGATTCTCAGCGATCGCTGCTTTCAATGCCACGGCCAGGACCCCGCCACGCGGCAGGAGAATCTCCGCCTCGATCAACGCGATGATGCCGTCGCCACACGCCCCGGCGGCGCGGCCATCGTTCCTGGCGATGCCGAGGCCAGTCAGGTGTATCGCCACATCATTTCCACCGACCCCAAGATCATCATGCCCCCGGCGGGGAGCAACAAGCGGCCACTCTCCGATGCAGAGAAAAACCTGATCCGCGATTGGATCAATCAAGGTGCAAACTACGAGCCGCACTGGTCTTTCACTCCCCCCGTGCGCCCGACTGTTCCCTCTGTTGAAAACACTTCATGGCCCATCAACCCCATCGACAACTTCATTTTCGATCGCCTCTCGGCCTCCAACATCACTCCCTCGGCCGATGCCGGTGATCGCGAACTTCTCCGCCGCGTTTTTCTGGATGTCACCGGGCTTCCCCCCACTCCCGCCGAACTCAGCGACTATCTCGCCGACACGCGCCCCGATCGCTACGAGCGCTGGGTGCACACACTTCTGAACACAGAGCCGTATGTCACGCGTATGGCTGAGCGTCTCGCTACTCCTTGGCTCGATATGGCCCGCTATGCAGACACCGCGGGCATTCACATGGATGCGGGTCGCCAGATCTGGCCCTATCGGGATTGGGTCCTCGCCGCGTTTCGCTCCAACATGCCGTTTGATCAATTCACCACCGAGCAACTCGCGGGCGATCTTTTCCCCTCTCCCACCGATGAACAGAAAGTCGCCACCGGCTTCAATCGCTGTCACGTGACGAGTGATGAGGGCGGCGCCAT
>CAYTYD010000345.1:0-3287 GCA_964441555.1 uncultured Phycisphaeraceae bacterium | reverse complement strand
CAGCAGCGGGACCGTGCACATCGCGCCGGTCGAATACGCCACGCTGGGCGATCGTGAGCAGCGCTGGATCGATGAGTGGTACCGCGTCAACGTCTTTCCCGCGCTCACGCCTTTGGCCGTCGATCCCTCCCACCGCTTTCCCTTCATCAGCAATCTCAGCGACAACATCGCCATCACCGGCATCATCGAGGGGGAGACTCGCGAGCAGCATCTGGCCCGCGTCAAGATCCCATCGAATATCAAGCGGTACGTCGAGCTTCCTGCCGCGCCGGGTCAGCCCCGCCGCCTCGTGGGCCTTGCTGACATCGTCGCCAACAACCTCGATCACATCTTCCCCGGCGTCACCATCAAGGAGCGCCTCCATTTCCGCGTCACCCGCTCCAGTGGCTTGCAATACGACGACAAGTCGCCGCGCGAGCAGGATGTCCTCGAATCCATCGAGAACGAGCTCAAGCAGCGCCGCTTCGCCAAGGCCATCCGGCTCGAGTGCCACGCCGACCCTTCTTCGCACCTCCTGCGCCAGCTCGTCGACAAACTGAACCTTGACCCTGCCGATGTCTACGAGCGCCCCGGCCCTATCGATTACCTCGGCCTCGCCGACATCGCCGATCTCGATATTCCCGCGCTGAAGACGCCGCGTTACAAGCCCGCCATCCCGGCGCGGCTCACCCCCGACAAGGGCCGCGACATCTTCGGCTGCATCCGCAAGCAGGACATTCTGGTTCACCACCCGTACGAGTCCTTCGAGCACTCCGTCGAGCGTTTCATCGCCGAAGCCGCGGCGGATCCCGATGTCCTCACCATCAAGCAGACCCTCTACCGCACCAGCCCCGACTCCCCTTTCATCGCGTCGCTGGTGCGCGCTGCCGAAAGCGGCAAGCAGGTCGCCTGCCTCGTCGAGGTCCGCGCTCGCTTTGATGAGCAGCGCAACGTCAAGTTCGTTCGCCAGCTGCAGCGCGCAGGTGTGCACGTCGCCTACGGCGTTTTGGGCCTGAAGACCCACAGCAAGATCTCCCTCGTCGTCCGCAAGGAAAAGCACGGCCTCCGCTGCTACGCCCACATCGGCACCGGCAACTACCACCCCAAGACCGCCCAGCTCTACACCGACCTGGGCCTTCTCACCTGCGACCCGATCCTCACCGGCGATCTGGTGAATCTCTTCAACTACCTCACCGGCCTGGGCGTTGCCAAGCGCTACGACTCGCTTCTCATCGCCCCCTTCAACATGCGTGCTCGTTTCAATGAGTTCATTGATCAGGAGATCGAGTTCGCCAAGGCCAAGACCGCCGCGATCGCTGCGAATGCCCCTGGTGCGGCGGACCTTCCCGGTGGTCGCATCATCGCCAAGATCAACTCCATGGAAGATCAGAAGATCGCAGCGCGGCTGTACGAAGCCAGCCAGGCGGGTGTGCAGATCACGCTCATCGTCCGTGGCTTCTGCTGCATCCGCCCCGGCGTTACTGGTCTGTCAGAGAACATCAAGGTTCGCTCCGTCGTCGGCCGCTTCCTCGAACACTCGCGCATCTTCTACTTTGGTGCGGGGCAGACTGACCCCTTGGAAGGCGAGTGGTTTATTGGCTCCGCCGACTGGATGTACCGCAACCTCAACGACCGCGTCGAGTGCATCACCCCCGTCCGCGATCCGGTGGCGCGTGGTCGATTGCAGCACGTCGTCGATGTCATGCTTGCTGATCGCCGCAACGCCTGGGACCTGACTTCGGACGGCTCATACACGCGCTCAATTCCACCCGCCGATGCCGACGCGAATTCACCCGCAGTTCTTGGTAGTTTCGAAACCCTGATGCGGCACGCACAGGGGAAGGCATAAGCGCCGAAGTTTGGGTAGTCTCTGCCCGTGTACCGCCACAACCCGGCTGATCTCATCACCTATTACATGCTGCCGCGTGACTGGCGGGAACGGATACCCGTGCGCTTGGGCATGGGCACGCGAGCGAGCAGTGCGCGACGCAGATGGATTGCGTTCACTGCCAGCATTGTTCCGGCTTTGCCATTTTCGTTGTTTGCTGCAGGGATCGCGTTTGTAGTTACACAGGATCGATTTGCGTTGTGGGCTTCGATCCTCTCAGCCACTTTCGCGGCAGTGGTCATTGCCTGCGTGATGAATCTATACCTCGACCGATTCATCATGCACAAGGTTATCTGGCTCCGCCGCGCTCGCTGTCGCCCGTTTCGCGGCAAGGAACTGACACCAACACGCCTGGGACTTCTGCATTCGCGACGGCAGCCGTATCTGGATCGCCTGAATGGCAAACCGGAACAATCGCTTCCCACTCGTGGAGCACCTCCGTACACGCTTCTTCCCGTGCGTGCCATGCGTTCATTCACTTCGCCCCTGTGGTGCGTCTTGCTCCCACAGAGCGTGATCGTGGTGTTATGGACCGTGCTGAGCGGCGCCGCTGCGAGTGGCATTGTGTTCTTGATGTTCGGGATGAATACTTCGCATCTCATGCGAAACATGGTGCTGCAATCCGTCGGTATGGCGGGATTTCAATTCTTCTACTTTGCGCGAATGAATGCCGTCGTGAAACGTGCTTTGGGAATGGCGAATCGGCACTGCCCCCACTGCGGCCATGACCTGGCCACGATCGCGGCCGAGAATGACAATGCCGGTCCGCGCCGCTGCCCCGAATGTGGCTCGCACTGGCCGTTCGTGCCGCCGCCGACTCCGAAGGAACTTCGCGAGCTTGAGAAGCACTTACACTCCGCCCGTGTATCGTCATAGCCCGGCTGACATGCTGACGTATGGAGCGCTCTCCAACGCGGTGACGAATCCGTCTAGCCGGTGGACTCAGTTCATTGTCATGTCTCGTCGCCGCATTCCCGTGCGGCCTGGCGTGGGCACTCAGGTTTCATCACCTTGGCGTACGTGGGTCAAGCTCACGGCGTTTATCGTGCCCCCGTTCATCCATGCCACGCTATTTGCCGCGCTCGGGTACTCAATGCTCCGTGGCTTCTATATGCCCTGGTGGCTTGCTCTGCCCGCGACATGTGCGCTATGGATCGTGTTGATCTGGTTTGGCAACATCATCCTCGATCGACACATTTTCAAACGAGTCATTTGGTTGCGGCGTGCCCGCTGCCGCCCCTTCCGCACGCCCGCTCTCGCGGCACTCAATCGCGAACTGCTCGAAGAACGCCGCCAGATCATGCTCGCGCTCGAAGCTTCGCATGGCAAAGTTCCTAGACGTCGCAGCGGCGATCCTCCTCGCATCTACATCGGATTTGTCCGATCCGCACCTTGCACGTTGCCGCGCTGGCGAACCCTG
>CAYTYD010000344.1:0-3308 GCA_964441555.1 uncultured Phycisphaeraceae bacterium | reverse complement strand
CTGCTGCTGCTGCTGCAACAGTTGCCCATATCGCGGCACATGGCTGGTCGCCACCGCCGGAGGGCTTCCTGCCAGTTGCACGATCCGCTCGGTCATCGGAAATTCATTCTTCACCGTTTGCGCCACCGGTGTATCCAGCCCGCCATGCGGAAAGCCGTAGAGCTTGCTGGAAAGCCCGCTGCTGGGGAGAAGCTTGCGGTGAATCAGGATGTCGCTGATGCTGCGCTCGTATGGCATCGAGACCAGCGTTGCAATCGACCCCGATGGGTTCTCTGCATTGCGATATCGCGGCAGGTTGCGCACTGCAAAGCCGATGAACGCATCAAACACGCCCGACTTTCCCACCGGACCCGCGGGCAACATGAACTCCACACCACTGGAATGGCGTCGAATATCAATGTGCGGCACCGAAGGCGATGAGAATCCACCGAGCAACCCCGGCATGCCGTCGGGCTCTCCGGGTTCCAGTGGTTCCGGGCGAAAGAGCTGCGCCATCGCCGTGCCGGTTTCATCGTGCTGCTGAATGTGGAAGAGCCGCCACTCTGTCTGAGGCCGCAGACGCCGCACCCCGATGATGCCGCCGACGTGGGCGATATCGCACAGTGAGTCGTCTTGCTTGTTTGGCCCCAGCACGGCAAAGCTCAAACGCGTCTTGGCCTGAACGCCCCAGATCGCGCTGTTGCCTCGAAAGGCTAACTCGCGGCCGCTCTCAAACCCCGCTTCACGAGCCAAGAGCCCTGCCGCCTCAAGCGTCAGTTCCAGCTGTGCCCGGTCATCGGCGTGTGCTTCGACCACGCGCTGAAACTCTTCCAATGCTCGTTCGACCTGGCTAATCGCCGCCCGCGGCGCGCCGGATTTTTCAATTGCCTGCAACGCCAGCGCGATCCCCTGTGTTCCCGGCAGATGATTGAGCGCGGCGAAGGGATCTTCGGCAGTAATGACCCGTGACAATTTCCAGGTGAGGTTGCGATTGAGCCCGAAACGGCGAGCTACGTCTTGTGGGGCCTCAGCATCGGCATCGATTGCCGCGTAGAGCTCTATAAAGGATCGCCGGAGCTCCTGGAGCGCATCCCGTGACTCCATGATCATGTTATCGGACTCAGATGTCGAATCAGGGTTTGTCATGGGGCAATCCAGTCTACATCAATCCCGCGACTCCAGCATACAACTTTTTTCGTGATTTTCAAGATGTCTCTGCAAACAATCTTGCAAACAGTCGAAAATACAGTTATGCTGAGTCAGCGTGGCCGCAGGAAGTGCCACGCCCGACCAGGTGTGTCGGGCGCCCAGAAGACCAAAACGTCTTGGAATTCGGGACGAAAGCGCGAATCAGGACTCGTCGGACCCCTTAGGAGCATGGCGATGGCAGCGAAGATTCAAAGAGCGGCGGCGGCACTCATCCTCACCACAATCGCGGGCGGCGCCTTGGCTGTGCCCCGGATTGTGTCGTTCGGCACCGGTCCCTCGGTGACCTCGATTTCCGCGGACGGCACGATCGTCGGCGGCGCGTTGGGTGGCGTGGCGACGCGATTCACCATTGCTCCTACCTCTATTACTCCGACGGCGATGCCGGGCTCGTCCAGTGTTTCACACATGTCGGATGACGGTCTGACCTTTGCCGGTGTGGTTGCCAATTCCGGCGGCCTTGGTGGCCTCTCCACGACAGCGACACTCACCGCTCGGTGGACTGCGGGTCTCGGCGCGTGGAACAACATCGGCTTGTTCCCCACGCCTCCGGGCCAGGCGGCTTCATCCGGCGTGATTCACGGACCTCGCGGCATTTCGCAGACTGGTCGCATCATCGTCGGACAGGGGTACGCCACGGCGTCCAACTTCCGTGGCTTCGTCTGGGATCGTGATGGCAATGCGGGCGCTGGCAAGATGTACACCTTGCCTACCGCAGGCACGACGACGGGCCGCGCTTTGCAGACTTCGGCTGACGGCACTGTGGTCCTTGGCGGTGAAGCTCCCAACACCTCCAGCGGCCGTCCCATCGTGTATCGGTACGACAGTGGTACAGATGCATACGTTGGCTCGTACCTGCCCAATGGCATTGATCCGAACACTGGCAACCCCTACACCACCACCGTCGACAACATGTACATGAATCCCGCCGGCACCATCATCGTCGGCATGTCATTCGAGTTCAACACCACGCTTGGCTTTCCAGAAAGCTGGCTGACGCGTTGGAATTGGAACAGCGGAACCAACACATGGGATCGCACGCTTCTGGCGGTGCCGACGCTCGGCATTTCCTCCTGGTACAACAACCCCAATTGCTCCATTCCTCCACAGTTCATTCCTGTCGCCGTAACCGATGATGCGTCGCGCATCGTCGGCATCATGCCACACAGCACCTGCGGTTCGTTCGTGCGTGGTGGTTTCATCTACAACAGCACGGACGGCATGGCTCGCGACATCTACGACTGGATGATCGCGCAGGGCACCCCCGGCATGAGCGATTTTGCTCCACCGGCTGGCGCGAACGTGCCGCCACGTCTGGGTTATCCCGTTGACATGTCCAACGACGGAAATCACATCATCGGCTTTGGTGGTCCGCAGACCAGCGGCGGCCCGGCCTGGGTGTGGAGCGCGGTGGACACCGGCTGTGTGACGCCCAATGTCACGACGAATCCCGCCAACGTCACCTTCTCACGTTGCTCCAGCTTCATCATGAATGCTGGTGCTGGTGGGTCTGGTCCTCTGACCTATCAGTGGAACAAGAACGGTTCACCGATTGTGGACGGCGCCACCGGCACCGGCTCGTCGATCACGGGCACAAACACTTCGCAGCTTCGGATTACCAAGCCCAATCCCACGGATGCCGGCTCTTACACCTGCACCATCACCGGTGCCTGTGGCAACGTGACCACCAGCGCGGGAATCGCAGCGGCTGATCCTGCCGCTCCCCAGGTTGCCAATGACACCTGCGCCACGGCCCTGGCCGTTGGCGAAGGTACGTTCACGTACAACGCCTGCGGCGCATATAGCGACGATCTCGTCGAGGTGAATTGCCAGCCCACCAATGGCACAACCGCCGACATGTGGTACAGCTACACACCAACCTTCACAGGCGATGTCCGCATCTCCACCTGCGGCACCGGTTACGACACCGTGCTGACTGCCTTCGACACCTGCGGTGGCAATCAGATCGCATGCAATAACGACTATGACACCGGTCCGTCCGCCTCGTGCTCCAGCACCCGCAGCCGCATCGCCCGTCTGGCTGTGCAGCAGGGCGTCCCGATCCTGATCCGCGCCTCGGCCACTTCGACAATCACCGCGACGGGTCAGCTCGTCATCGCCGC
>CAYTYD010000343.1:0-3315 GCA_964441555.1 uncultured Phycisphaeraceae bacterium | reverse complement strand
GCTCATCGCTCCTGCCACTCCCGCCTGCCGCAGAAACAGCGAGGCCTTCAGCGATCGCACCCCATGGTGACACACCGTCACCACCGTGCGCCCCGCGGCCGCGTCAACCACCTCATCTACACGACCTTCCAACAGGTGCAGCGGAATGTGCATCGAACCATCGATCTTTGCGGTACGAAACTCCGTATCCAGCCGCACATCAAGCACCAGCGGCGGTTGCTGACCCTTCAGCAGATCATCCAGCTGCCGGGGCGTCAATTCATACTCAGGTCGAATGACCGTTCCCGGTGGCAGTCCGCGCTCATCCATCACCGGCCGAGGTTGTGAATGAGGTGCGCTCACTTGGTGGTTTCGGCTGGCTTGGTCGTCTCAGTCTTTTCAGTCTTGGTCGTCGTGGTCACTGTTGTTGTCGTTGTGGTCGTCGTCGTGGTGATCGTGCCATCCGAAGATGTTTCCGTCTTCACATCCGTGGTGGTCGCTGGCTCGTTGGCCGGAACATCTGCACCCGCTTCCGATGAATCATGCATCCAGCGCTGGTAGCCGGGCCGCGGCAGGCGCGGCGACGCCTTCACGTTGGATTGTGTCGCCGGATGAATCACCATGCGGAACGGAGCAGTCACGGTGTCATAGATCAGAATGCCCGGCGTAAAAAGAAACGTTTCTTTGATCTGCTTCACCGTCGCACGCGAGTCCTGCAGATCCAGTGCCGTCTCCGCAGTGGGAAACTCGCCGCGATTCCTTGGCGTGTACTTCACGCGGCTGTATTCCGTCTTGTAAAGCGGGCGGTGGTACACACCGTCATTGGGCACTTCCACCTCGGTCTGTGCCCACGCATCGCGCGTCCCCACCTGCGTCGCGTCATTGGCCAAAACCCCACTGGGGAGTGCCGACGTCGCCGCTGGCTCAACCGGAGCCGTCCGGAAAGTCTCCAGCTCCAACTCCTGCCCGAGTTTCAAGGAGTGATTCTGGCGATTACAGCCGGCAAACAACGCGGCAGAGGCAGCCAAGAGCGTAACGGCAACAGTGGGGCGAACGGTGATCATGGCTCAGGATAGACCCTTGAACAAACCCACGGCTGATTAATGGTAACGCGTCACGATCATTCGCACACGCGACCCGTTGAGATGCCACCGCTTCGATGCCGTTTCACTCAATTTCGACCAGCAGCCCCTGCAGCTCTCCGAGCGCCTTCCCATCCTGGGCCTTGCGGGCCGCCTCGATCCCCTTGCGAACCGTGGCCACCGCCGCCGCGGCATTCCCCATCGCCTGCTGGCTCCGCGCCTGATGGAAATAGGCATAGCAATACAGGGGGTCGACCGCCAGACACTTGTCATACCACCCAACCGCCGCGGCATGCTCCCCCAGACGAGCATGTTCCTGAGCCAGCCCATAGAGCACAAAGGTGTCGTCCGGGTCAATGGCAAGGAGCTTGGTGAGCTGGGCGATGGAGGGCATGCTCCATCGTTGGCTCGATTTGGCCATTTGGACATTTGGCAATCTGGTCATTTGCAGTAAGCCCGCTTCGACACTCAATCTGCAATCCACGCCCTACCCTCGTGTCCCAAAGGAGCATCGCATGAGCACGACGATCGGCGTGATTGGTTCGGGTCAGATGGGTGGCGGCATCGCGCAGGTCGCCGCGGTCAGTGGCAGTTCGGTGATTGTCTATGACGCCTTCCCGGGCGCGATCGAGAAGTGCAAGGGCGTCCACAAGAAGTCGCTGGGCAAGTTCGTCGAAAAGGGGAAGATGAGCCAGGCGGATGCCGATGCCGCTTTGGCCCGGGTGCGTTATGTCTCCACATTGGAAGAGTTGAAGGGTTCAAACTGGGTCATCGAGGCGATTGTCGAAGATGCCAAGGTGAAGAAGGATCTGTTTGCCAAGTTGGCGGCGATCTTTCCGGCGGATGATGTGGTGCTGGCGACGAATACGAGCAGTATCAGTATCACAGAGATTGCGACCGCGGCGGGCGCGAGCGCCCATCGCGTGGTGGGCATGCACTTCTTCAACCCCGTCCCCTTGATGCAACTTGTGGAAGTGATTCCCGGCTTGCAGACATCGAAGGATGTTGTAGAGCGCACGGTGGCCCTCGCGACCAAAATGGGAAAAACGCCCCTCAAAGCCAACGACCGGGCCGGGTTCATCTCCAATCGCGTACTCATGCCCATGATCAACGAGGCGTTTTACGCGTGGATGGAGGGCGTGGCCGAGCCCGAGGCGATTGATGGGATCATGAAGCTGGGGTGCAACTTCCCGATGGGCCCCCTGCGCCTGGCAGATTTCATCGGACTGGATACCTGCGTCCACATCATGAACGTGCTGGCCGAAGGCCTCAACAACGACCGTTACCGCGCCTGCCCCATGCTGAAGCAACTCGTCACTGCCGGCCGCCTCGGCGATAAGTCCGGCCGCGGCGTGTTTGAATACCCGGCGAAGTGAGTCGCTGGTTCGAGTTGCCGCGTGGAATTGCTGGGTCGATTCTCGGAATAACTGCCATGGGCGTTCCGAAGCCACTCGTGAAAGTTGGACTTGGCTGTCTCATAGTCACGTTGATATGTGTTGGCGTTCTCGGGTTTTGGGCGTGGCAGATTCTGGGCGGCAAGGTGAAGCCGACCACGGATTATGCCGCAGAGATCAATGCGCTGGTGGAGTCTTACCAGAAAGATGCTGCGGGCGAGCCGAATGCGTGGAATGAGTTGCAGAAAGTGATGGATCGATCCCGGAATCTGCATCAAATGGCTCGGGCAAATCGGAAAGGTGAATTCACAAACATCGCGCCGGACCTTTCCGTGTTGAGACGCGACACAGGAACGGGAGACCGGCGGAATGGTTCAAAGCCGGAAGAGATCAGAGATGCGATGGCTTTGTTGAAAGAACTGCAGGTGCAGGGTGTATTTGCTGATTTGGATCGATTGTCGCGTCGGGGGCACATTGTGCGCCCGCTGCACGCCGGAAATGCCATGTTGATCTCAACCCTTGCCATGGATTCTTCCGATGTATTGCATTTGTCACGAGCAAATACCGCTCGATATCACACTGCCGTCATAAGCGGCGATTATGCCGAAGCAACCAGCGCCTTTGAATCTGGCTTGGTATTGGCTCGAATTCACATGCAGCAAGGAATGTTGATTGATCGATTGGTTGGGATGGGTTTCATGTCGTCCAGTATCTCGACCATGCTGGAAACAGTGCATGAGATTAGAGATACCGAAACACTGCGATCGTTGATGACAATTCTGGATCGACAAACCGTAGTACCGCCGCTCACTCTGTCCATTGAAGTTGAACACCGTCTCATTCTCGACTTGATACAATGG
>CAYTYD010000342.1:0-3331 GCA_964441555.1 uncultured Phycisphaeraceae bacterium | reverse complement strand
GACACCATCGAGGCCCTCTTGAAGGATTACGGCGCCGATGTTCTCCGCTGGTGGGTCTCCACCCTCGCATACGAAAACGATGTCAAGGTCGATCGCCAGTTCTATGACGTTGCCGGTGATGCCTACCGCAAGGTCCGCAACACCCTGCGTTTCCTCCTCAGCAACCTCAACGATTTCGATCCCAAATCCACACCACTCAACTCTTCCACCATCACCCCCACCTCGCTCGAGGGTTGGGTGCTCGACCGCTTCGACGCCCTCTCACACGAAGTCATCGACTGCTACAACGCCTACGACTTCCGCAACGCCAACTTGAAGCTCTACGACTTCTGCAACACCACGCTTTCCGCCGAATACCTCGCCGCCGTCAAAGATCGTCTCTACTGCGACAAGGCCGATGCCCCCCGCCGCCGCCGCACACAGGCCGCGCTCTACCACCTCACCGATGGCCTCTGCCGTCTCCTCGCCCCCATCATCCCCCACACCGCCGATGAGGCCTATCGGGCCCTCCTCCGCGTCGATCCCAAAGACACTTCAACCTGCATCCACACGCAGACCTTCCTCGCGCCTCTCGGCATCGCCGCGGACTCGCGCTGGCCCGCCATCATGACCGCCCTGGATACCGCCCGCCAGAAACTCGAATCAACCAAAGCCAGCATCGGTGTCGACAACCCCCTCGATGCCGCCATCACTCTCCCCACCTCGGTCAACATCAGCGGCTTCGACACCGCCGATCTCGCCGACCTCCTGGGCGTCAGCCGCGTCTCTTCCGGCTCTGATTTCGCCGCGACTTCACTCCTCAGTGAGCCCCGCTGCGAGCGTTCGTGGAAACGCGATGGCACCGTCAAGACCCGCTCGGATGGTGGCATGCTCACCGACCGCGATGCCGCGGCCGTTGGCGTCGCCTAAGTGCCTTGTGTGGCAGTTCGCGTGGCACCGCCCTTCCGGGCGGTGTGAATTCCGGCCCGGAGGGCCGACAGCATGTAGCCACGGGCGCATGCGATGCTCGGCATCGCACAGCCCGTGGTAAGCGAAACGCACTTCTCTACACGGTCTCACGATACACTGACTTTCTCACAAGCGTTCCGCACTCTGGGCAGCGCTCACGCTCCACCGGATACCCGCACTTGCTGCATATCCCGTCGATGAGAACACGCGGCAGTAGAGAACCAATGACCGCAATCCCCAAGCCAGAAACCGCAAGCACAAACCCGTCCCATTTCAGATATCTGCCCAACTCGCTAACAGCCAGCATCATCTGATTTCCGGTGTGCCAAGGCCCTTTCCACAACCCTGTCAGCATCGGACCCGCAATTCTCGCTACTCCGTATCCCAATATACCAATCAACAGCCCGATCGCTGCCACAATGAGAGTGATCTTTGCTGCAACTCGCGCTTTGCCAGCTATCTCTCGCAAAATCAGTCCGCACAGCACAACGTACATGATGACAAACACAAGCCACATGGCGACTGTTGCAATCGTCCACGGGAAAATGTTCGGCCGAAGCCAGGACTTGAGATTCACACTGTCCGCAGGAGTGAAATCGTTGAACATCGTCACCAGGTTGAAATCGCAAAAACCAAAGAGGGCCGCCGCTATCGCTATCACACACACGCATGGCACGACATACGCCTGCCGTGTCTTCGATCCATGACAAAGGGCAGGAAGAAGCCAACGCACCAATATCGCACTTGTCACGATCCCTGTCAGTATCGCAACCAACACATCTATGTCGAAACCGAGAATAAGAACCCCTTGAGATGTCGCTCCCCTTGTCCACGTCGCCCCGCCGTGAATGGAAAACATCACGCCCAGTGCAATCAGAAACTTCGCCAGTTGAGATCGTGGCATCACCACCCATTATGACTTATTCCCATTCGTTTCGCAGTATCACAATGCTTCCTTTTTTTACTCTCCTAATACGATCTAGAATGCGTTGATTCCGCCAAAGCTCTAAGTCGGCGTACAATTGTGTGTAAACCTCAACCCCCGCCTACACAACTGGCAGCAACTCTTCGGGGTGTTCATGCTCGCAAACGCGGCTCTCCTTGCCCTGCTGTGGTTCTTCCAACCCACTCTTCAGATGGCTGCCTTCGCCGGATTCTCACTATGGATGGGTTGGCGACTTTGGACGGTCGGTTCGGCACTGACGAAAACCCGCGACACCACCGCCTGATAAACGAACTCACAATTCCCCGCTTCCGTAGCATGCTCCGCAATGAAACGCTTGTGGAATCGTTACACGATCTGTCTTATCATACTGTTATGCCTAGCGTTCGCTGTCGCGGCTGTCTTTGTGCTGCCCGCAATCGGTAATCGCATCGTTGACGCGATCGTACTGAGGGGCTATCTCCCAGTTCGCATGCCTTTCGACTCGGCCGTCTGGAGAAGCACTGAAGCGACCTACAGCATCGAATCCATCCGCCTCCGCATGGTCGATGACCTCTTGAAAACTCATCCCCTCGTCGGACTCACCCGTGCTGAAGTCGAATCGCTCATCGGTCCCGCCGATGACACGCCTTACTTCCGGAATTTCGACATGGTCTATTTCCTAGGCCCGGAGCGTCACCCCTTCGCCGTCGATTCCGAATGGCTCCTCATCAGTCTCGATTCCAACGGCCGCGTCACAGAAGCCGTTCTTGGCAGAGATTGAAAGTCCAACACCTTCAATCTCGCGCGATCCGCCTCCCGCCGCGACGCGGCGTCCGTCACGAGCCAGGGGCGTCAACCCCGGGTCATTCGCCCCAACCCCTTTCCTTCTCTCCTCCCCCAAGCACCGAAGGTGCGACACACTTGAGATCCCCACAACATCTACGCGCTCTCAAGAGGCAATGACCAGCGACATCACATCTCTGGCCGCTCTACGACCGATGTACGAACTTGCAATGTGTTTCACCGTACCATGCTTCACTATGCGGCTTCCATGGAATCGTCACACAAAACGTCTCACCATCGCCGCATTCTCTAGTGCCGTGTGCCTGCTCTTGTTTGTCGTCAGTCTCTGGCTCATCAGAGAGTTTGTGCTGTACGGAAAGTTCATCCCCAAGCCAATGGACTTCGAATCCACGCTCTGGAACACCACTCCCGCCACACATAACTATCAATCCATCCGCCTCCGCATGGTCGACAACCTGTTGAAATCTCATCCTCTCGTCGGCCTCTCGCGCGCCGAAGTCGAGAAACTCCTTGGCCCCGCAGACCAAACGACATACTTCCATGAATTTGACATGGTGTACATGCTCGGGCTCGAACGCGGCATGATGATTGCCATCGACTCCGAATGGCTCCTCATCAGTCTCGATTCCAACGGCCGCGTCACAGAAGCCGTTC
>CAYTYD010000341.1:0-3350 GCA_964441555.1 uncultured Phycisphaeraceae bacterium | reverse complement strand
GGCGAGTTCGGAATCAACGGATTGAGTCAGGGACGATTCCAATTCCGATCCGATTTTGACAATGGCCTGCTCCGTATTACGGTGCTCAGCGTTCCCGCTCCGAGTGCGGCTGCCGCGTTGCTCGCGGGTGGTGCGGTGGCACTCCGTCGTCGGCGTCGGTGATCAGTCCTCGCGAAGCTCCTCGAGAGTTCGCGGCATGAGCGAAGCCAATTCACTCGCCAACATTCCGCCGGAGGCATGGTGGCACTGCGACCACGTTTCTCCGGCAATTGCGTGCGCTTCAACCCCGATGCACGCCAAGTCTGTGAGGGAATGGCGGTGATGATCCGGCTGCGCGATCAGACCGGCGATCACGCCCGCAAGCACATCGCCGCTTCCCGGCACCGCCAATGCGGGCACGCTATGTTCGCACACCCAGGTTCGATGCCCATCTGTGACAACCGTGCACGCGCCCTTCAGAACGACGATCACGCCAAGCCGCTGCGCCAGTGACTCGGCACCTGAAATCCTACCCTGAGCCGAATCGGCTCGATGAGCGATGCCGTGGGCAGTGGCGAGCCGCGCAAACTCACCCGGATGGGGCGTGAGTATCACGCGACCTCGTATTTCCCTGGCAAGGTCCGGCACATCCGCGAGTGCGTTCAACGCATCAGCGTCAACTACAACCGGGATGGATTGCTGCTGAACCGCGCGAAGCGTGATGGTCGCGATCGCTTCACTTCGACCCAGTCCAGGTCCGATGACTAGCGCGTCCGCCTGCGCAATCCATTCATCCAGAATCGCTGCCGCTGCGTGCGCAATGAGCTCTCCATCATCGTCGCAGGGAATGGCTGCCGCAGTGGCACTGGGCACCAGGCCAAGGCAAGCAGAAGCGATGGGCTGAGGAACAATCAACCGCACCAGTCCACAACCAGCGCGCAGCGCGCCCAATGCAGAGAGCGCGGGAGCGCCGATCATCAGTGAGTGTGACGCTGCACAGCCGCCGAAAACCGCAACCTGCCCGAACGATCCTTTGTGTCCCGCCGGATTTCGCCGCGGCAACCGAAGATGCAGCATCGTCGTCCTCCTCAGCGGGCGCCAGCCGGCTCGGTCGCTGGCTTCTCTCGAGGCGTTGCGGAAATCGCATTTACCTGAATCTCAAGCCGCCCCAAGAGCGGAACCAGATTCATCATCGAGGATTGCAGTTCTCCATCGGCCAATGCTGTGACGCTGACCGCGATGTGCGTGGCATCCGTCGCATTGCCAGCAGGAAGCGTCGCATCTAGATCAACCCAGCGTTTGCTTCCATTGCGTTCGAGAAGTGCCTGGGTCCACATGTGATAGCCGAAAATGCCACGCTCGCCAGCGAATTGATCAGCGTAAATCAATCCTGCAACGACGCGAGCCGGAATGCCCTGCTGGCGCAGCATCGCGGCAAGCAGCACACCATGCTCAGAGCAGTCGCCCACGCCCGATCGAGCTGTTTCGCTCGCAGAACCAAAGCCCACATCAAGGGCTTTCTTGTTGATGTGCTGATACACCGCTCTTCTTAAGGCCTCCGCCTTGGCACTCATCTGACCGGCCGGAATGTCTTTGGTCGCGGCGGTGGCAAGCTCGGCGACTTTCTCATCTCGCGCATCGATCATGCTGGATGAAGCGAGAAATGGGGCCAGCTCTTCCGGTGTCGAGACTCCCTTGGCAGCCGCACTCTGAACGGCATTGATCGATACCGTGGCCGATTTCGCATCAATTCTGGCGAAGGTCTGTCCGGCTTCGCTCGGCAGATCTGGAAGTTCGCCTTCCTTCACACGAACGACGTACGTCATCATCTTGGATTGACGCGGGTTGTTGATTGTTTTGTCAGGTTTCACAAACAGGTCAACCATCATTTCCGGGCCTCGAAACGTTTTGTGTGTCCCTGCATCTGCATCTCGCGTGAGTGTCATGGCGATGCCGCCGAAATTCATCGTGCTGCGCAATAAGTCAGATTCGTCGTTCACCCACTCAGAACTTTCCACCCGCGTGCCGTTGCTCATGATGACGGCAGACTTCCACTTCCACGCCTCCACCTTCTTTCCGGCAATTTCAATCATCTCTTGTGTGTCGCGACTTCTCTCCATTTCGACGATGCTCAGTCCGTTTGAGGGGTCAATGGTCGCAAACTTGATCTGCTTCTCGCCCTTCTTGGCCAGTTCGCGTGTCAGGCGTCCCGCCTTGGCGGGTGTGAGCCACTCTCCCTGCGGCAGAGGCCGTGTGGTCGTGATGGGTTTGCCCATCGTCGAAGTCACGATCGTGACGTCCTTCTCGCCGAATGTGTAAGTCTCTTCCTTTGGCATGCTGGCCAGCACCTGCCGCGATTTCATGCTGATGGGTTTGCCGTCGCCGGTCTCGACAAACTCTGTCTGCACCAGAATCTTGATTTCGACTTCGCCGCGGCGCAAGGCAAACTTCATCTCCGATCGTGTGATCAGATTCTCCCCCTCGAGGGTCTCGGTGGTCACGCTCGTGCCTGCCGGTTGCCCCATCATTTCCACGATGTAGGCATCCTTGCGGTTCAACTTGGTTGCTGGCGATGGGGTTCGGTCGGCTGCATGCGGCTCCCGCCACGCACCCCATCCGACTTGTGCGGTGAATCCGATGAAGAGAGCGGCAACGATCAATCCGAGCCACGGAATCAAGGATGGGCGTTTGAGCATGTCAGAGCATACCCCCGAATTCATCTCGGGTTCACCAACCTTCCAAACGATCATCCCGCCTCACCCGCCAATCCCTACCCTCCGCCGTGATTGATACGCACTGCCATCTGACTTTCTCTGACTTTGCCGGAAAGACCCGGGCCACGCTCGATGAGGCCAAGCGTCACGGCGTTTCTGCGTGCATCACCATTTCTACAACCACACGGGATTGCATCGAAGCGCTCGCACTCGCCAAGTCGTTTCCGGGAGAGGTGTTCTGCACCAGCGGCATCCACCCGCTTCACTCTCACGAAGGCCCACATGAGTGGGGCAACCTGCTCACAGTGATCCGTGACCCCAAATGCGTGGCGTGGGGCGAACTGGGGCTGGATCGCCACTACTCAGATCCAGCATTTGACACACAACGTGAAGTGCTTGATCAGCATCTCGCATTCATTCGCTCCGCCGTAGATGCTGCGGGCAGGCCGATTATCAAACCCATCGTGATACATTGCCGCGAAGCGTTTGCTGACCTGGTGCCAATTCTGAGCAATTCTGGTATCGAACCAAGCCAGTTTGTGTTTCATTGCTTCACAGGCACTCCTGCCGATATGAAGCGACTGCTCGACTTTGGTGCTCACGTCTCATTCACCGGCGTGATCACATACAAGAACGCCAAAGATGTGCGTGAGGCGG
>CAYTYD010000340.1:0-3373 GCA_964441555.1 uncultured Phycisphaeraceae bacterium | reverse complement strand
ATGGGCTTGAGCGCTGTGGCCAGTTCACCCACGAAGAGGACCGGCACGCCGCGAATCGCCGCGACCCGCCGCAATCCGGCATCAGTCGTCACCAACATGGCCTTGGTCGTCACCGCCAGCTCGACCAGTTTCGCATCCACCCCTTCACCCGCAGGTGTGGTCTCATCAATGGCCAGATCGATGCCGGTGAATCGCTGCAATTTGGCGACCAAGTCCAGCCCGCGCCGACCCCGGGCCCGCTTGCCCCGATCCGCCGAATCCGCCAGCACCTGCAGCTCGCCGATCACGAATCGCGGCACCACCACCGTCGACTGCACCAACCCTGTCTGCGCCACCTCCACCATCCGCCCGTCGATCAAGGCGGATGTATCCAGCAGCAATGGCCGCGGCCCACGCAGCTGCTTTGCAAACTCGACATACGGAATCACCAATCGGAAATCATCCTGCGTCTGGAGCACCACGCTGATCGCCAGATATGAGAGCGCGATACCCACCAGCACCTTGGTGGTGCCGATCAATTCCGGAGCCTTGATCTCATAGCTCGCTGCGAGCAAGTCAATGACGAATCCGATCGCCGCCGTCGCCAGCGTCGCGCCCAGCAATCCAAAGAAGACCGAGAAGAGCGTGCTGATCTTCTTGGTGGGCGTAAACACGTCAACGAGAACAACGAGTGCCGCGATCGCCGCCGCCACACCGATGGTGATGTACCACGACAGCGTCACCTGCACCTGGCGAGGCGACCCCGGATCCACCCTGATGATGGTCAGAAGCGTCACCGTGGCAAACAGGGCGAAAAACGTGATGCGGACAATCGAAAGGAGAAACTGACGCTGCTTGGAACCAGCCAGGGCCGGGTGCAAGAGGTCTGTGGCGCGGCTCGACCCGCCGGGTGCTTGTGACTCAACGGTGGGTGATTGCGCGTCCTGAGCATTGTGACTTGGCACGATGAAAGTGTATCGACACTTTCAAGAGCCATCTGGCAGCAAATCCTCAGCAGCCAGTGGCAAAGTCCTGGACAAAATCCAGATAATCAAACAGGTCGACAGTGCCATCACCACTGTAATCCGCGAGTGGACTTTGTCCGGCAAACAGATCGACAAAGTCCAGATAGTCAAAGAAATCGACGGTCGCATCGCAGTTGAAATCCACGCGGCACACCGTCACATCAATCTGACGCGTGAACACCTCTCCACAAGCACCTTCCACCCGGCAGCGGTACATTCCGACCGACTGCGCACCCGGCGCCACGATGCGCAGCTGATGTGTGAACGCCCCTTCAATACGCGAGCCATCCGCACGCGGTCCGTCAACGAGTACTTGCCCATCCAGCGACCAGCGATACGTCAGCCCTTGGCCAGAGGCAGAAATTGCGAGATTGAGCGGGCCACTGCCGCACACATGCGTATTCATGGGTTGCTGAAGCAGCACAGGGCCATCCGCCAGCGAGCACGGATACTGAATGACCCATCCGGCCCGCGCGGATCCGATCGTGCCGTGGATCAAGAGACATGAGCCACCCGCGTTCAATCCGCCCACACCTGTCAATGTCGCGTCGGCGATGAAAATTCCCGCATCAGCCAACAGATCTTCCACGCGGAACATCTGATATCCCGTACTTCCTTGCAATCGCATCCACACCACGGGCTGAGCAAGCACGACTCCGGCGATGACCCGCGAATCCTCTGACATGTCAGCGACCTGCACTGGAGTGGTATTGCCCGTGTACGGCAGAATCCTGGCGCCCGTGCCCGGAGTCCATACAAATGGTTCACCACTCAAGATCCCGGCGATCACATTGCCAGTGGCATCCACCGCCGAGGCCCATGAGTTCGTGCTGCCCGGAATCAACGCCATCCACGTCCCACTATTACCTGAGCCCGGCGTCACTTGCCACTGACTCGCGCTGCGCTCCAGGACGCCGCTGGATCCCAGCCGAATGACATCTCCCACAACCACGCTCCCCGTGCGATTCACATCAACAGGAACGCCACGATATGCAGGCGTTCCTGTGGGAATTGCAAGTCCCGCGAGCTGAAATGAACTGCTAACGGAGGGACGAATCCAGCGTACACCATTCTGCGCGCGATCCGTCCCGACCATCGTGAGTGCATCTCCACTGATGGCGTTCACGATGGAATTGCCTTGTGTGATCGGGGTCAGCAATCCACACTGACTGGCTGGATTGCAGACGAATGCGATCTCTTCGCACACGTTTGGAAGCTGGCAATTCCTGCTCGATCCGACCATCCACAATCCATCGGCGCTGACATGCACACCCGAAGTTGCCGAGCCGGTCACGGCGGCGGATTCAACCGTCGCGTTCGAACCGCTGACTACCCAACGCCGGGCCATGGTACTGGAAACACCTGCGGTCGTTCCAACAACCACTGATCCGGCATCGTTAATCGCGGCCAACCGGAACACCGTTGCATCTGTGCCATCAGGCAAGCCGCTGGGAAGGCGGATCACTTGTGGTGACCCACTGGCGAGTGCAACCATCGCCGCACAACCTACACAAGCCACAATCGACGATGCTTGCTTGAACATGAACCCCTCCGCTGTTCCAGCATACCAAACCCATCACAATCCCCAAGTCCGACTTTAAGGTTTGTGTTCGTATTAACTGGTCTTCCCGGAGCAGAGAGACAAAGCGGGCGCGACGCGGCGTATGCTCCCGCCCACTCCCTCCGATCGGCGGCCGGGCCCGGTACACGGATGGCCCGTGAACCTGGTCAGAGCTTGACCGCAGCAGCCATAAGCGGCCGTCGTCCGGTGTCGTCGGTGTCCTGGTCGCCGATCGGGGGGAGTGAAGAACGCCGCGACGGGTCTGCGCGTGATAATCGCTATTCTGTTCAACTGAGCGACCCGAAACGCTGTGCCAATCAGAACAAGTAAACGAGTCACCCGTAGAAATCTGACACGATCGAGAGGTGCTCCGTGACGAAATTGCTCCTTGGTTCGGTACTGGCCATGACGGCATGTGGTGCTCTGGCCTTGCAACATGGTGATCCGGAAAAGACCGACACCCCAATCAATCCATTTGTTGAAGACTCGTATCGCAGCGCGATGATGGATAACAGAAAGATTGATCTCAGCAGCGAAGAGCCGAGGATCAAGGAACGCAGAGAGAAAATCATCGCCGAACTCGCAGCACTGAAACAGGATGAACTCAAGGACACCGACTGGGCGAAAGAATGGGCAGGTAAGTACTACACCGGCGATGGACTGGGTGAGAATGTTTCTATTTACCTGGCTCCGCAAAATGGAGTCAGTTTTCTGAACTATGGATGTCTCGGGCTGTATGGCGCTGATCATGGCGAGGTTGCCGGATCAAGTCCTGGAGAACTCAAACTCGCACTCAAGTTTGGCACCG
>CAYTYD010000339.1:0-3402 GCA_964441555.1 uncultured Phycisphaeraceae bacterium | reverse complement strand
ACTTCCGTCGGCCTCCCCACCGTCATCGATAGCAAGGTCGGCGATATCAACGGCCGCGCCATCTACGCCTCCGCATTCCTTGAAGACATGGGCGCACGCATGCGCGCCCAGGCCATGGAGTTCGGCAAGGAAACCATGGCCCGCCGCATGAACCCCGTCGAAACCCGCGCCGAGGCCCGCGCTGCTTGGGAATCGCTGGTCAAAAAGATCATCAAGATCAAACTCGAAAACGAACTCGAAACCGAACTCCTTCGCGCCGAAGCCGCCGCCAGCTTCACACCCGAGCAGAAACAGGGCTTCGTGTATTTCATGCAGTCCGTGCAGCGCGACCTCTACTCCGACAATCGCGGCAGCCGCTCCATCGCTGGCGAAAAGCTCAACGCCGAAGATGGCCAGACGGTTGACGAATACCTCAAGAATCGCGAACTCCGCGAACTCGTCGGCTTCCAGTTGCAGCGCAAGGTGTATCGCCGCATCAACGTCAGTTGGCGCGATATCCAGTTGGAGTACGACAAGCGGACCGAGCTCTACTCACCTCCGCCAAAGGCCACCTTTCGCCTCATCCTTCCCGCTGAGGGCGCGACACCCGAATCCATCGAGACGCGCCTCAAGTCCGGCGAGTCTTTCGCCACATTGGCAGAAGACCCCAAGGTCAACTCCTACCTCGTCGAAAAGGGCGGCGTGGAAGAACGCACTTTCAAAGCCAAGCAAGCCGAATCCGATCTCTTCGGCCCGCCCGATGTCAACGCCGCGGCTCGCACCCTCAAGCCCGGCGAATGGGCTGGCCCTCTCAAAGCAGGCAGAGGTGTCGCCTTTGTTTTCCTCGAAAACCTCGAAATCGCGCCCAGTGACCTTTACGGCCTGCAACTCAAAATCGAAGATGCACTGCGTCGCCGCAAGGGCGATCTCGCCCGCGAACGCTACATCGACCGCCTGAAGGAACGTGCCAGCTTCACCAGTCTCGACGACATGACCGATTCCCTCGCCGCATTTTCGGTCAAGCGTTATTTCGAACCCGGTTTCGATGAAGGGCTCGCAGCGCCGGTGGAGTCTGAAAGCACCTCACCGAATATGGCACCCAAGAACCCGTAACTCATCTGACCGAGGATGACACATGAACAAGGGTTGGGCCCAGCGCGTGTGGAATCGGCTGCACGGCAAACCCCGCCACCAATCCGCGACCAAAGCCCTGGGCGCCCAAGGTGAAGACCTCGCCACCCGCTACCTCATCGATCAGGGCTATCGCATCGTCGCTCGCAATGTGAAACTCACCTTCGGCGAGGCCGACATCCTCACCGAATCTCCAGACCAAACCACCATGGTGCTGGTCGAAGTGAAAACCCGATCACGCAAAGCCGACCAACCAGCCCTCTCCGCCTCCATCGCACCCGAACACGCCGTCGATGCCGACAAGCAACGCACCCTCATCCGCATCATTCAGCACCTTGCCGCCAGCAACGGTTGGGTTGGCAAACCGCTCCGCATCGACGTCATCGCCATCGATTGGTGGGAGGAACATGGACAGATTCGCCCCGATCTGCGGCACTACATCGATGCCGTCCGCGGCTGATCTACTCGGCCCTCGCCCAGATCACACGCGGCAATCCATCGCAATCCGCAATGATCCGAACATCGCGTAGGCGCGATTGCTCGCTGGCGAGTGCCGCGACTTGCTCGGCGTGACTTGTGGCGACTTCGATGGCGAGAATGCCGCCGGATTCAAGCAGGGGAGTGCCCTGTGCGATGATGGTGCGAATGAAATCCATGCCATCGGTGCCGCCACGCAGGGCCAGGTGGGGCTCATGATCCTTGACGTTGGGCTCGATGGCGTCCCACTCATGATCGGGGATGTAGGGCGGATTGCTGACCAGATAGCGCAACGAACGCTGCCCACGCGCGACGGGATGCGATGCGAGTGGCGTCAGCAAATCACCTTCGAGAAAATCGAGGCGATCAGAGACGCCGTGTGCCTGTGCGTTCTCTGCAGCGACAGCGAGCGCATCGGGTGAAACATCGACTGCCACGGCGCGGGCGGCGGGGAGATTTTTCAACAGGGCGATCGCGATGCAACCGGAACCTGTGCAGATGTCGGCGATGAGAGTGCCCTCGCCCTTGGCCGAGATGCCAGTGGCTCGCGCATGCTGGAGGACTTCCTCGACGATGGTTTGCGTGGAAGGGCGCGGGATCAGCACGCGGCGGTCCACCTTCATCTGCAACCCAAAGAAGTGCTCGCGACCGATCAGATATTGCACGGGCTCGTGCTTCAAGGCACGCTGCACCAGATCACGAAGTTGGGTGCGTTCATCTTCGGTGGCGATGCGTTCCGGGTCGGTATAGAGCTTGAGCCGTGTCGACCCTATGACGTGGGCCAGAAGGTCTTCGGCCAGGAGGCGGGGGCGATCCAAACCTTTCTTCTTGAAGGCATCGGCCATCCACGCGATGAGCGTGCGGGTCGTCCAGGTTGTGGCGCTGGTGGTCACACATGCAGCATAGCGTGTTGATACGGTTCTGCGAACCAAGGAGGTTGACCATGAATCGCGCTGATGTGCTGGCGGAGGGTGTGCTGTCGACCAAGATGCTGCTGTCGCGCTATTTGGTCGGCTTTGATGAAGCAACAGCATTGCACCAGACTCCAAACCTGCCCAACCATGTGATCTGGAACCTGGGTCACTTGGCCCTGACCATGCACCGCGTGGGCAACATGATTGATGGAAAAGGAATTCCCGCCACGGATCTTTCGGACGCTGACGACGCGGTACGGCATGGCGCATTTCGCCTGGATTCAGTCGCCTTCGGCTCCGCGCCGGCCTCAGACGGGCATATGTACCCGACGATGGCGCGGGCGATCGTGATCTACAACAACGCGTGCGATCGGATGGCGGCAGCGGTGCGGAGCGTGGATGATGCGGCGTTAGACAAAGAAGTGCCGTGGGGCGCGGGAACCACGCCGATCTGGTCATTGGCTCTGCGGATGATCTTCCACAACGGATTCCACACAGGCCAAATTGCGGATCTGCGGCGGTCGTTCGGGTTCAAATCGATTTTCAGTTGATCAGGTTCGGCCGATGGTGAGTGCAGTTGGTGATTTGTCGACAAGTCCTGAAGCGATCTTTTCCCAGCCGCTGCCGGTCTGTCCGATGGGATCGGGGGGGACGATGTCGACGACCTTTTCGCCGAGCTTGGCTTCGCCACGCGTCACCTTAGCTTGGAAGGCAAGGCACTCTTCGAGGAGCTTGGAGAGGATCTGCTCTTCGGGGACATTCGCGACCTTCTGACCCTGGACGTAGATGATGCCGCGACGATCACCGGCGAAGACCGCGACGTCAGCGCCTTCGCATTCGCCGGGACCGTTGACGATGCAGCCCATGACGGCGACCTTCATGGGAAGTTGGATCTTCTCAG
>CAYTYD010000338.1:0-3444 GCA_964441555.1 uncultured Phycisphaeraceae bacterium | reverse complement strand
CGGTGTTTGAGCACCTGATGGATTACATGTCGCAGCCGGGAGTGAATCCGCCCGACATGATCAAGGCGAGCTTCAAGGCGGGTGGATTGGCCAAGGGCGTTTTCACCTCGACGATGACCTCGCAGATCAAGGGGATGGCGGAGAAATTCATCGCGGGTACGGACGCGGCGAGCGCGCTCCCGGGATTGCGGAAGATGTGGGATGATGGGATCGCCTTCAGCGTCGACCTATTGGGCGAGGCGTGCGTGAGCGATGCGGAGGCGGATGCGTATCAGGCCAAATACTTGGACTTGATTCGCAACCTGCCGACGCAGGTGGCGGGATGGCCAGCGAATCAGCGGCTGGAGACGGATCATGTCGGCGCTGTGCCGCGGGTGAACGTGTCGATCAAGATCAGTTCGCTCTCGGCGCGGACGGACCCGATTGATACTGAGGGCGCGATGCGCGATCTGATGGGGCGGCTGATTCCGATTCTGGAGACAGCGCGTGATCGGGGCGTGCTGGTGAACTTCGACATGGAGCAGTTCGCGCTCAAGGACTTCGTGCTCGAGGTGTTCCAGCGCTGCTGCGAGAAGGTGGACTTCCAGGCCGGTTTGGCGATGCAGGCATATTTGAAGAGTGGTGTGGAGGATGCCAAGCGGATCTGCGATTGGGCCAAGCGGACCGGCCGCGTTGTGACGGTGCGCCTGGTCAAGGGCGCGTACTGGGATTACGAAGTCATCAACGCCGAGAGCAAGGGGTGGCCCTGCCCGGTGTGGGGCACAAAGTGGCAGACGGATGCGTGCTTTGAGCGCATGGTCGAAGTGTTCTTGGATAACACGCCAAGAGCGGCCAAGCAGGGTGGTGTGAAGCTGGCGCTGGGATCGCACAATGTTCGTTCGATCGCGGCGGCTTTGGCGGGGTTGGAATCGCGCGGCTTGCCGAAAGAAGCGTTGGAACTGCAGATGCTGCACGGCATGGCGGACCAGTTGAAGTATGCCGCGAGCGAAATGGGATTGCGGATTCGCGAGTATGTGCCGGTGGGTGAGATGATCCCGGGCATGGCGTATCTGGTGAGAAGATTGCTGGAAAATACCAGCAATGAGAGCTGGCTGAAGGCGGGGTTCATGGATAACGCCGATCCGGGCCTGCTGTTGCGCGCGCCGGGTACATCTGCGGCGAATTCGGGCGGGCAGCCCGGCGAAGCGGGTGCGAACGCGGATCTGCATCAGATCGGGCCGGAGCGGCACCAGATGAGCGCTGCACCAGCGGGAGTGGGCAATGGAAGGCCGTTCATGAATGAGCCCTTCCGGGATTTCTCGGATGCCAAGCAACGGGCCAATTTCGCGGCGGCGGTGACGCGGGCCACGGTGCCCAAGATTGTGAGCGACAAAACCCCGGAGCAGGCCCGGGAAATGATCACTCGCGCTGTGAAGGTCTTCCCCACGTGGCGAGATACCGATCCGACGGTGCGTGCCAAGGTGTTGGCCCGCGCGGCAGAGATCATGCGCAGTCAGCGCGATGCGTTGTCTGGCGTGATGATCAAGGAGGCCGGCAAGACGTGGCGCGAAGCGGATGCCGATGTGTGCGAGGCGATTGACTTCTGCGAGTATTACGCGCGGCAGTCAGTGAAACTCTTCAATCGCGAGCGGATCGGAAAGTTCATCGGCGAACTGGATGAGACATTCCATGAACCCAAGGGCGTGACAGTGGTGATCAGCCCGTGGAACTTCCCCTTGGCCATCGCCTGCGGCATGGTGACGGCAGCATTGGTGACGGGCAATCCGGTGCTGTTGAAGGCGGCGGAACAGACGACCGGCATCGCGAGCATCATGTGTGACATTCTGCATCAGGCGATGCGTGAGTGTGGTGTGGCGGACGCGGTGGCGCGCGATGTGCTGCACTTTGTGGCAGGACCGGGAAGTAAGACCGGCGCGGCGATGGTGAGAGACCCGCGGATCGCACTGATCGCGTTTACCGGCTCGCGCGATGTCGGTCTGGATATCGCGACGGCGGCAGCGCCGGGATCGCCGTTCGTGAATCGGGAAGTCGCCAAGACCGCGACGCACCTGAAGCACGTGGTGTGCGAGATGGGTGGCAAGAACGCCATCATCATCGATACCAGCGCGGATCTGGACGAGGCGGTGCTGGGCGTGCGGCACTCGGCGTTTGGATATCAGGGGCAGAAATGCTCGGCGTGCTCGCGCTGCATCGTGGTCGATCCGGATGGGCCGGATGGTGAACACACCAAGACGTTTGTGCGGCGACTGGTCGAGGCCAGCCGCGCATTGACGATTGGTGATCAGACTTTGCCGGGGACGGATATCGGCCCCGTGATCGATGCGGATGCCAAGGAAAAAATCACGTGGTACATCGATGAGGCCAGGAAGGTGTCGCATCTGGAGTTGTCGCTGCCGGTACCGGACGGTTTGGAGCAGCGGACGGGCCGCGCGTTTGTGGGCCCGACGATCTTCTCGCGGGTGATGCCGGATCATCTCTTGGCGAATGAAGAAGTCTTTGGCCCGGTGCTGGCGGTGATGCACGCCAAGACGTATGAGGAGGCGCTGGAGATCGCCAATTCGCTGCCGTACAAGCTGACGGGCGCGGTGTACAGCCGCAAGCCGGCCCACATCGAGCAGGCCAAGCGCGAATTCCGCGTGGGCAATCTCTACATCAATCGCGGCTCAACGGGCGCGCTGGTGGCGCGTCAGCCCTTCGGCGGGCACGGCATGTCGGGCGGCGGCACCAAGGCGGGCGGGGCGGAATACCTGCTTCACTTCGTCTATCCCCGCGCGATCTGCGAGAACACGATGCGGCGCGGGTTTGCACCGGAGTTGTGATTCTTTACCTGAGCACCTCATGGCCCTGCCGTCATGAGTGATTGATCTGTAGTCGCATAGAAAGGTTCTTTGCATGTCCAGTGGCGAGTGGATGAGTTACGGCTTTGAAATGGATGAGCAGCCAGCATTCTGCATGTTCAACATGGAGTTTGTGGAGTCATTGGATCAGCCCAAGCCGCAGAATGTGGCTCTTTTGCTGCGAGTGCCATTCATGACCGAGGGGAGCGCTGGTGTGGGTGAGCAGGAGGAAGCGGATCAGATTCGCGATACGTTTGAGGCGGTGCTGAACCAGAGCGGGTTTGCCGATGCGTTGCATGTGGCCTCGGTGCGTTGCGTGGGACAGCTTGATGAATGGGTGTATTGCGAGCCCAAGTTGATCGCCAAGCTCGAAGAGGCATGCAAGGCGGCGTTTCAGGATCGGCAGATCGAAGTGATGGCCAATGAGGATGCCGATTGGGAGATGTATCAGTCGTTGATTCCTGATGATGATCAGATGGCAACGCATCAGGATTTGGTGCTCATCAGCCAGATTGCCCAGGCGGGAGATCAGTTGGATCGCGAACGTGAAGTGACGCACGTCGTGCTCGTGCCGCCGGAGGCGGTTGGTGAAACCGTGGCGGCATTC
>CAYTYD010000337.1:0-3448 GCA_964441555.1 uncultured Phycisphaeraceae bacterium | reverse complement strand
ACCCCGTCCCCACCCCCGGATCTCTCGCACTCATGGGTCTTGGCGGCCTCGCCGTCGCCCGTCGCCGTCGCTGAATCCCTCACCAAGTTCACCTCACTCCCCTCTCTGAGCTTTCCACTTTGAACATAAAGGACTGAACAATGAAGACTCTCACCTGCCTCGCTTCTCTTTCCCTCGTCGTCGCTGCCGCAACCACCGCCAACGCTGCGATCACCGGCAACACCGGCATGACCACCTATCTCGCAGTGCCACCCGTCAACGCTCAGCAATTTGCCCTCACAGGCGTCACCGCCTACTGCTGGAACGAGCAGAACAACGTCAATAGCTCGGCAACAGTCGTCAACCTCACTGCCCCTGGCACCTACACCGGACCCGGGGCCAACGTGGGCGTGGTCAGCGGCCTCTTTGAATCACACTTCATCCACTTTGACCCAAGCCCCACCCCCGGTGGCGTTGGTGGCAGTGTCACGTTCTCCGCCGCGATCCGCGCCGTCATCTACGACGAGAATCTCCTCACCATCTCCGACGGTCCCTTCGGCGCGGGCGGCACGACTTACGCCACGGGCAACCCCTTCCGGAGCACCAACGGCAACGCCCTTGGCGGCAACGTCGTCACCTTTGCCGGCAACACCATCAACTTCCAACTTGGCGTCTTCCCCGGTCAAGTCAATCGCATGGTCGAGATTCGCGTCCTCACCGATGTGGTACCCACCCCCGGAACTGGGGCCCTAGCCCTTGCCGGAACCCTCCTCGCCTCCCGTCGCCGCCGCTCCTGATGCCTTCGAGTTTCCGGACCTTCCCGATGATTCTCCACGCCTGTAAGGTGACGTCTCGTGCGTCACCTGCTGGCGTTTTGGGCACCCAACCCCCTTGCAACATCTTGTATAGTGCCTGTCTCGTGGATGGTCGGATTCATTGGAGAGGACACATGCGCATCGCCCCCCTTGCCCTCCTGCTTCTTGCAGGTTCCATGGCCGCTGTACCAGCACAGGCCCAAACCAAATACGGCAACGATCAGCGAACCACGCTTCCCGAAACGGTCGGCGAGCCCTTTCAGGGCATGGCACCCATTATCGAAACCGTCGACGAGATCATGCGTCGCGAACTGCGTTCGCCAGTGATCGACCTGACCAAACCACGCTCTATGGTCGTCGATGCCAAGCGCGAAGCGCGGATCGCCGCGGTGAATCCTCCAGTTGATGAATCACGCTGGGCCGTCGATCACCCATCGCCTCGCGTTCCCTACTGGCCCTTTGATCCTTCGATTCCTGCGGTGCACGACGAACCCTCTGCCTTCCGCATTGGCGGCAATTCGTTCGATCCCGCCGCCATTGGTGTCAACTTCCTGGCCACCAACCGTGCCAACGCCAGCCCCAATTATGTTCCTCCCGATACCCACGGCTCCGTCGGCCCCACGCAGATCATCGTCCATGTGAATGGCTCGATTCGGCTCTTCTCCAAGACCGGTGTCCTCGGCGCGTTGAACGCCTCCAGCGACACCTTCTTCAACTCCGTTCGCGCTGGCGGTTCCGCCGTCGACCCGCGCACTTATTACGACCCCATCAGCCAGCGCTGGTTTGTCACGGCGATCACGACGACGAGCCCAAACCGAGTTCTGCTCGCCGTCTCCAATGGCCCGACGATCACAGGCACCTCCTCCTTCGCGTTCTACGCTTGGGTGCAAGACACGATTGGCACACCCGGCGCAGATGCAGGTGCGCTTTTTGACTACCCCTCGCTGGGCGTGGATCGTCACGCGATCTACATCGGCGGCAACGTGTTTGGCAGTGGGACGCCTTCGGTGTTTGTGGTACGCAAATCGAGCGTTCTCAGCGGCGGTCCGATCGTGGTGACGGCGTTCCGGCAGCTCGGTGCGATGAACGCGCCGATGGGATGTTCGAATACATCATTGACGAGCAACTTTGGGTATTTCATTGGTTCGGGCGGTAACGGGTTGTTGAACATCCGGCGGATTTCGAATCCGGGTGGCACGCCGACGATTTCGGCGGCGATCGGTTTGACGGTGCCGAGCACGGCGGCGCCTCTGACTGTGCCGCAGGCGGGTGGTGGCAGCAACCTCTCTGGCGTTGATCAGCGTCTCATCGGCGCACAGATCCTTCGCAATCAGCTCAATACCACCGCAGGCAACGACCGCACCATGTGGTGCAGCCACAACATCAACGTGTCGAACACTGGCGTCGGTGGCGCCGGCGGCACGCGCAACGGCATCCGGTGGTATCAGATCGGCAATCTGGATGTGACGCCGACCCTGGTGCAGAGTGGTACGGTGTTTGATACAGCGGCGAGCAGCCCGAAATTTTACTGGATGGGCATGGTGGCGATGAACGGACAAGGACACGCCGCGGTGGCGGGCTCTGTTTCAAGCACGACGACATTCCCGAATGTGGCGGTGGCGGGTCGCTTGCGTGGTGATGCGCTCGGAACGATTGGCGCGCCTCAGGTGGCGACGGCGGCAACGACAACGTACAACGCTGGCGGCGGGACGCAGCGCTGGGGCGACTATGCCGCAGTGGCGCTGGACCCGACGGATGAGCAGACGTTGTGGGGATTTGCCGAGTGGGCTCAAGGCACGACCGAATGGGGTGTGCAAGTTGTTCAGCTCACCGCACCACCGCCGAGCACCCCTACCAGCGTGTCGCCGACAAGCGCGAATCGCGGCACTTCGCTGAGCGTACAGATCAACGGCACACCTTCGGCTGGCTCTGAATACTTCAACACTGAAGACGTCAACGCAAACAAGCTCGCGGCATCTTTCAGTGGGCTTGGCATCACCGTGAACAGCGTCACTTGGGGCGGGATTCCTTTCCCGAACCGCGCCACTGCCAACATCACCATCTCACCCGTGGCTCCAACCGGCGCCCGCTTCGTCACCGTCACCAATCCTGATGGTCAATCCGCGACATCTGCCAGCGCTCTTTTCACTGTGACCGCTGGCTGCAGCGCCGACTTCAACAGCGACACCGTCGTCGACTTCTTCGACTATCTCGATTTTGTTGCCGCGTTCAGCAGCAACAATGCCAGCGCCGACTTCAACGCCGATACGACAATCGACTTCTTTGATTATCTGGACTTCGTCGCGGCGTTCAGCAACGGATGCTGATCGCGGAGAACTGAACAACCAACCGGCCCGGAGGTGTGACATGATGCGGCGGACTTTGCAATCCACCATCACGTCAGACTTCCGGGCCGGGTTTGTTTTTGCCGGGCGCGGATTGGCGTGCGTGTGCGTTTGTGGGTCGATCGCCCAAGGCGTGCCGCAGTATTGGATTGAGCGGATCGGGCTGGTGGGTGGTGAGCATCAATCGCCCACCGGTGTGGAATTCGCGACGGCGGCGGCGGTGCAGGGGAGCGCTGGCGGCGTGGCGGCGGCGGGAACATCCAGCCGCTATCTGGCCAACGGATTGGATGGCGGGGCCAGCGCGTGGTA
>CAYTYD010000336.1:0-3463 GCA_964441555.1 uncultured Phycisphaeraceae bacterium | reverse complement strand
GGCACATCGGGATACAGATCCATCAGCCAGTACACGGCCGTGCTGCCGCGAAAGAGACGACACACCAGCCCCAAGAGCGCGATGAACGGCGGCGTGGTGAACCCTACCACCACATCCGGCTTCTTCATCGTCAGCAGCTTCAACGCCGCCAGCACATAGAAAAGTCCGAAATCCGCTGCTCGGGCAATCAGCCCCCTGCGCCCAAAGATCGACGCCCCGACACGATGAATCTCAATGCCATCGATCACTTCATACTTGGGAAGCTGCGCTCCCGCCTGCCCATAAATGGACCGGCTGCACACCGCCGACACCGTATGGCCACGCGCGATCAGCGCATCCGCCAAGTCCTTCCCCATCTGCGCGGTCGCTACCACATCAGGATGAAAAGGTTGATTGAGGAGAACCACGTGCATGCGCGAAACCCCAAAGCAACTGTCACCAGCGGCACTCGCCGCAGATGAAGGGCCGACAAATGGTAAACACTTCTCTCACTCATTATCGGGCCGTGATGCACCCCGGTTGAGGGCATTCACCGATCTAGCGCCCGCATTTTCACAGCTTCGACACAGCATCCAGCATCATCGCATGCACTTCCGGATGTCCGGCGAGCACACCTCGATTCTGCTCCAGCTTGGCCCCCACACCGAAATCCAACGGCTTGTTCGCCACGTCAGTCACTTTCATTCCCGCTTCCTGGCAGATGATCACGCCTGCGGCATGATCCCAGATGCACTCCTTGCGGGTGCTCTCGATCGGTGAAATCCGCAGATATGCATCCGCATCGCCCCGCGCCACCAGCGCATACTTGCACTGACTATCCAGCCGCGCGTGCTTGACCTCAATCCCCTCCGGCAAGCGTGCTGTGGCTCGATCCACAAGCCCGCCCGCCGTGTGTCCTTGCTCGATCGACGAAGCCAGCGTCACTGCCGCGCCTTCCGTCCGAGGTTTCAAAGTCAGTGGAGTGGTCGCGCCCTTGGGGTCGCAACCAATCGTGACTGTCGCACCCACACCCTCCGCCGCCGAATACAGCGTTCCAGCGCCGCTGGCATCCGGCATGTCGTAATCCGACACCGCCACTGGCGTCAAATTCGGACACCCCAAAACGCCCAGCATCGGCTTGCCGAAAGTCACGCCCGCAAGCGCGATCGCATATTGCCTGCCACGCACAAATCCCTTGGTCCCATCAATCGGATCAAGCGTCCAGAACGCCGCAGGACGCGAATCTCGCGCGGCTCTACCCATATCAATCGCGCTCAGAAACTTATCCGCCGTCACATTCGGCCACACCAAGCTGGCCGCTTCCAGCGCCTGCTCGAGGTGCGCACGATTCTTCGGATCGCGCAGAAAATCCGCATCCTCTTCCGCGATCAATGGCAATGGTGGCAAACGCTCCGCCAGCGTCTTGGCGATCACCGCCTGCGCTGCCAAATCGGCAATCGTCACCGGCGACTTATCTTCCTTGCTGATGGCGCGAATCGTCGCCAGACGCGATTGCACATGCCGCGTAACGATGCACGCCAGGCCAACGGCATGACGGGCGGTCTCAAGAAATAGCTTGGTATCTGCCATGAACTCTCACAAACCTCACTTGCTCACAATGCCCCTGCCTCTCAGCAGGTTCAGGCACTCTTCCACACACTGTTGAACACTCAATTCCGCCGTCCGCAGCACCAGCTCCGGCTTCAGCGGCGGCTCATACGGATCATCAATCCCCGTAAAGCCCGTAATCTGCCCGGCCCTTGCTTTCTTATACAACCCCTTGGGGTCGCGCTGCTCACACACCTCAATCGGCGTATCCACAAACACTTCCAAGAACGGCAGATCCGCCGCGACATGCATTCCGCGGCACGCCTCCCGATCCTTCACATACGGGCTTATAAAGCTCGTCAACGTCACCACCCCGGCATCGGCAAACAACCGCGACACCTCGCCGATCCGCCGGATGTTCTCCGCGCGATCCTCGGCCGAGAATCCCAAGTTGCGATTCAGCCCCATGCGGATGTTGTCGCCATCCAACCGGTAAGCCATCACGCCAGAAGTGACCAGTCGCTGCTCCACCGCCGCCGCAATTGTCGACTTACCGCTCGCAGAAAGCCCGGTGAACCACATGGTGCAACCGCGCGCATGCAGCGAGGCATAGCGATCACGCCGCGTTAACTCTCCGGCGTGCCACGTGATGTTGGTGCTTTCGGCCATGGGTAAGGGCAGATTGGGGGCATGTTTCAACGACACAGGCGTGCCGCGTCGGGCCCGCTTTGTGTCGGGTCAAGTCTCGCCCGATGCCGTTGCCATGCTAGACGCCGCGCTGCAAACGTCAAGCCCCGCGGCATCATTGCCCTGCTGTTTCAGCGCTTCACGCCCACCACCTGCCGCAGAATGCCCCCGTCAAACTCCGCTGGAACGCGCCCTTGGCTCGCATACTGATAACACGCGGCAACCAGAATTGTCTTGAGCGCACTGGAAACCAGACCAATCAGAATCGCCCCGAGAATGCCGAGTCCCGCCCCGACAAACCCGGGAATAGGCGATTGCATCGCAATCGCGATCGCCACGCCCGCGCCCGTGCACACCAGGAACACCACAAAGCCGAACAGCCCCATCACCGTTCCCACACCAAACTGCATGATGAGAGATTCCCCCCAGGTTTTCTTCAAGACATCGGTTGAACGTTTCACCGCCTCGATCGGGCCGACACCCTCAACCACCAACACCGGCACCACAAAGAACGTGGCAATCGTCCACGCCACCCCTGTGGCTCCCAGAACCAACCGACCCAGCCATCCCACGTTCTCTTTCAGGAATTGCAGCACCACACCCACCGTCGCATTGACCAGTGACCACGCGATGATCTGCTTCCAGCGCGACAACGCAATATCCAGACCGCGGCGGGGCGATGTGACCTCCCCCGCAAAATGCTGCATCGCGCACGCCACGAGCGCGGCATTGAAAAAAGTGACCACAACGCTCGCCAGGAAGTAGCACAGGAACATCGCAAGCCACATCAATGCCCGCTGCCAAAGTTCAATTTTGGCAGGATCGCTTCCGCCCGACTCATCCAGATAGCCACCGGCCGACATCGCAAAATATCCGATCGGTGGCAACAGGAAAGTGCATACAACAAGGATGGTCAAAGCACCGCTGATCAGCGGAAACACCACCAACGACTTCTGCTCGCGCAGCACAGCCCACGATTGCTTGGTCAACGCCCAGCTGGTCTTCATTTTCTCAAACATGTGTGCTCCCCGACTTCAAAGGTGGTTTCCCTTATCCCCAGAATAGTACCAGGGATTCCCTTGCAACAACATCACTCACATCCCCCCGCCCCGCCGAATCGCCCCACGCCCAAACTTATTCACCACCGCATCCGCCGCCGCATCCACTTTCCGCCCCCGCACCGCTGCAACCGCCGCAGGCGGCGCAAACAACTCCGGGTGCCCCTCTGCATCAAAGTTTGACACGCTCA
>CAYTYD010000335.1:1593-3480 GCA_964441555.1 uncultured Phycisphaeraceae bacterium | reverse complement strand
CACGAGATCACGCCGCCGGGATCGGCATGCTTTGCCGGTGAGCCCAGGAGTTTGCCTGTCGCGTGGACGAGCGGGCAACTTGCAATTGCCAGCGCTCAATTGCAGACAGCGATGGGCAAGCGTGGCGTATCGGTGGTGGCGATGCAGTGCCGCATGATGGATGTGGCCAGATTCAACACTATCGTGCGCGATACGGGATCGAAGGGGCAAACGACGCTGGAAGCGATCGGCGAATATCTGCGCTGGGCATGGCAGACACACACCGGTGGGGGGGACGCTGTCAGTGTGGTGTGCGACCGCTTGGGCGGGAGAGAGCGGTATGGCTCGACTATCGCGCACATCCTGGGATTGCCGACTGAGGCCGTAGGGGTGGTGGAAGAAACATCGGATCGGAGTCGTTACGTCGTGCAACACGATGGGCGAAAGCTGCACATCAGCTTTGCCGTAGAGGGTGAGAAGCAGCACGTGCCGATCGCCTTAGCAAGCATGACGGCCAAATGGATGCGTGAGCTGGCGATGGCCAGGTTCAACCGCTATTGGACTGTGCGGGCCGAGCACGAGATGGAGATCGAACTCAAGCCAACAGCGGGGTACACCACCGATGCGCGGCGTTGGCTGCGCGATGCCGCGAGCATGCTGACCCCGGCGGATAGGGAAGCGCTGATTCGGATTGCATGAATGACCGACTACGAACTGCTCAATTTGGCTGCAAAGGCCGCGCTGCGAGGAATGGGTGATGTGGAGCCCAACCCGATGGTGGGGGCGGTGATCAGCCGCGATGGTGTAGTGCTGGGAATCGGTCATCACAGGCGGTTCGGCGGATTGCATGCCGAGCGTGAAGCGATTGCTAATGCGCGATCGCGTGGCCATGACCTGCGTGGGGCGACGATTCATGTGACGCTGGAGCCGTGCTCGCACTTTGGCAAGCAGCCGCCATGTGTGGATGCGGTGCTGGAGGCGCAGTTCGCGCGCGTGGTGATGGCGCGGCGCGATCCGCATGAACTCAGTGGAGGTGGGGCGGAGCGATTGCGCGCCCAGGGTGTGCGGGTGGATGAAGTGCCGCACGCATTGGCGGGCGCGGTGTCGGAGCCATTTGTCCGGCGCGTGGTACCGAGCGTGGAAAGATCGGGCTTGCCGTGGGTGATTGCCAAGTGGGCCCAGTGGCTCGATGGACGAATGACGAGTGGGCCGGGAGAGCCGCGGTGGATCTCGTGTTCAGCAAGTCGGCGGCGTGTACACCGTTTACGCAGTGTTGTCGATGCGGTGGTGACGGGCGTGGGCACGGTGATCGCGGATGATCCGATGCTGACTGCGCGGGATGTGGCGCGGGTACGACGGCTAGCCAAGCGCGTGGTGCTGGATACGCACCTGCGCACGCCCGTGATGAGCAAACTTGTGCAGACTGCACATGAAGCAATGACGATCGTGCTCACGACGGAGAAGACACTCCGTGCGCCGCAGGGGCAGGCACGGCGATTTGAATTGGAGGATCGGGGCGTGGTCGTGCATGCGGTGAATTCTGATTCACAGGAGAGGCCGGATGTGAAGGCGGCGTTGAAACTGCTCGTCTGCGAGTATTCGTGCATGAACGTGATGCTGGAATGCGGTCAGGAATTGCTGCGAAGCAGTTTCGCAGCAGATGTCGTTGATCAGGCCCTGGTGCATATCGCACCCGGAGAGGGCCCGATGAACCTGGCAGCGGGACATGACTTCCGCGAACTGCGAGATCATTTCGTCGGTGTTGATCGGGAGTTGCTGCTACGCCGCGTTCAGGCCTGACCATTACTGCTCGGAAGTCGTCATGCTGGTGTGCAGATGACCCGGGCAGGATGTGTCTTCAGCATCGATCGTGACTGTTGCGGCATCGGTCGCATGTTGATACTTGAC
>CAYTYD010000335.1:0-1583 GCA_964441555.1 uncultured Phycisphaeraceae bacterium | reverse complement strand
TGACGGCCTGAGCATCGCCACGAATTGCACCTCCCGCTGCGGGCAATGGTTGATCAAAGCCGCTGGCATTAAGGGAGAAGCCCATCAACTTCTGCTTTGGATGGCCCCGTGCCTGCATGCGGGCCACGATCTCCTGACCTAAATAGCACCCCTTGGTGAAACTGACGCGGGACTCAAGCACACCGGATTCGGCGGGAAGCGAATCGGATCCGAAGTCGATGTGATAGAGGGGTGTGCCGATTTCCAGTCGGGCGATATTGAGTGCCATCCATCCGGCCGGACGAAGCCGAACTCGTGAACCCAGCGTGCCTTGTCCGGAAATGCGAAGAGCGCCAGCACCATGGTGAGGATCGTGCCCCTCCTGCACGAGCAGGCGATAGATGCCCTCTGCGCCTGCCGCAGGAACGATGAGTTCGTATCCCGGCACACCACACCAATCCTCGCGATAGACAATCACTTGGTGTGTACCCAGAGTGCCAACGCGGGCTTGACCCGGAAGCAAGCTCTCCCCTTCAAATGTCGGATCAAGAGCAGTCAGCAACGCGGCGGCAGTCGGGCCGTGCAATAAGAGTCGATGAGTTGACTGCGTGAGATCGCGAAACACGCAGTCTTCGGTGATGACGTAGGCTGAAAGTCCTGCCATGGTGCGTGCAACGCTGAAGACATCGACTTCGATCAACATGCGATCGCCCAGTTCAACCAAAAGCATGTCGGAATCGATGCGTCCTTTGCGATTGAGCCAGAAGGCGCGGCGGGTATGGCCGGGTTCAAACCCCTTGAGTTCCTGAGTCACCATCCGATTGAGAAATCCGATTCGATCCGCACCTTTGAGTTCGATGACGGCCCGATGGGGCATATCCACCAGCACCGCGTTCCGCCGCAACGCGGCATACTCCAGCATCAATTCGCCGTAGGTGGCGACGACATCAATCGGCGAAAATGTGGGGGTGGGGGGAGTTGGGGTGGCAGAGGTGGAAGCGCCGGAATCATTTGTCTGCGTTACTGCGACGGTGGGGGCGGCAGTGGGGGATGCCGGGCCATAGGCGATGGTCATGGCTTCGGCGGCAGTGTGCAGGTGTGTGAGTGGGCTGGGGTGGGCCATGGCGGAGATCTGTGCGAGACTGAAAGAGAAACGTGCCGGATTCTACGGTTTGGATGCCACGACTATCCTCTCAGCACGAAAAGGGTTCACTTTTGCGTAGGAGAATGTGCTCATGGCGACCGCGTTCAATTTCGATCTGCTCAAGCGTCTGTGCGAAACCCCCGGCGTTCCTGGTCGTGAAGAGCGGGTTCGCGAGTTGATTGAGAAGGAGATCGGTGGCCTGTTTGATGAGGTACGGACTGATCCTTTGGGCAATTTGATTTGCACGCGCAAGCCGCGGACTGGAAAGAAAGTCAAAAGGCTTGCGCCGCCGAAGGGGCAGGGCCGGGCCACCCGCGTCATGCTGCTGTGCCACATGGATGAGATTGGCTTCTATGTCACAGCAATTGATGACAAGGGCTTTTTGTGGATGAACGCTGCGGGCGGTTTTGACACGCGCAACATGTTCTCCCGCCGCGTCACAGTGGTGGCGGATGGTGGC
>CAYTYD010000334.1:0-3500 GCA_964441555.1 uncultured Phycisphaeraceae bacterium | reverse complement strand
ACTGGCCATCCTGGATCAGTTGGCGCAAGCCAAGATTGTGGATGTGAGCAAGCTCCGCGATGAGATTTTCTACCGTCGCTTGCAGATGGCGCTTGCGCGGCAGGATTGGGCCACAGCACTCGCGATGCACGATTCGCTTCGCTCGTTTGAATCACCTTTCTCGATTGCTGCCGATCGTTCCATGTACCGTTGGGCAAAGGCCAAGTTTGCCGAGGCGATGAAGCCGGTGACCGCGCCCGCTCCGGATGCACTGCAATCCGGAGACATCATCAAAGCAACCGATGCCGCTCGCCCTGCGGCGGCACGAGATCTGCTGCTCTTCACTACGCGGATCATGGCCCGCGCCGACAAAGTGAACCCATTTGCCGAAAGCGGTATGGCGCAGATGTTTGATGATGCCGGTGAGGCCAACGGCGAGTTGTGGCGGCAAAGTCAGGATGTGGTGGCACGCGATGCCGCGATCGCAGGCGATGAGAAGCTCATCGCGGCCAAGAAGCACTCACTCGGCACCCTGACGCGGTTTGGACGGCTCGCGGAATCCGTCGGGCGTCACGCGGATGCCCTCGAGGCGTGGCGTCAGGCGTTGCTCTTGCAGACCCCCGGAACCGACGGCTGGTTTGTGGCACGTGTTGAAACTCTGCGATTGCTCTCCCGGATTGATCCTGTGCGGGCACGCGAGGTGATGGTGCAGCACAAAGCGCTCTATCCCAACTACGGCCCACCGCCGCATGACTCCGCCATGGCGACCATCGATCGTGAGTTGGGCCCCGCACCTTCTTCGCCGGGTGCCGCCAAGCCAGAAGCAAATTCCACAATCAACACGCCAAAATAGGAACTTGAGACAGCGGTGCCCCACAACGATCCACACAACGTGAATGACCCGGCGAGTGCACCTCGGCCAAAGAGCGCCATGGAGCGATTCCTTGGTGAACAGATCGAGGATCGTGGTCCATTTGTGCTCATCGGGTTGGATCCTGCGGAACATGATCAGGCCGATCGCCTGGTGCCTCCGTTGCTTGAGGCAAGACTGATGAGGGTGAATGGGCACCCGCAGGCACGCACACCAGAGGCCGATCAGGTGCGGCTCGCGGTGCATGCCGCCGCGGCACAGTTGCTGAATCCAAAGACCCGCTTAGTGCAGCTGCGTTTCTGGCATCCAGAGCATGCGCCAGTCGAAGTGATGCTGGATGAATCAGCGAGGAATCATCCGCACGCGTCAGTGATCAATGATGAAGCTCGGCGCGTGATGGCCATGCATGGTGGTTGGAATCGCGATTCGATGATGGCAATGGCGTCCATGTCGAGAGACAGCGGCGCATCGTTGCAGCAATTGGCCCATGCGGCCACGGGCAGCGCGGATTCCACGACGGATTCACCGCCGTCCAGAAGGACCGAGTTGGAAGCAAGCGTCGCCGCATCAGAAGCCACTGCAAAGCCCGTGCTGAGTGAACAGGTCGATCCGGCGTATCGCAAGCTGCAATCCGGTGTTCGGCTTGCGGGAATTGGTTGCGGTACGGTCGTGTTGATTTCCATCATCGGCTTTGCAGCGACGCGGTGCGAGAGCACCAACGTTCCAGCCAAACAAATTGCGACGCAGAATCCGTCGCCAACGCCTGCGGTACGGGAGCAGGATCGTGCTCCATTGCCAGGAACGCTCTTTGCAACCGATGGCGAACGTCTGCCGCCGACCAAGCCACCGACTGATGCCGCACAAACGCAGACGGCGAGTTCGGTAGCTGCTGATGCCCATGCCCTGCTGGCCCAAGTTCGCGAGGTTCGCAGCGTGGGTGCGACCGATCCCGCCGCAGCATCGAAACAACTGGCTCTGGCCATTGAGCAGGCAGCGGGCGTGTGGGCCACATGGCAGCCGGACCAGATTGCCGCATTCACGGACGGTGTGGTGGATGCGGTGTATGCCCTGTCGCGCGATGCGGATTGGGCGCGCGGCGCAGTGGATGCCATCATGGCGCCCACGGTGTGGAGGCAGCCAGTGGATGCGCGTGAAGTCGCCCCGCGAGTGTGGCCGTCCGTATTTGCCGCGGGTGCCCTGGCGCGGCTATCCCGTGAGCGAGACTTGCCCACGGCGGTGCGCAGCGCCGTGAACATCGAGTTGGCACGCGTCTCTGCGACTCCGTCAGACGCGACATTTGAGGCGGGCGCACGCTCTGGCCTGCAGGCGGTGGCGAGCAACCTGTCGGCGGTCAGAGGTTCGACTTCGTCGACAATGGATCTTGGTGTGGCGTGGGGCAAGTGGGCTGATGCCGCGCTGGCCACTGCGGATATGAGCGGTGCGACCGATCCATCGCGGCGGGCACTTGTCGTGCTCGTCCCCTTTGAGGATTTTCTGCGAACGGGTCCTGATCCCAATGCGGATAAGCAGGCGTTTGAGTCGATTCAATCCATTACGTCGCGGCTGGATTTCTCCACGTCTGGCGCACCAAGGCAATGGCTGTTGCGATGGCTGATTTCCCCGGAAATCACCGCAGGACGACTTTTTGCTCTCACGGCGCGGCTTGCCCAGGAGCCAGCGCGGTCGGGCGGAATCGATGCATCGCTGGTGGTGCCAGCGGCGGCCAACGAGAATCTTCGATCTGACCTGCGCGAGCGATACGCCAAGGCGTGGGGGATGGTGGATTCGCATGATGCGGATGCGCTGAAGGGCGATTGGGTGGCATGGACCAAGGAGTTTCTCGCGGATGCGAATGTGCCGCAGAGCCCGGCGCTGGCGCTAGCGGGCGCGGTGTCGGCAGCGCGGATCAATGAATCCGCATGGTTGATGTGGATCGGTGAGCCGGAGAAGGCGTCGACCGCGCTGGATCGTCGCATGGAGCCGATCCCTCTTGTGCAGAAGGCGATGGAGGCGGTGAAGCCCAATTCGATTCTGGACCCGGGTCCACCGGATGGTGAATGGGGAGCCAAGTACCTGATTGCTTCTGTGACTGAGAAGCGCGAGATGTTGAATGCGATTGGAAGCAGCGGCGAAACGGTTGGGCCGCGCGACTGCTTTGTGATCGTGAGCGAGATGATCAAGGGACAGAGTGTGGCGCTGCGTGCGGGTGCGCGCGACCGAGTGAAGTTTCTCAGCGGCCAGGCACCGATGCTGTCGACATTGCTGGATCTGGTGGGCTCGCTGCCTCGGACGCGCGAGACCAATGAACTGCTGGACTTCGTGACGATTCAGCCCATGCCCTCAACCGATGACCCGCGCTGGCGCGAGTATGCGCGGCGGGCGCTGGTGGATCGCTTGCTGACCGCGATTGCTGCGGGTGGAGAGTTCGGAGTCATCGACACGCTGGCTGAGCAGCTGGGCGAGGCCTATCAGGTCAGAGGCGGAGTGTCAGGTTCGGGCACAGTGCTGCATCCGGAGGAAGCCGCGAATCGTCTGGCCACGCGCATGATGAAAGTGGCGGAGACGCTGCCCTCGACGGGACGAGAGCACGCGACGCTTGCGGAGATCGGCCAGCGATGGTCGGCGCGGCAGCAGCGTGAGAATGCGAGTT
>CAYTYD010000333.1:0-3517 GCA_964441555.1 uncultured Phycisphaeraceae bacterium | reverse complement strand
TTGGAGTGTGGAGTTGCGGTGAGTCTGAGCGAATTCAATCGGTTTCAATCTTGCCGTTGGCAGCCGCCGCTTTAGCAGCAACGCCTATGGATTGAGTGGCGAAGGTGACAAGTGGATTGACAGATTCAAAGAAGAGCTCGCCGGTCAAAGCGGCCGCTGTGACGAACAGAACTGTAATGCTGGCAAAGAGCAATCCAAAGCAAACCGATGTACTCGCATAGGCCCAGGGAAAGAGATTTGGAGCGGACTCAGAGAACCAGTCGGGATTCTCGCGGACGGCGACCGTTCTTCCATACTGATCATCCTGGCAGCCCATGGGCAGATTCTCGCACAGCATTTCAGGCCATCCAATCGGCACATATACAAACCGCTGATCTTCTTCGGCTTTCCGTGCGATGCCCTGTTCCTGCGCTTTGAGACTTGGAGAGAACGCACTCATGGCAGTGGAGTTTGGATCGGTCTTGGACTGAGGCCGTGACAAATCTTGGTTCTGCGCTGCTTCTGGTTGGTGTTGAAGCGTCTGACGTGAATGAGAGAGAGGCAACTTGGTCATCACATCAACGCTAATTGCGCCGGTGTACGCTGCCGCCGGGGGCACTGGAATGGCTTCCATGCCGACGGTGACGGGTATGACACACAATGCGACCAACCGAAAATGAAAGAGTGCCAGGATGCTCGCGAGCGTTATTGAGGCGAGGATGCATGGCTGCTTGGCCTCTTGCGGGATGAGCTTATCGACGTGTGCAATTCCAAAAACACACTGAAAAACGACCATGCCAATCGCAGAAGAAAGAACGATTGCCGTCGGCTTAATGTGTGGTGGAAGCCAAAGCAGAGTCAGTGCTTCGCTCGCCTGTGACCAATACAAGAACATATTGAGAGCCACGAGCAGAAGTGAAACTGCGATGCTCACGCCAATTCCAGAGCTCTTCTTGTTATCTTGTTCATGAGCTAGGCGTGCAGACTCAAGCAAGAATGCTCTGGCGATGCTAACAGAAGCACCAATACCCGCCATCACGACGGCGACGGAGACAAGGAAGGCCAGTTGGGTAACCCAAACTGCCCATGGATCCGAATTGAGGGTTCGGACGGCAAACACGATGTTGGAGGGCCCGACTTCATCCTTGTTCACGAACTCGCGCAACCGCTGGTTGTGCGTTTCACCTTTCCAGCGAGACACCCAAGCGTCAAGTCGTTCGGGCAGCCAGAGGGGAACAAGAATTTCGTTGCCCCGAAGCCGTACAGCGCGTATCTCTTCATCCGTGAGCAAGTCGGGTGACATCCCTTTGAAACGATTGACGACAAGTTGCTGAGCTTGCTGATGCTGATGTTGCGACGCAGATGACACACCGTCAGTCGCGGGTAAGGCAGCTTCTGCGTTTGTTGAGTGCGCTTCGGTGGGTGTGCCGATCCGCAGATTGTCATGTAGACCAAGGCGGCACCTGTTGCTCAAGTATTCGTGAGTTGCGAGTCCGCCTGTTGCAATAACTGCGGCAAATACCAACGCGAACAAGAGACGGGAGCGACTCCATGGCCTGTCGTCAGAATCACGCCGTCTCTTCATTGACCATCTGCGTCCAAGCGTGTAGAGGGTGAATGACTGAAACCACCACAATCCGACAGTGGGCATGAGGACATTGCTGATGAACCGCATGTCACCCGGGATCCACAAACCCTCGCTCACCCCGTGCAACACCGGCGCGAGCAAGACGACGTTAAGAACTCTCAGGAGTGGTTCTGCCAGATTCGGAGTATTCTCCCAAACACCCTTGGTTGCTTTCGCGGTCTGAGAGATGACATTCATCGGCGTGCGCCTTGCGATACGTAGATGCTATTTTGGTGAAGGGACCGTGACTTCTGATTTTGGCCACACTGGAGTGAACTCGCGGTACTCGGTTTTTCCGCCGCGTTCAACCACGACCACCTGCTTGTACGTTTTTACACCTTTCACTTCGATCGCGTTTGTGCCAGAGGCTTTGCAGTAGTCCGCCAAAGTTGAAGCATTGCGGGGGACACCCTGCTTCTGCATCGCGTTCCAATCTGTCAAGGGAACCAGATAAAGCTTGGTGTCCGTCGCATCCGTACGGATGGTCACATGTGACCAATCGTTGCCGCTGATTTTTGGACCGCACGCCACAAGCAACAACGAGAACCCGACCAAAAGAAGAAACCTGATCATGTGAATCTCCATAAATGCGAAACGGATCAACGCCCGTTTTTCAAGAATCGCTGAATCACATCACCGGCATATCCAAAGCTTCCGAGGAATAGAATTCGCTCATTCAAACTCTCAGCGCTGATCGTCTGTATTCCCGCGCCGGGCCATGGGTCGAAGTACGTCACAGAATGCAGTGCAATGCGAGTTTCTGTGTCTTTCATGTGATCGGGCTGCTGACCCACATTGACAGCATCGGTGAACTGCCGCCAACCGGAGCGATCCCGAACTGCGAATGTGCATCCGATGATGGCCACGGCGTGGCCACCACCGTCCGGAACGTCGGGATCAGCGCCAATTCCAGCGATGACGACTTCGCCGCGAGAAAGGCGATGCACGATCATGTCCGACGATGGGGGAACGATGATGAGGGGGACGAAAATCTTGCCTTGCAACGCGGCTTGCATGTCTGGTCGGAGCGCACGAAGGATCAAGGCGTAGTTTCCTGACTGATCAACGCTTTCTGCCCTGTATACTTCCGCGATCCTTTTCTGATCAGATGGGTCTATCGACACCCGCTGGGCTTTCAGGGCCATTTCCACGCAGGCGGCCCAACACCACTGCGCATTTGCCTGCACACTTGCAACTTTCTGAGGGTTGGTGATGGCGACACCAAACGAGTTTCCGGCAGGAAGACCATCGACATCAGGACGACGAATCAACGTGGCGGCCGATGCGACCGGGTACGGAGCTTCCGCATTGGGGGGAAGAGCGGGTTCCTTGGCCGAGCACAACAAGTCGGGGACAATCGCAAGTTCCTGATTTCCTGAGAGTACCCGCTGAATCTCCTGCTTTGAGGGCAACCCGTCTTTATCCTGCTTCATCTGCAGTGTGGAAACCGTGCCGTTCATCCAATTCATCGCCGACTCAACATTTCGTGAGATGGCTTGGCAGCCATACAGCGACCCAGCGAGGATGGCTACACAGGCCGTTACTTTCAGTGATCGCATTGGCGGGGCTCCCAGAGTTCACACCAATGTACCGAGAACCCACCCAGTTCGCAACCGGACGAGGGCGACGATTTTCATGCACTTTGCTAAGGATTTGTCAATTCACAAGATAAAATACTTGGGGGAGGAGAGTGAGGTCAGGAGCCGTGTAGATCTTGCGGCAAGACGTCTGTCACGCATCCAAAGGCAATGCGGCCCGATTCTTGTTGAATTCACCCCACACCAACCCGACTACTTCACCAACCCATCCGCATTCTTTGCCCGTGTGAAACCCTCGCCCGCAAAGGTGGCCGCCCCCCCGAACAGGCCGGCATCAAGCTCATCCGCAAACCCGAACGCCCCAAGCGCAACC
>CAYTYD010000332.1:0-3528 GCA_964441555.1 uncultured Phycisphaeraceae bacterium | reverse complement strand
AATAAGACGTTTTCGTGTACCACCGGCGCGCGCGCGCCGGCGTCGCTCTTAACAATCGCCGAAGGCGATTGAGGGGTGTCGAGGTGTCGAGGGGGTAAGGCAGGAAGAGATGACTTCATATGCCGCGATCCTCGCGGCACAATGTGAAGGCAAGAAGAGAGAGGGCGAGTAGGTGTGAGGAGCATGTTTACCACTAGTTGCGCAATGCTGCGCATTGCTCCACTAGCCCCCAACTGGCTACAGCCCACCGCCCCGTTGGGGCGAAGAGGAGGAGAAGACGTTTGACTTCGTGCCGCGATGCTCGCGGCACAATGTGAAGGAAGATGAGAGGGAGCGATGAAATGCGCATGGGGGCAGTTGACCAGAGGTTGCGCGATGCTGCGCATCGCTCGACGAGCTCCCAACTGGCTACAGCCAGCCCCCCCCGTTGGGGCGAAGAGAGCGGCTACGCCGCAAATGGCAACATGGACAAAATTCCAAATGGCCAAATGAAGGCAAGAGCACACTGACCGCTTAAAGCTGCGGTGCAGTGGCACGAAACCGAGTGCATGTGCGTTCGTGCCGCCTGCCGGTGTTGGGATGGGAGTGGAGTGGTGACGCTGATAACAAAGCACCCCGGCGGAGGGCCGGGGTGCGAGAGGAAATCAGGTTGGAACGGAGCAGTGGTGAATTACCACTGGCTGGTATTGATTTCGGAGCCACCGAAGTCAGCACCCTGGAGGCCGCCGCGAGTCCAGCGCCACTTACCGATGAGATCGGAGCTGCCAGTGCGGGAAATGGGTTCCCAGGGCTGGCGGTTGTAGGTCATGGTGGTGTAGGTGCCCATGGCGTTCTGGGCGGTGGGGTTCCAGCCGCGGTTGGCATCGCGTGACTTCATCGTGCGGACGGAGGAGTCAAAGAAGAGGGTCTGGATGCGTGCTTCGTCATAGAAGCAGTAGTCCTGATACTTGGTGAAGTGGCGAGACGCGTTTTCCCACATCATGACCTTGTTGGAGGGGAAGGAGACCTGTGGAATGAGGCGCTTGCCGAGGCGACCAGTTGCACCACCAACAAAGAAGGTGTTGTGCTGGGGGCCCTGGTAGATCGCCGTTTCGCGATCGTTGGTGAACATGCTGATGGTGACTTCGTAGGTGGACGAATAGGGCCAGCGGTAGTTCATGGGATCGGAGCCCGGAGGCTGGGGCTGAGCCTGATCGGCGCGGAAGCCTCTGCCGGGAGTCTTGGGATCAATCTGCCAATCCAGGCGAGGACGATCTTCGGGGCAGACGACCATCTTCTCGGGGAGACGAGAAGCGAGGTAGTCCTGGAGAACAAGGTGGGTGTAGAGGATGTGAGGAATCCATCCACCGATGAGGGACGAGGGCATGTCGTTGACGTCGGCGCGGCGGCGCATGATCCAGATGGCCTGAGCGGCGGCGGCGGAAACGTCTTCAGTGAAGGGGCCGCGAAGATCGATGTAGGGGTTATCAACGATGTACTGCTTGCCAGCGACCCAGGTGAAGCTGAAGAGCTTGTCCTGGAAGTCTGCGGTGTACGAGTGAGTTGCGATACCCATCTGGCGGAGGTTGGATGCGCAGACGGTCTGGCGAGAGGTCTTGCGCGCCTCGCTGATGGCGGGGAGCAAAATGCTGATGAGCAGCGCGATGATGGCGATGACGACCAGCAGCTCGATGAGTGTGAAGCCGCGTGTGCGACCACTCTGAAGCGCTGCACGATTGCGAAGCGACTGTCCAAGCATCTGAAATTCTCCTGACCCTGAGTTGCGGAACAGAGAACCCATCCCGCGTGGAGAGAGGCCCCCCAAGAGCTTCTCTGAAGGTTCACGATACCAGAAAAGGCAGGGCATGTCGAGTGCCATTTGAAGTATCGGTGAAATCGTGGGAAACGCGGTAGACGCGGCCTTATTGAGAAGGCGATCTCATTTAGGTTGTGAAGCGGGTGGGGTGGGTGGCGCGGCAGGGCTGAGGGTCATGAGAGCAGCCTTGGTGCGGACCGCCTGGGGAAGGTCTGGGCGCTGTGAAGGTGGGGGAAGTTTGGCGGATTCGAGTTCCTGAACCAAAGCGAGCGCCTTCAGGATGGAATCGCGATCGCCCGCCTGCATGAAGGAGATGACCTGATTCCAGCGTTGATCATGGGCGGCGGAGGGAGAATCCGGTGGGATTTTCTCGCCATCGGGGGTGGGCTTGTCGTGGGGACCGGGGGTGGTTGCGGGGGGAGGGGTGGAGGGAAGTACGGCGGGTTGGGAAGGAGAGCCAGCGATGCCGCGGGCTCTGGGGCGCGGTGCGGAATCTGCGGGGGCGGGAGCGGTTTCGACGGTTGGTGAGATTGCGGGAGTTGGCAAGGCGGGAGTTGACACATTGTCCACAGGCGTGTCGTTGGTTGGGAGCTGGGCTGCAGCGGGTTTCAAGGCGCGACCTAAGCCAAGGCCGAGGTCTTGCTTGATATCGAGGACGACGAGCACGGTTGCGGCGATGCACAGTCCGGCGACGAGGGAGGCGACCAGGAGAAGCAAGCGAGTGGACGAAAGCTTGTTTTCCAAGGTTAGAAGTTCGGCGGAGGTGATGACGCCAGCGTCGCCGCGACGTGGTGCAGTGTGGGAGGAGCGGAACTCAGGATTGGCTTCGGGGAGTTCATCGCGGGGTAGGGTGGTGTTGGCGGCGGCGATGAGGTGTTCTTCATCGATGGAATCGCCAACGAGGGACTTGAGGCGAGAGGCATTGGCTGGTGGTGAGACTCCTGACCCGGGAATGAGGTGAATGGGGCCGAGGCCGAGGTGCTGGCGATTGGATTCGATGACGAAACTGGCGTGACATTCGTCGCAGGTGACATCGGAGGGGGAGCAGTCTGTGCCGCAGGAATGGCAGGAGCCGAAGAGATGACCGATGCCGGGAGTTTGAGCGGCGGCCATCCAGAACTGGCGTGTTGAGGGGCCGCGAATGATGGCATCGCGCGTGAGGCGGCCCTTGATGGCGAGGGCGCGAAGGACTTCGTAGGAGCAACCGGGACGGAAAGAGAGTTTGTCGTCGCGGATGAACCAGGGGCCCATGTCGTTCTGGCTGGCCTGACGAGAGAGGGGATCGAGGAGGCCTCGGCAAGAGAAGCAGCGATTGCTGGAATCGGCGGTGGAGCCGAGGTCGACGCCGCAATATGGGCAGGTGGTGCTGGTGAGTGAGGGCTGGAGTTTGGTGGTGGTCATGGTTTGGAGGGGGCGGCGGAATGACGCGAGGTGTGCTGAGGGCCGGATCCCTGTCATTGTTGTACCACGGAAGGTGGGGGAGGGTTCCCGGATGATGGGGTTGAAATGGTGAGAAGGAGGGGATTGGGGGCACGGGTCGAGGGGAATCTGGAAGGTGTTTGCGGACGTATGGTGCGGGCGTGGGAGGTGGTGTGGTATGAGACCAAGAGTGACAATTGATGGGAGTGGCACGATGAGCCAGCGCGGGACGAAGTGGACGATGGTGGTGAGTGGTGCGTGTGTGGCGGGTGCGTTGGCAAGTGTTCTGGCGCTGGGAGGATGTGAGGGAGGGG
>CAYTYD010000331.1:0-3531 GCA_964441555.1 uncultured Phycisphaeraceae bacterium | reverse complement strand
GGATTCTGTTGTCCGCCGGTTTTCTTGCCGGATGTGACAATCTGGCGCGGTCGCAGGGAAAGTTCCCGATTGCTTCGTCGTTCGGCAGCGAAGTGCTTTCGGATGAAAGCGTGCCGCTGAATCCCAAGCTTTTCGTGCCCTTGCGTGACAAACAAGGGAACACCGTTCCACTCTTGGATAAGAATGGAAAACCTGTCCCTCTTACTGACACGAGCGGCAATGCAATCGAGATGATCCCACTCATCCGCGTGGCATATCGCTCGCCTTGGGATGGCAAGGTCGTCAACAGCAAGAACGCTCAGAGTTGGGATAAGCAGAGCTACTACATGGTGGTGGACGTGACAAACCTCGCACGCGATCCATCACTGCGCAGCATCGAAGATCCTGTGCAGCGTCGCGCGGCGATTCGAGCCATTGCTGATGCATTGGTCGTAGCAGCCGACTGGAACGGAGATGTCTATTGGAGACATCTGACGACTTTCCTGGAAGCGTACAAGGCAGGGAATAGTGCCGCTCAAACGCTCTATGGCGGCGCGATTGCGGGCTCATTCATCAGTCCGGTGCTGGGTGCTTCGCTTGCCGGAAGTGCGCTGGTGATAGATACGGCAGTCAGGGACTACACCGCCAATCTTGATGTCGATGACTACGCGAAATTGCGAACTGCCGCCAGCTCGAAGCGAAAGGTGTTGAAAGAGACTATCTTTCAGGAAATTGACGAAATGCAAGTCGGTAAAGAGTCCACGCACAGGGTCTTTTCACTGGCGTACGACTACGCATTCACGTATTCGATCAAGGGTGCACTTTCCGCAGTCGCAGAGACCAACGAGAAGATGCAAGAGTATCTGCTGACCGGAAAGTCATCATGGACACTTCCCTTTGCAGATTCGATCGATCGCCTTGACGAAGAATACCTGCGGCGCGGTGTTTACGTTGGCGAAGAGAAGACTCGCGTTGAAGCCAGATTGGCCAAAAACAGACAAGCCAAGATTGATCGCGAGACTGCGGACCAAGCGGCGGAGAAGGAAGCAACTGCCACCGCGCTGGCTAACGCAAAGAAAGCTCGCGCCGATGCAGAACGAGCGGCAGCGGAAGCAGAAACCAAAAAGCTTGAAGCTGAGCGAAACCGCGACAATCTTCGCCATGAAGTGAATTCAAAGACTCCGAACCCTCCCGCTGCAACTCAAACGCAGGAGGAGACGCCGCCGTTTGATACGCCCAAACCAGCGAAGTGACGCGTCGCTCGTCACGATCGCGCGGTTCCGCACTCCGGGCAAGTGCCGACTCCACCGAGGGAGTAGCCGCAGCGCACACAGTGACCGGCACGAAGTCTCTGGAAGTATCGCCGGCGGCGTTGCAAGGCGAGCATGACAGGAAGACTTGCAAGCAGGATCAGATACAGAATTGGGATGGTGAATGCAACGGCTTTCTCGCCCTGGCGTGACGATGTGATCACGCCCAGTCCGAAAAGTTGGAATCCACCATCAACATTTTTGAATTCATTTGCGAAGGGATTGCGACGAGGAAGAACAACCGTGTCGCCGAACCCCATGTCATGCCACCCATGGTGCTCGCGCCAACGAATCACAAGATCATCGCGATTGGAGTCGTAACTGGTGTATGCGCTGCGGGAAAGCACAATAACGCCTGAGTTGCTGCGCACCCCGATATCGCTGATCTCCAGACTGTATTCAGTGCTTAATGGAGTCGCCACAGGCGGTAGCATCTGCTGCCAGTTGTACCCGATAGAGTACAAACGCCGATCGCTCAAAAGCCACAGCGCTGTCAAGAATGCGATCACGATCAGACAGGTTACGCTACTGCGGGGAAACCGCTTCGGAATGGGAACGGAAGGTTCCATCACTCACCCAACACTGATCGCCGTTCCCGCATGGATCGATCGCAACTCTGCTTCGATCGTCTTGGTCACGGCCAGCGCATCTTCCAGCGTCGCTCGGGGGCGACGGTCGTGGGCGATGCAATCGATCAGGTGACGTATTTCCATGTCATACCCGCCGAGGCATGCAAAAGACATCGGCTCAGCGCGATCGGGGTGATACACCGTTACGGTCGGGTCTTTGCTCAGATCAAACTCAATCGTGGCCCGCTCAAAGTTGAGCAGATACTTCATGCGGAATCCAGCGGAGGGGGCGACAGACCAGCCACCCTCGGCAGTGACCAGAGCGTGTGCCGCGGGGCCGGAGTTGTATCGGAACGTGGTCACGACGTGATTGCGGCTGCCGCAGGATGACACTGATGCCGGGAGGCCAAAGAGCCAATGGACGAAATCCGTATCGTGAATATGCAGATCAAAGATTGCCCCACCACTGCGGGCATCATTGCGATAAAAGTCGTTGGCCCAGGCCGGGCCCGAGCCGAGGCGTTCGAATCGAGCGGTGCGAAGTGCGCCGTAGGTTGATTTGGCAATCAGATCCTTGAGCCACTCCCATCCCGGCCAGAAACGCATGCACATCGCTGGCATGCACAGGCGGCCTGATTGAGATGCGATGCTCAGCAGGGGCAGGATCGCCTCAGCAGAAAGCGCAACGGGCTTTTCTAGAAGGACGTGCTTTCCGGCTCGAAGGGCTTTGGTGGCCAGATCGACATGAGAATCGGTGTAGGTGCAGATGCTGACCAGGTGAATGTCGTCGTCGGCGAACAACTGGTCGGGTGTTTCATAGCCGCGAACTTGGGCTGGATCAAAGAGCAAATCGTCGGAAGCACCGGTGTCGAGGTTGCCAGCGTGCGGAGGACGGCCAGCGCGGCGGTCTTGGTTTGAATCGGCCACGGCCAGCAACTTGCAGGGAAAGCCGTCTTTGCGGGCAAGTTGGTATGCCTTTACGTGTGTGGCACCCATGAATCCCAAGCCAACCACGCCAACGCCAAGGGTCCGAGTTGAGGAATTCATGCATGCTCCGCCAGGGTCGTGTGCCGCGATCGATACTGATTGGACCGCACAATACCGACAAGCGTATCTCTGTACAATCGGCTGAATGGGGCAAGGCGGCTCGTCGCGGCACGGATGGAACTGTGCCGGTCAGGGTGCGCCAGCGATGGAAAGGAAGCAGGGATGTCAGGATCGGTATCCGAATCAGCTGCGCGAATGGCGGGAGTTTCACGAGCTCCAGCATCAGGCAATGCCGAGCATCAGCACACCCCTGAGAAGATCGCAGTATCCGTGCATCCGACGAGCTCGGCTGCGAGCCGCGCCGTCGCGGCAGAGATCGCGGCCCTGATTCGCGAGCGGGCCAAGCAGGGTAAGAACGCGGTGCTGGGGTTGGCGACGGGATCTACACCGCAGGGTGTGTATGAAGAGCTTGTTCGCCTGCATCGCGAGGAAGGGTTGAGCTTCAAGAACGTCATCACGTTTAACCTGGATGAATACTGGCCGATGGGTCCGGATGAGTTGCAGAGCTACCGGCGTTTCATGCGCGAGTACCTTTTTGATCACATTGATATTGAACCCAAGAACACCAATGTGCCCGATGGCACGAGCACACCGGAGCGGGTGCAGCAGTTCTGCGTGGATTATGA